>JBARMS010000018.1:0-1586 GCA_049802575.1 Acidobacteriaceae bacterium | reverse complement strand
ATCTCGTCGTGTGCATCAACAAGATGGACCTCGTCGGCTACGACGGGCGCGTGTTCGACGCAATCGCGCACGAGTTCAGCGACTTCGCCGCCAAGCTCGAGATCTCCGACCTGACGTTCATCCCGATCTCCGCGCTCGAGGGCGACAACGTCGTGCACCGGTCGCGTCGCATGGCGTGGTACGAGGGCCCGCCGCTGCTCTACCACCTGGAGACCGTCCACGTCGGCTCCGATCGGAATCTGATCGACTCGCGATTCCCGGTCCAATGGGTGATCCGTCCGATGAGCGGCGAGCATCACGACTACCGCTCGTACGCCGGCAAGGTCGCCAGCGGGATCTTCAGACGAGGCGACGAGGTGGTCGTCCTCCCGTCGGGCGAGACCAGCAGGATCGCCGCGGTCGACCAGTACGGCACGGAGATCGAGGAGGCATTCGCGCCGATGTCGGTGGCTATTCACCTCGAGGACGAACTCGATGTCTCGCGGGGCGACGTGATCTGCCGAGTCGGCAACCGGCCAACGGTCTCCACCAGGATCGAGGCGACGGTCTGCTGGATGAACGAGAAGCCGCTCGAGCCAGGCAAGCGCTATGCCATCAAGCACACCACGCTCAGCGTTCGGGGCACCGTTGAGGCGCTCCGCTATCGGATCGATGTGTCCACGCTGCACCGCGACGAGCGGGCCGAACGGCTCGAGTTGAACGACATCGGTCGGGTGATGGTCCGGACCACCACGCCGCTGATGTTCGACGACTACCGCCGCAGCCGCGAGACCGGCAGCTTCATCCTGATCGACGAGCAGACGAACGAGACCGCGGGCGCGGGAATGATCGTCCGGGCGGTGGAGCAAGCCACCTCGATCGCGGCCGCCCCGACCAGCCCGAACGTCGTCTGGCACGAGAGCCGCTTCTCGTGGTCACGGCGCTGGGAGGCGATCGGTCAGCGCGGCGCGGTGGTGTGGATGACCGGCCTTCCGTCCTCGGGCAAGTCGACGATCGCCCACGCGCTCGAGCAGCACTTGATCGACGCCGGCAAGCGCGCGTTCGTGCTCGACGGCGACAACCTTCGCCACGGCATCAACGGCGACCTCGGCTTCGGCCGCGAGGACCGCTGCGAAAACGTGCGCCGCACGGCACACGTGGCCGCGCTGCTGGCGCAGGCGGGCACGCTCACGATCGTCTCGCTCGTGAGTCCCTACGTCTGCGATCGAGAGACCGCCCGGGGCATCGTCGAGAGCAGCGGGCTCGAGTTCATCGAGGTGTTCGTCGACACCCCTGTGGAGGAGTGCGAGCGGCGCGATCCCAAGGGGCTTTACCGTCGCGCTCGCAACGGCGAAATCAAGGGCTTCACCGGGGTCGACGGCGATTATGAGCCGCCGGTCCGCGCGTCGATTTGCATCCGCTTCGGCGCGGACTCCGCCCGGGACCCGGTCCGCGTGATCCTGGACGAGCTTGGCCGGCGTGATCTCTGACGTGGATAGAGATCGGTATCGATGGGAGCAAAGTGCGCCGACGAAGCCATCGGCGGACGACCGTCACGATGAACCCGCCGCGGAGACCCTCAGTAGCGAGGAGGTGAAGCTCCGGGC
>JBARMS010000017.1:0-8057 GCA_049802575.1 Acidobacteriaceae bacterium | reverse complement strand
CCGTGGGGTCGCTGCTGGCTGCGGCGGGCGGCATGTTTCTGCTGGCGCATGCGCGGACGTTTGCCGCGGCGGGGCCGGCTGCGCTGCTGGCCGGGCTGGGCGGCGGGTGCGAACTGGATCTGATCCCGTACATGCTGCGGCGGTATTTCGGGCTGCGTTCGTTCTCAACGTTGTACGGGCTGGTTTACAGCTCTTTTGCCGTAGCCGGAGCGATGGCGCCGCTGGCTCTGGGCCACTGCCTCGCAGGCTGTCGGATCCGCGGGTTCGCCACAAACCGTGATCTTCGACTTTTCCGCCCCGACCGTGGTCGGCAGCGTGGCGGTGCTGACCCAGGGCGCGCCCGGCCTGGATTTCACCGACGCCGGCACCGGCACCTGCACCACCAACGGAAGCAGCCACTCCTACAGCGCCGGGGACGCTTGCACGGTGAACGTGACCTTCACGCCGAGATTTGCAGGAACGCGTTACGGCGCGGTGATCCTGTACGATACCAGCGGGAATGAGATCGCAAGCAACTACATCTTAGGAACCGGCGCAGGACCGCAGATCGCCTTTTCTCCAGCGCAGCAAGCGGTCGTGATGGCAGGCGGCATGCCGGAGAGCGGCGAATACTTCGGTGCGGCAGTGGACGGAAACGGCAACATTTATCTGGCGTACACTTATGGCCTTGTGCTGAAGGAGACGCTCTCAGACGGTACATACACGCCGTCGTTGGTAGGGACCGGCTTGGTCGAGGCCTTAGGCGTGGTTGTGGATGGAGGCGGGAATGTCTATATCTCGGATAACGGCAACCACCGCTTGCTGAAAGAGACGCCATCGCCACACGGATATGTCCAGTCAACGGTGGGAGACCCCAATCAGTACGCGCCGATTGCCATTGCGGTCGACGGGAGCGGCAACCTCTATTACTCAGAAATGGGCCCCGTGAATGGCGGTCAAGGCTACGCCATGAGCGTGCTCAAGGACACTCTGTCCGGCGGCGTCTATGTTGAGTCGTCGGTTGCAAATGGGATCAGCGCCTACAATGCCCAGTTTCTGGCCGTGGATGGCAGTGGCGACGTCTTTATACCCAACGGAAACGATCTGCTGAAGGAGACGCCTTCGGGGAGCGGTTATACCCAATCGACGGTGGCCACCCGCGCGAACGCCTACGGTGAAGTTGTTGTGGACGGTACCGGGAACCTCTACGTTATAGGCGCTAGCGGGCTACTGAGGGAGACGCCGTCGGGCAACGCCTATGTCGAATCGACGCTGGCAGCCATCGGCGGCGTCCTTGCGACGGATGGGAACGGCAATCTCTATCTCAGCGGCAGCCCGCTGGTCGAAATGAACTTTGCAGATCCCGCCGGTCTGAGCTTCCCACCAATGATGGACGGCCAAACCGGTGCCACCCAGACGGTCGTTGTCCAGAATATCGGCAATCAGCCGCTGACTTTCCCCATCCCCTCGTCCGGCACCAACCCGAACATCTCGGCGAATTTCACCCTCGACGGCAGTGCTGCCAACGCCTGCCCGCTCATTGGCCCCGGAGCCGGATCTGCGGGAACACTTTCCGTCGGCGCCAGCTGCGACCTTCCCATCAGCTTTACGCCTGGAAGCGATACCGACCTGGACATTAACGGTTCGGTGGTGCTGACGGATAACGATCTCAATGCCGCTGCGCCAGGCTACACCACACAGACCATTTCGCTGATAGGCGCGGCCGATCCCCCCTTTGGCGCGATGGCCCAGCCGATCGACGCGACCACGCGAGCGACGACCGTCGCGCAGAGCGACAACGTGCTGTTCACTGGATGGGCGGCGGATCCGAAGATGGGCGCGCCTGTCAGCCAGGTGAGCATTCTGATTGACGGCACGGCGGTGGGCAACGCCACGCTGGGTATCGGGCGGCCCGATATTGCTGCCGACAATCAGAACTTCGCGTATTACAACTCCGGATGGACCTTCACATATCCTGCCGCGAGCCTCTGGATCGGCTACCACCATGCGACTGCGTTGGTCACCGACTCGGCAGGGTTGACCACACAGCTGCAGGCACGGTCATTCAGCGTGGCCGGGACTGCATCTTACGGTCCTCCCTTCGGGGCGATGGGGCCGGCGATCGATGCCACGACGCGGTCGACCACGGTGGCTACCGGCGACAACCTGCTGGTGACGGGCTGGGCGGCCGATCCGCACGACGGAGCGCCGGTGAGCAGCGTATCGATTCTCATCGACGGCGCGACGGTGGGGACGGCGACGCTGGGCATCGCGCGCCCGGATGTCGTTGCGGCGCAGAAAAATGCCGCCTATCTCAACTCCGGCTGGAGCTTCACCATGGCCGGGTCAGGCCTGAGCACTGGGACGCATACCGTGAGCGCCGCAGCCACTGACTCGCTGGGCATGTCGAGCACGCTCGGGAAGCAAACCATTACGGTGGCAGCGAGCTCTCCGGATGGTCCGCCGTTTGGCTCGCTGGGCCGGGCGGTGGACTCGAGCACGGGGCAGACGACGGTGAGCCAGAGCGACAATCTGCTGGTGGAGGGCTGGGCGGCGGATGTGCACGATGGCGCTCCGGTCAGCCAGGTCTCGATCCTGGTTGATGGCACGGCGGCGGGGAATGCGACGCTGGGCATTGCGCAGCCTGGTATGGCGAAGATTCTGGGCTCGCGGTATACGAACTCGGGCTGGAAGTTCGCACTGGCGGCCTCGTCGCTCTCCGCGGGCACGCATACGATAACGGCGGTGGCAACCGACTCGCTTGGGCTTTCCACACAGTTCCAGATCCGGGAGATCACCGTGACACCCTAGAGGCTGGAAGGCCGGGAGCGGGTCAGGCTGGAGGGCAGGTCACTTTCTGGATACGGGCCGGGGCGAGGATTCGGCTCGGTTGGGGTTCGCCGGGGCGCATGAGGCAGAATGGTAGCGTGACCCTGGAGAGCAAGGAGTGACGCTGCGGCAGAAGCTGCTGCTGCTGTTTTCGCTGACGGTGGCCGGTGTTGTCGTCGCATTGGTGTTTGCGGTTACTCTGCAGGTGCGGCGCGCCTTTGCGGAAATTGACCGCAAACAGAGCACTGCTGTAGCCGCGCATTTTCAAAGCCAATTCAACTCGCGCGGCACAGATCTGGTGACGATGCTGGACAGGCTGGCTGCGAGCGACTCGCTGCAGCCGATGGTCCAGGCATTCAGCAGTGGCGGCAACGCGGCGCCCTATCTGGCGGTGGCAACGCCGCTGGCGCATGCAGCCCACCTTGATTATCTGGAGCTGGTTTCGCACGACGGCAGCATTCTCTCCTCGGCGCAATGGCCGGCGCGCTTCGGTTCTCGGGAGGCGGCAATTGCCGAGGCGGCCAAGGGGCCTTTCCTCAAGCAGGAGGATTTGCCCGATGGATCCGAGCAGATCGGACTGTTCGCAGTTCGCGCGGTGGCTGGATCGAAGCCGGCGCTGTATCTGGTGGGCGGGCGGCAGCTCGATGCGGGATTTCTGAGCGGTCTGGCCGCGTTGCCGGGAGTGCAGGTTCTTCTGTATCGCAACCTCACCGACTCATTCAATGGGGCGAACTTCGCCGGAGCGCAAGCGGCGCCGGCGGGCGTGGCGCATCTGGGGCAGATTGTTGATCAGGCGCGGGCCGATGGGCGCGAAGCGAGGGGCGTGGCTGACTGGACCGGGCGCCGGGCCGACAGCGTCGATGCTGCGGCCTTCCCGCTGAAGGGTGCGGATGGTTCGGTGCTCGCAGTGCTGGTGGTCGCCGAGGCGCGACGGGGACTGGTGGAACTGGAGACGCGGATCGTGTGGGTCGCGGTCCTCTTCACGGTGATCGGGATTGTGGTCGCTGCAGGGGCCGGCTACTGGATGGCCGGGCGCATTGCGGCGCCGATCCGGCAGATCACGCGCGCCGCGGATCAGGCGGCGGCGGGGGAGTGGGAGACGCGCGTCGACATTCGCTCGCCTGACGAGATCAGCATGTTAGCAAGGAGCTTCAACCACATGCTGCGCGAGATGGCCACGAGCCGGGATCGCCTGGTGCAGAACGAACGGGTGGCGGCGTGGCGGGAGCTGGCACAGCGGCTGGCCAGCGAGCTGAAGGGTCCGCTGTTTCCGATGCAGATCACGGTGGAGAACATGCTGCGGGCGCGCAAGCTGCCGCGCATCCAGTTTGACGATGTTTTTGCCGAGAGCGCGGCAACGCTGCAGAGCGAGATCGGCAAGCTGCGGGAAGTGGTGGCGCGGTTCAGCGATTTCGCGAAGGATGCGGAGCCGCAGATGGAAAAGATGGATGTGCGGGATGCGGTGCGGCACGTTCTGGCGCACTTCGCTCCGGCTCTGGAAGAGAAGCATATTGCTATCGGCACGGCGATCGCGCTGGAGCCGCTGCCGATTCGCGGCGATGCGGAGCTGCTGGAGCGGGCACTCTCGCAACTGGTGCTCAATGCGATGGAGGCGATGCCGGAGGGTGGGACGCTGACTGTGTCCGCAGCACGGGCCGCGGCTTCGGTGCGGATCGGCATTGCCGATACGGGCGTTGGGCTGACCGACGAGGAATGCGAGCTGCTGTTTACGCCGTACTCGCACGCGCGGCGGAACGGCTCGGGCCTGGGCCTGGCGATCGTGCAGTCGGTGGTGACGGATCACTATGGCCGCATCACTGTTGAAAGGGCAGAGAACGGAGGAGTGCGGTTTGTGATCATCCTGCCGCTGGCTGCGCCGCAACTAGCGCTGCCGCAAGGATGAGGATGAGGGCCGGTTCCAATGGCATGCAACGTTCTCGCAGCCGTGGTTCTCCTGCTACTGCTCAAGTAGCACAACCTGCTGGGAGGGCCGCACCCTTCCGGCAGTAAGTTCATTCTACTGCTGTGGTTTCGGCTGGGTTGAAGAAAATCTAACGAATGCCGGCGGCCAGCAGCGTGGTCGTCGAACGGCGGCGGGGAACAGACCGCAGCGGGGCGACCGGAACGTAGCTGCGGTAGACGGTGATGTGGAAGCAGGACTGATAGAACTCCTCCTCCACATCGATCTTGCCGGCGGTTTGCAGGGGCAGCAGCCAGGCGCGCATCCAGGCGATCTCAGAGAGCGATAAGCCCCGCTTGCCGATATCGATGGCGGCTCCGGTGAGGTGCGGGGACGCGAGATCACCGTCGGCGGCCGCGGCGTTGCCGTTGATCTCCATCAGGGCGCGCTGGAAGGCGACGGTGCGGACAGCGGAGTTGACCTGCAGGGGGCGGCTGAAGCGGGCGTAATGGACGCGGGCGAGATCGGACAGGAAGCGAGCGGTCCAGGGTCGGCAGTCGCGACGGTTGAAGGGCAGGTCAGGGTTGATGCGAAGCGCGACGCCGGTGGGAACGGGGACCAGCTCGCGATCGCGTTCCATGTCGTTGAGCTGCGCCTCGTCCTGAATGCGGAGCAGGCCTTCGGCGGTGTCGCGCACATTCTGGCGCAGCAGGGAAGCGCGCGAGCCACGGAGTGGCGGGACGAAGTGGATGCGAGCGAGGGAGGGAATGGTGGATTGGCGAGCGGCCGTCCCCGTGATCAGCGCGGCGCGGGTACTTGCGGCCGGCAACTTTGTGCCATGGCCCGCGCGATGCGTCACAGCGGTGTGGCGCAGGGCGGCGCGGCGATGGTGCAGACGGGGCGCCGGGCGCCGAGCCGTGGACGCAAGAACCGGCAATGCGGCGAAGGGCAGCGCCAGGGCGAGAAGAGCCAGGGAGAAACGGATACGCATTTCGAGGTTCGCGAAGAATCGATCAGAGCTCCTTCAGAGTACCTGACCCCAGCGAGGGGAAAAAGTAGCTCTGCGGGTTCCTCCCAAAAAGATTGGTGCGCTCAAACAGCCGAGCGGCCGGCATGGCACCGCCATGGCAGCGTGCCGCCCGGGGTGATTCGTGAAGTGGTTTCTGACCCGGTTCGAAGCGGGACCGAATTTCATCCGTCATGGGGCGGTGCTGGAGTACAATTCCGGCAATCCACCAGGCAGACAAGCACGCGTTCCCCCTGAGCCGTTTCACCCACCCGGAGGTTTTCCATGACCGAAGCCGTCGCTCAGCCCGAAGCATCGACCCAGCCCCTCAACGAGATCCAGCGGATTGGCGATACGTTCGTAGCGCCATCGAAGACCTTTACCGATATTCGGCGGAGCGCCGCATGGTGGGCGCCGTTTTTGATCATGGTGATTATCTCGTCGGCGTTTGCCTTCACGGTGCAGAAGAAGATCGGCTGGGCGACGGTGTATGACAACAGCATCAACATGACGCCCAAGGTGAAGGAGATGCTGGCCAACCTGCCCCCCGATCAGCAGGCGGTGGCACGGCAAAAGGGAATCGCACGGCAGCCGTATTCGGCGTATGGGGCTCCGATCATCTCGCTGATTTTCACGGCGATCTTTGCGCTGCTGGTGTGGCCGACGATCAATTTCGGGTTCGGGGGCACCGCGAAATACGGCAGGATCTTCGCCGTCATTATGTATTCGAACCTGATCGCGTATGGGGCTCGATACCTGCTGGCGATCATCGCCATTGTGGCAGGCCTGTCGCCGGATTCGTTCAACTTCAATAACCCGGTGGGAACGAATATTGGGTACTACCTGGCCGGAGGGGACAGTCCTCTGTGGCTGGTGACCATGGGGACGTTCTTCGACATCTTCGGCCTGTGGTCGCTGGTGGTGACGGGGATCGGCTGCGCGATCGTCGGAAAGGTGAAGCGCAGTTCGGCCATGGTTGCGGTGTTTGGGTGGTGGGTGCTGTTCATGCTGCTCATCGTCGGAGTGGTGGCGATGTTCAGCTAGAGTGCCGTGAGGTCGAAGACAAAGGCCCGCCGACGATGGCGGGCCTTGTCGTTGATCATCCCGAGAGTACGGATCTGGTCCGGCCTCGCCGGTTTGAGCGTTATTCTTCCTCTTCCTCGCCGGTGGGCTTCTTCGCGTTGGCGACGATCTTCTCGGCGATTTGCGCCGGGACGATGTCGTAGTGATCCATGTCCATGTGGAAGCTGCCGCGGCCCTGCGTCATGGCGGTGAGGGTCTGGCCGTAGGTGAGCATTTCGGCCATGGGGACTTCAGCGCGGATGAGGGTCGTCGCCCCATGGCTTTCCATGCCCTGGACGCGGCCGCGACGCTGGTTGAGGTCACCCATCAGCGCGCCGGCGAATTCCTGCGGGCCCTCGATTTCGACGCGCATGATCGGTTCGAGCAGCGCAGGCTTGGCCTGCTCCATGCACTTGCGGAAGGCGATGCGGCCGGCCATCTTAAACGACAACTCATTCGAGTCGACATCGTGATAGCTGCCGTCGTAGACCGTGGCTTTGAAGTCCACCACGGGATAGCCGGCGAGGTAGCCGCGCGCTGCCGACTCCTGGATTCCTTTTTCGACCGCGGGGATGAAGTTGCGGGGAATAGCGCCGCCGAAGACATCGTTTTCGAATTCGAAGCCGCCGCCGCGGGCGAGAGGCTCCATCCTGATTTTGCAATCGCCGTACTGACCGTGGCCACCGGTCTGCTTCTTGTGACGGCCCTGGGCCTCCGCGCGGCCGCGGATCGTTTCCCGGTACGGGACACGCGGAGCTTTGAGGGTGACCTCGGTGTGGTAGCGCTTGCGCAGCTTGCTGACCAGGCACTCGATGTGGGGCTGGCCGGCAGCGGCGATGAGGAACTCGTTGGTTTGGCCGTCGCGGAAGAAGCGCACCATCAGATCCTCTTCCATCAGCTTATGGACGGCAGGAGCGAGTTTGTCTTCGTCGGCGCGGGACTTGGGCTCGATGGCCCAGGTCATGGCCGGCTCGGGCAGAGCGACCGGCTCGTAGAAGATTTCGTGGGCCTTGTCGCCCAGGGTGTCGCCGGTGAGGGACTCTTTCAGTTTGGCGACGGCTCCCAAGTCGCCAGCGTGGAGCTCACCGACGGCGACGGCGGTGCGGCCCTGCATGATGGAGAGGTGCGAGAATTTTTCGGCGGAGCGGCGAGAATAATTCTGCGCCGTTGCGTCGTTTTTCAGGCAGCCGGAGAAGACTTTGAAGAAGCTGATGCGGCCCGCGAAGGGATCGGTCATGGTCTTGAAGACGTAGAGGGACAGCGGCTCGGCGTCGTCCACTT
>JBARMS010000016.1:0-16071 GCA_049802575.1 Acidobacteriaceae bacterium | reverse complement strand
CTCGCACTGAGCGGCACAACCCATATTCCATCGCCACCCTGCGCTGCCAGCTGGCCGCACACCTGGCCCGCTCCCTGCCCAGATGCCCCTGCTGTCTGCGAGACTTCTTATAACACAGTAGTACTAGTCAGCGGGTCAGCGAACCGTAAAGTCCGCAGGGTTCGTGGAAGCCCACGTCTGCCACTATCGGGCAGAGCCTTGGCCAAGCTCAGGCCAGGCTATGGGGCACCCGGCTTCGCAGCAGCGAGATAGGTTTGGGATCCCGCTCAAGCTAAAACCGGGCTTGGATGGGGCGCCCGGCAGAAAAGGGCGGGGCCTGAGGCACCCGCCCTTCTCATGCGTGAATACTATGACGACGACTTATGCAGCTTTTTTGGCGGCTTTCCCGGAATTCGCCTTGCGCCGCGCTGCCCAGCGCCGTTTCAAGGCTTCAGAAATGCGCTTTCTTCCCTCAGCGCTGAGGTTGTGCTTTCTCTTTGTCTTTCGGGCTGCAATCGATTTCACAGCCGCCCTTCCGCGGCCGCGCGGGCGTGAAGTCTCGCCTGAGAGCAAGGCGCGGGCTTCCCTGAGCCGAACAATCTCCTGATCGAGCTCGGCAACGATTTGCTTCACTTCCACTCTGTCCTCCGTCCTACGATGAAGTTGAAAACCATCCCGCTCTCGATTGGGGGAGAAGGATGACTTCCTCTTGCTGCACTTTTCTGAGACTAATCCTCACAACGCTAAGTTGACAAATGAGGACTCAGGAGAATGGGCAGACTAGTTGCGCAGCGTCGCCAACATTCAAATCACACGGCACAAGGAAAAACAGCCGCGGTCAGGGACGGCGCTTCGCGTCACACAAAGACCACAAAGATAGAAGCAACCGCGGATCCCTCGCTGCACTTCGGGATGACACAGGCGGTGTGGGTTAGGAAATTAAAGGACAGATTGATCGCTCACCAGCCCCGGCACGGAAACTAACGCTGGTCGTCGTCGGCGGAAGCTTTGGGGGCCGGAATGGACCGGTCTTCGCGCTCGGGCGCACGCGAAGTAATACCGAGGCGGCTGTCGCGCGTGCTGTCCTGGGTAAAGCGGCGCAGGTCGCGCAGCGTCTCCTGCTTATCGCGCGCATAGTCCATCGCCATGCGAGTGAGCGCATAGGTGACGATGTCGCTGTGATGCAGGCCCTGCATTTCCGGATCGCGGCGGAAGTTGAGCCACAGGCGGTGGACTAACTGCACGTCTTCCGCGCGGAGGGCGGGCGCGTGGGGGCCAATGTGGAAGGCCTCCGACTCGCCGTCGGGCATGACAACATAGAAGGTGAACTGGCGCTTGGACTCAGGCAGGTTTTCCCAGGCCTGGCCGACGTGGAAGGCCTGTTCCTGGGCCGACATGCGGGTGGACAGGCCGGAAACCAGCGCGGCCACTTCGAGCGAGTTCGCGGCCTGCACGAGGGCCGAGAAGATATCGCCGGCCGGCACCACGAGCAGAGAGATGTGCTTGCCGAAGCTCTCGGCAACAGAGACGGCCTTGGTGAAGAGCATCTGCTCGTGCTCGCTGAATATCTGCTCTTCGAGATACTCCGGTCCGCCGGCACCCATGATGCGGGCGGTGAGCACGACAATATCCTGCTGTTCGGTGTTGGTGCGGGCGAGGGCCCATTTGAGGGCATAGGGGTTCGCGGCATCGCGCATGGTCACGAGCACGGCTCCCGGCCTCACCTGGAGGGATTCTCGGCCAATGGTGTCCTGCTGCTCAAGCTGGAAGTGCTCCTTCATCTGCTTCTGGGTGAGCTGGTGCTTCTCGAGATTCCTGCGCTCAGAGATGGCGAAGATGGTGAAGAAGATGAGGGTGAAAGCAATGCCGCTCTCGGTGGCGACGCTCTTGGTAGCCAGATTCACGGTCGCGGTCATGAGCAGGGTGAGAAAGACGCAGAACAGACCGATGGGTAACTCGGTGCGGCCGATGCGGAGATTGAGCGGAACCTTCCAGCCGCGCTCGCCTTTATATTTCCAGCGCAGGACGAGCATGGCCAGGGAGTTGAAGGTGAAACTCCAGATAACGCCGAAGGCATAAGCCTCGCCCAGCATAATGACATTGCCGCGGCTGGCGATGATGGTGAATAACTGCATGCCGACGACGAGGTTGACGATGCGATAGCTGGTGCCGAAGCGGCGGTGGGGCTTGCGGAACCAGTCGGTGAGGACGCCGTCTTCGGCCACGCGCATCATGACGCCGGTGGAACCGATGATGGAGGTGTTGATAGCGCCGGAGAGGATGAGAAAGCCGACCAGAACGACAAAGACGCGGAAGACAATCTTGATCGTCAGGGGGCCCCACATGTACATGGCCATACCGGCGATGAGGTTGTCACGATAGATGGGAACGCGGACGGCATCGGGGATGATCATGGTCGCCAGCATGGTGCCGATGCCGGTGAACACGAAACTGTAAATGGCGATAACGATGGCGGCGCGCTTGAGGTTGCGCAGCTTGGGGTGCTCGATTTCGCGGTTGACCTGCGCCAGCGTCTCTTCGCCGCTCATGGCGAGGACGGAGTGGCCGAAGGCCATGAGGATGCCGAACATTCCCAGCGTGGTGGCGAGGTTGGAGCCACGGAGGAAGCCGAGGGCGTCCTGGGAGAAGTGGAGGTTGGAGGGCACCGGCAAGGGCGGCAATTTGGCGTGAAGGTGGAGGGCGGTGACCGCGCCCCAGCCGAGCAGCAGGACGACCATGACGGTGGTGACCTGCATGACGGCGAGGGCCTTGTCAGTAGATTCCTCGATGCCCTTGATGTTCTGCCACCAGTAGTAGACGGTGACCGCGGCGGCCAGCACCGCCGACGTCTCATCGACGGGCAGGCCATGGTGGGCGGTAGCCAGGAGCCATGCGGGCATCCAGCCATGGGTGACGCCGACGGTCATGACCTCATTGAGCAGGCCGACGATGTACTGGCCGGCCGACACGCCGGAAATTGGGCCGGTGAGAATGTAATCGAACATCAGCGCCGAGACGCTGAGCTTGGCAAAATTGCCGCCGAGGGCTTCCTTGACCACGCGGTAGACGCCGCCGCGGGTGAACATGGAGCAGCTCTCGACGTAGACCGAGCGCACGGCGAAGGAGAAGAGCATGACGCCGAGGATGAACCAGGGAGCGGCCTTGCCAACGGCCTGCTCGGCGATGCCGCCGGCATAGAACGCTGAGGATCCCAGGTCGTTGAGGACCACGGCCGCCGCTCGCCAAAAGGAAATAAAGGTGAGCATGACCGAGGAAGCGACGACCAGCTTCACACGATCCGGGTGCGGCGCGTACCGGGTGGTTCCTGATGCCATGAAGGGTTGTGGAACTCGCAGGCGGGCGAGCGGATTGGAATTTGTGCCCGCCGACGCGCCCAGCGCTGAGTGTATGTCGGCGATGCGCCTCAGTCAATGCTACCGTAGCGGGGATGGGCTGCAAGGTCCGGCGGAGCGCACGCGGCAGCGCCGGCGAGCATCCATTGAGCGAGGAGCTACGGGGCGCCGATTGCCTGCATTCCGGTGTGATGACTGATAAACTCATGCGCAGCAACAACAGCAGAACCAGCAAGATGGCTGACGCTCCCGTTTCGCAGCCGTTGACGGCAATTCTCGGCACGCCGATCACCAGCGTGCGCGGGCGGCTGCGCGGACGGCTGAAGGACGTGGCGGTGGCCACCGGTCCCGATGCGGGCCAGGTGGCCGGACTGGTGCTGAAAACACGGCGCGGCCTGGAGATTGTGGCAGCGAAGGACGTGCGCTGGACACCGAGCGGCGCGCTGGAGCTGCGTTCCGACGCTGCGATGAACCCGGTGCAGGGCGACGAGAACTACATTCTGCTGCGCCAGGATTTGCTCGACCGGCAGATCATCGACGTGCACGGGCGCAAAGTGGTCCGCGTGAACGACGTCAACCTGAAATGGCTGCCCGGCCACGACTCGCCGGCCCAGCTGTGCGTCTCGGAAGTGGAAGTGGGCATGCGCGGCGCGGTGAGGCGCCTGTTCACCGGAACGCTGCCGAAACAAACCCTGGAAAAGCTGGTGAGGAAGATTCCGCCGCGGGTGATCCCGTGGAATTTTGTCGACGTGATCGAGGTGGACCCGGCGCGGCGGGTGAAGCTGAAGATCGAATACGAGCGGCTGGCGCAACTGCACCCGTCGGATATCGCGGACATCCTCGAGGATTTGGCGCCGGCGGAACGCGAAGCGGTGTTGCGAACGCTGGACGAGGAAGTGGCTGCCGAAACACTGGAGGAAGTGGAGCCGCGGCTGCAGAAATCGCTGGTGCAGGCGCTCGACTCAGAGACCGCGGCGGGCATTGTGGAGGAGATGGACCCGTCGGCGGCCGCGGATTTGCTGGCGGAGCTGCCTGAGGAGCGGTCCGAAGCCATTCTGGAGGAGATGAATCCCGAGGAGCGGCAGGAAGTGGAGGAGCTTCTCGAGTTTCGCGAGGATTCGGCGGCCGGCCGCATGACGACGGAGTATGTGGCACTGCCGCGGACGGCGCTGGTCTCCGACGGAATTCGCGCGCTGCGCGGGTTTGAAGGCGATCTGGAGACCATCACCGAGGTTTATCTGATCGACGAGGCCGAGGTGCTGCAGGGGGTGGTTCCGCTGGCGCGGCTGGTGCTGGCGCGGCCGGAGACCCGGCTGGAAGTCCTCGCGGAGCCGCGATTCATCAGCTGCCGCGCCGACCTGCATGAGAATAAGGTCGCGGAGTTGTTCGACAAATACAATTTGCGGGCGCTGCCGGTGATCAACTCGAGCGATCGGCTGGTGGGGGTGGTAAATCCGGATCACGTGATTGCGTTTTTGAGGGCGAGAAGATAGGGCCAGGGTGGATTGGCTCGCTGCTTCCCCGCTGCCAGCTTTTTGCCGGGAGGCATTGCGGCAACCGGCGTCTAACCTGGGCCATTTACCCATTGTTATTTCCGCGCACCGTCGCTTACTTCTCTGCAAAAGAGTGCAGAAAGCAGGGAGTAAGGAAGCGGGGAAATGGGGAACGGCGTTCCGGGCGCGGACCGACGCGCCTTGCTCGTACAGAAGTTCATGCGGTGTTTAGCCAGCAGTAGCAACTTATCCGCTCTCACGCGCATCTTTTTGTCCCGTACGCTGAAAGAATCAATAGAAGGGCCTGGCTAAGCTACTTATCGCAGCAAGCCCACGCAGTCGTTTGCGGTCCGCCCCGATGCGACCGGCATCTCCTCCTGTAAGCCGTCCTGGCAAGCCTTGATTGCACGCACTCGCTGTCAGCTTCATGCGTACGGAGGTTCCTCCGCCATGAAGCGCTGAGATCAGGCCACAAATGCGGGCAGGGTCCCTGCGGGCCGTGCCAGGAGGATCAAGTGACGACAAAGTATTCATTTCTACTCGCCGTGCTGCTGGTGTGCGCAGGCGCAGCATCCGCCGAGACCACGGCAACGCCCGTCATTAGTCTGGCAACGGGCACGTATGCCATGCCGCAGAACACCACGCTGAGCGACTCGACGCAGGGCGCAACCATCGACTGGTGCTACGCAGGCACCGGCACCTGCACCCCGTCGACGCAGTATACCGGCGGCAATATTTATGTCGACCCCGCGGCGACCGAGACCATTTGCGCGAACGCCACGGCAACGGGCTACAGCCCAAGCGCGACGGCGTGTCACTACTACACGACGGCTACCGCGGCGACACCAGCTATCTCGCTTGCGACCGGGACTTACGGGATGCCGCAGAACGCCTCGATCAGCGACTCCACGCAGGGAGCATCGATTGACTGGTGTTACGCGACGACAGGAACCTGCACGCCCAGTACGGCCTACTCCGGATCGATCTATGTGGATCCGACGACGACGGAAACGATCTGCACCAACGCGACGGCATCCGGTTACCAGGCCAGCGCCACGGCGTGCAACTACTACACGACGGCCACGGCGGCCACTCCGGCGATCAGCCTGGCGACGGGCACTTACCCCATGCCGCAGCACACGACGATCAGCGACACGACCGAGGGCGCGACGATTGAGTGGTGCTACCGGGGAAGCGGAGACTGCACGCCCAACACGAGCTACAGCAGCAACCAGTCCATCTATATCGATCCGTCGTCGACGGAAACGATTTGCGCGAGCGTGACGGCCTCGGGCTACCAGCCGAGCGCGACGGTGTGCAACGAGTACACCAACTCCGACCAGTCGGCTACGGCCACGCCAGTCATCAGTCTGGCGACGGGCACTTATACCATGCCGCAGAACACGACCATCAGCGATTCCACGCAGGGCGCATCGATTGAATGGTGCGAGGCGATATCGGGAGCCTGCACACCCAACACGGCCTATTCGGGATCGATCAGCATCGATGCTTCATCGACCGAGACCATCTGCGTCAATGCCACGGCGTCGGGTTACACGGCCAGCCAGACGATCTGTAACTACTACACGGCGACGAGTTCCGGAGCGATCACGTTCACGCTTTCCAGCGACGGCAACTCGTTGTCGATCGCGACAGACCTGCCGAATGCACAGATCTTCTATACGACGGACGGCTCAAAGGCGACGGAAGCCTCGATTGAATATAGCCAGGCGATTGGCGTGACTGCGGGCGAGACGATCAACGCCGTGGCGGTGCAGATGTCGGACAACGGCAACAACGGCATCGCCGTGCAGAGCGAGCAGAAAAGCCCGAGCAGCTGGAAGACGAATGTCGCGTGCCATGCGCCGGGGGGCCAATCCACCCCGTCGACGCAGTGCCCGGAAACCGATGTCCAGAACTACAATTCTCCGAATGTGAAGTTCTGCGACGACAGCTATGACAACACCACCAAGAATGGGTGTCAGGGAGTCCAGGGCATCCCTACCCAGATCCAGATGACCGGCGGTTTCGGCTCGACGCAGAATCTCAACTTCACCGACGACGGCCTTCATCCCGGCAGCACCGACTATGGCACGCAGGTGCTGTGGCCCTACGACGCGGGTTCGATTGGCTGCGATACGTGCACCAGCCTGGTGGAGGACTTCTATCTCTGGGCGGGGCAGGATGCAGAAAAGGTCGCGAACTGGGAGCTGGATATGAACGACTGGGTGACGGCGACGTCGCCCAACGTGTACCGCGGCGCCTCGATGCAGTGCTCGCTGAACGACGGCTCGTGGGATTACAACGGCCAGGGCGGGAACGGCGTGCCGCCATACACCAGCACAAACTGGGTACCATTCAAGGGCTACTCCAGCAACTACGCTCACGACTGCCCGCTGCCGACCGGGACACTCGCGGCCACAGTGGATCCCGGGTCCTGCAACATCACGGTGACACCCAACAACGGGACAGCGCTCGAGAAGGGGATGATTCTTTGGTTTGACGACGGCACGAATGAAGAGATCATGGTGAACAACGTCAACAGCGACGGCACGGCCGTGACCGCATGCCAGCGCGGATACGAGAACACACCCAACGTCCAGCATGTGAGCGGCGCAAGTTACAGCGGCTCGGTCCACGTGCAGTACCACGTGACCATCAAGCCCGGAAACACGGGTTGCGAGGACGCCAAAGGGCGCACCGTCGAGTGCCTCTATATCGACTATCTGACCGTGAATAACGTGGACGTGTTCAACGCGGCCACCTACGGAAGCCAGATAGCGTTTCCGGCTACCGTCATCCAGAGCAACTATCCCGATCGTATCTTCGACCAGAAGCAGATCGATGTGAATGCTTCCACCTACCAGGGCAGCCCGATTCAGGTGGGCGAGTATGTGGATCAGGACAATGTAACCGCCAGCTTCGGCGTCCTGGCGAGCCAGAGCTATACGGTTCCTGACCAGTAGGGCGCGGTGCCGCAGGCTCCCGGAGAAGGTTCCGCGAGCGGGTGGTCCGCTGAAGAGCGCCCGGCGAACAGGGCGGTCAGCTCACCGGAAATCAGCTAGACGCCGATCACTGCGCAGAGTTCCTTCACGGCGGCTGCGCTCTTTTTGAGGGCGGCGTCTTCTTCGGGCGTCAGCTTGATCTCGATGATCTGCTCGATGCCGCGGGAGCCCAGCTTGCAGGGCACGCCGATGTAGTAGCCGCTGATGCCGTACTCGCCTTCGAGGTACGCGGCGCAGGGAAGAATCTTCTTCTTGTCCTTGAGAATCGCTTCGACCATTTCGACGGTTGCGGCGGAGGGGGCGTAGTAGGCGCTGCCGGTCTTGAGGTACTTGACGATTTCCGCGCCGCCGTCGCGGGTGCGCTGGACAATGGCGTCGACGCGCTCCTGCGCGATGAGCTCGGTGATCGGTATGCCTGCAACGGAGGAGTAGCGCGGCAGCGGGACCATGGTGTCGCCGTGGCCGCCGAGGACGAAGGCCGTGACGTTTTCGACGGAGACATTCAGCTCCTGCGCGATGAAGGTGCGGTAGCGGGCGGAGTCCAGCACGCCGGCCATGCCGATGACGCGCTCGCGATTGAATTTGGACTGGCGAAAGGCGGCCTGGGCCATGGCGTCGAGGGGATTCGACACGATGATGAGGATGCAGTTCGGCGAGGTGGCGGTGATTTTGCCCACCACGTCGGACATGATTTTGAAGTTGGTATTGAGCAGGTCGTCGCGGCTCATGCCCGGCTTGCGCGGGATGCCGGCGGTGATGACCACGATGTCGGAATCGGCGGTATCGGCGTAGTCATTCGTGCCGGTGATCTGGCAGTCGCGCTTCGCGATGGGCATGGCTTCGAGCAGATCGAGGCCTTTGCCCTGGGGCACGCCTTCGACGACGTCGATGAGGACGACGTCGGCTAACTCTTTGGAGGCGATCCAGTGCGCGGCGGTCGCGCCGACATTGCCTGCTCCGACGATGGTGACTTTTTTACGCATGCGTATTTCCTTCTTCGAGAAATTTCGGGATATCGTTCGATGAAAGCCCGGGGCTGAAGCCCCCTTCTCTATCGAGCGTATTACTCCCCGGCCTAAAGGCCGGGGCTTCTACCGTCGTGCCGCTTGCGCGGCACCTGATGCGCCTCCGGGCCGCTTTCGCGGCGCCCGATGCGCCTCCGGGCTGTTTTCGCGTCGCCTGATGCGCTTCGGGCTGCCCCGCGGCGCCTGACGATACTCCCCGGATGGCGCTTCGAGCCGTCTCACCTGAGGTGAAATCATGCCGTCACAAAACCACGGGTTATCCGAGCGGCGCGTCCCACCCTGTCTCCTCGGACGGCGCGAGGAGACAACGATGGGACACCCGGAGTTGGGTTCTCACATGTTGCCGATCATGCGGGTGGCGAACTCGCTGGTCTTCACCTTGGTGGCGCCCTGCATCTGGCGCTCGAAATCGTAGGTGACGAATTTCTGCTGGATGGTTTTCTCCATCGAGGATTCGATCAGCTTCGCGGCCTCGTGCCAGCCGAGAAACTCGAACATCATGACGCCGGAGAGCATGACGGAGCCGGGGTTGATGACGTCCTTATCGGCGTATTTGGGCGCGGTGCCGTGGGTGGCCTCGAAGACCGCGTAGCCGTCGCCGATGTTGGCGCCGGGCGCGATGCCGAGGCCGCCGACCTGCGCGGCGCAGGCGTCGGAGATGTAGTCGCCGTTGAGGTTCGGGCAGGCGAGGATGCTGTACTCCTCGGGGCGGATGATGACCTGCTGGAAGATGGAGTCGGCGATGCGGTCGTTGATGAGGACCTTTTTCTTCCACTGGCCGTTGCCGTGCGATTTGCCGATGGAATTGAGGACGCCGCGAATCTCGTCGTAGAGGCCTTTGCGGAATTCGTCGTTGCCGAATTCGAGGCCCGGCTCGATGAGCGCCGCGTTCTGCTCGACGGTGATGCTCGGGTTCGCCTCGACATTGCCGAGGATCCAGCTCTCGCGCTCGGTGATGACCTGATCGCGAAACTCCTCGACGGCGACTTCGTAGCCCCATTCGCGAAAAGCGCCCTCGGTGAACTTCTGGATGTTGCCTTTGTGGACCAGCGTGACGGATTTGCAGCCGTTTTCGATGGCGTGGCGGATGGCGTAGCGGACAAGGCGCTTGGTACCGGTGATGGAGATGGGCTTGATGCCGACGCCGGAGTCTTCGCGAATCTTTTTCTTGCTGCCTTTGAGCATGTCGTCGTTGAGGAAGCTGATGAGCTTCTTCACCTCCGGCGTGCCTTCGCGGAATTCAATGCCGGCGTAGACGTCTTCGGTGTTCTCGCGAAAGATGACGATGTTCAGCTTTTCGGGATGCTTTACGGGGCTGGGGACGCCGGCGTAGTACTTCACCGGGCGGATGCAGGCGTAGAGGTCCATGATTTGCCGCAGCGCCACGTTGAGCGAGCGGATGCCGCCGCCGACAGGGGTGGTGAGTGGGCCTTTGATGGAGACGCGGAAATCGGTCGCGGCTTGCACGCTGTCGTCGGGCAGCCAGGTCTTCAATTCGCGGAAGGCTTTTTCTCCGGCGTAAATCTCAAACCACTTCACCGCGCGCTTGCCGCCGTAGGCCTTCTCGACGGCGGCGTCGAAGACGCCCTGCGAGGCGCGCCAGATGTCGCGGCCGGTGCCGTCGCCTTCGATGAAGGGAATGATGGGATGGTCGGGAATCGTATATTTCCCGTCGGCATACTGGATCGCCTCGCCTCCTTCGGGCAGGGCGAGTCCGTTATAGCTGGTCTGCATGGGAGCTGATTTCCTTCGTGCTGGTCTGTCGGTCGTGAGTCGTCGATGCGAGGCTGAATTTTCACGGTAACACCCGCGCGGAAAGCGGCGCAATGCCGAGGGGGGCGCGGTGAACTCCATCCCACCCTGTCGACCAATGCGAGCGACAAGGGTGGGGCACCCGGCGGGGCAGCGGCGAGCGCCGAAGGATCGGGCGGCGGTAACATGGCGGTTATGTTCGACCGCACTGTGCGTCTTCCGCTCTTGTTCGTAGCTGCTGTCTTCCTCTCGGGGGTTCCTGCGCTGCTCGCGCAACAGCCCGTGCGCGTGGCCATCGTTGGCCTCGAGCACGGGCACGTCACCGGTTTCCTGCACGCGTTTCCGCTGCAGCATGATGCGGAGCTGGTGGGCATCGTGGATCCCGATGCTGCGCTACGCGCGAAATACGAGGCGCAGTTTCATCTGGATCACGGGCTGTTTTATCCGACGCTCGATGCGCTGCTGGCCGAGCGGCATCCGCAGGCGCTGCTCGTCTACACGTCGGTGGGCGAGCATCGGAAGGTGATCGAAGAGGCGGCTGCGCGTCATCTGGACGTGATGGTGGAGAAGCCGCTGACGCTCTCGCTGGAGGACGCGCTCGCCATTCGCCGGGCCGCGCGGGCGGCGCAGATCCAGGTGCTGGTGAATTACGAGACGACCTGGTACGCCAGCAACAAGGCTGTGTACGACATGGTGCAGCAGGGGCGGCTGGGCGCGGTGCGCAAGGTGGTTGTCCACGACGGGCATCAGGGGCCGAAGGAAATTGGGGTGCAGCCGGAGTTTTTGAGCTGGCTGACGGATCCGGCGCAGAACGGCGCGGGGGCGCTGTACGATTTCGGCTGCTATGGCGCGGATCTGATGACGTGGCTCATGCATGGCGAGTCGCCAGTGAGCGTGACGGCGGTGACGCAGACCGACAAGCCGCAAATCTACCCCCGCGTGGACGACGATGCGACGGTGATCCTGCGGTACAAGGGCACGCAGGCGGTGCTGATGCCCTCGTGGGACTGGACCTTCGGACGCAAGGACATGGAGGTCTACGGAACGAAGGGTTATGCCGTCGCCGTGAATCCCACGCTGGTGCGGGAGCGCTTCAGCGAGTCGTCGCCGGATGAGGCGGTGACGGCGCCTGCGCTGGTCGCGCCGGAGGACACGTCGCTGCATTATCTGGCGGCTGTGGTGCGCGGGGAGCTGAATCCCGATCACGATCTGACGTCGCTCGACACGAACGTGGTGGTGATGCAGATTCTGGATGCGGCGCGGACTTCGGCGCGAACGGGCAAGACGGTGACGCTGGGGGCGCTGCCGGACTAAGGGCCAAGGTCCGGGGCTGAAGCCCCTCTTCATTGAGCAACCTGGTCCCCGGCCTGAAGGCCGGGGCTTCTACCGCTGTGCCGCCAGCGCGGCACGGGATGTGGATTTGTGCCCCCAGCGGGGCCACTGGATGCGGATTTGTGCGGAGCTGCGTCGCAGGGGTTACTTTGGAGACGCAGCGCAGGACACAATCATCCTGCGTCAGGCTGCTTTCGGCGCAGAATTTGAGCCGGGAGGAGCGCTATGGACGAGACCACTCCCATTGCGTTCGCGATCATCCTGGTGTTTCTGGCGATCTTCGTCGCGGGCATCCTGTGGGCGACGCACGGTCATCCGTCGGATGCGGACAACGAAGACCTGGGAGTCGTGGGCAAGGACCATTAGGGCGCCAGTCTGCTGGTGGCCGGTCGGGGGAAGCGGGAAGAGGAACGCCCCTCAGGGGCTGAATCCCGGATGGATGGGAGGGCTCGTCTCAATCGGTCCGTGGGTTCCCGCAGCATGAGTTTTCGTTCTCTGCAGTTACTTTTTCCGGTTCTCGTTGCTCTGCACAACGCGGAAGAGGCGATCTACATTCCGCGATGGACACGACGATCCGGTCCATGGTTCGCCGGAGTACAGCCGGGCGTGTTTCGATTTGCCGTGGTGGTGCTCACGGTTCTCGTTTCGGTCATCACCGTGCTCAGCGCAGTGTCGGGCAGAATGACTCTGTGGGCCAATCTCACTTTTGGCTGCATGATGACGGTGCTGATCAATGCTTTGGTACCCCACATTGCCGTGTCGGCCGTCCAACGCACTCTCATGCCGGGAGTGGTGACCGCGGTAGTGCTGAATCTCCCCATTCTTTCGTATCTCGTGATACTGGCGCTGCGACAAGGGTACGTTTCAGGCCACGATGCGCTGGTGTTTTCCATCGTCGTACCGGTGCTCACGATGCTGATCCTACCTCTGCTTTTTCAGCTCGGCAAGATCTTGAGGCCTGGCCAGCGCCGCTCAGAATGAGGGCGTGATTGGAGCCTGGGCGTAGCTCCGCGGGGCCGGATTATCAGGCCGCGACCGATCGGCGGGTGAGGGCGTAGTGTCTTGCGGCGAGGGTCTGCAAGCCGACGAACAGCGAGTAGAGCGCAAGGGCGAGCAGGGTTCCGCGATCGTCAGTGGCGCGGTCCGCCGTCAGGGCGAGAAATGCGCTCGCGCAGAAGGCAATACCTGCCAATCCATAGAGGATTGGCTTGCCGGCACCCGGCCAGTGGTGCGCGAGATGGAGCTTTCCGAGGCCCAGCAACAGCGCATAGGCGGACGCGCAGGCGCAGACACCGCGGAGCGTGACGCAGGGATAGAAGACGAGAACGGCTCCGGCGCCCGCCGCAACCAAACTCATGGCCAGGAGGCCGCGCAGTCCGGAGAGATGGCGGGCTTCGATGATGCAAAACAGATCGGACAGGGCGATGAAGAGCAGCGAGGCGGCCATCAGCAGAAGGGCGAAGACGCAGCCCAGCAGATCGAAGAAACGATTGGTCATGGCCGCGCGGATGTAGAGAAGGCCGAAGCCAAGCGCCAGCATGGCAATGCCATGGGAGAGCATGAGGCCCGCGCGCGTACTGTCGCTCATTCCGGGCATGGGCAGGAACCCCGGTAGAAGCGTGGCAGGAAGTTGGGCGGCCAGCCGTGATGGCGGTCACTGATGAAGGCCGGGGCGTATTCTGAAGTGTGAATCTTCGCATCGCAGGCATCGTGGTGGGGCTGGCTTTGGTTGCGCCCCTGGCGCGCGCGCAGTACTCGGCGGACCGGCCGGTGGGCGCGACGGCGCAGCAGGCTCCAGCATGGCAGAAGCATGCGGGAATCGACCAGAACCTGGGGCGTCCTTTGCCTCTGAGCGACACCTTCAAAGACGAGACGGGGCGCGCGGTGCGGCTGGGAGACGAATTCACGCACGGCCGGCCGGTGATGCTGGAGCTGATGTATTACAACTGCCAGTTGCTGTGCCCGCAGGTGCTGCACGGCATGGCGACGGCGCTGCGCGAGAGCGGCTTTCAGGTCGGGAACCAATACGACGTCGTGGTCGCGAGCATCGACCCGGCGGACACGCCAGCCTCGGCAGCGATGGAGAAACAGCATTTCCTGAGCATGCTGGATGCACCGGCCTCGGCGGCGGATGCGGTGCATTTCCTCACCGGGCCGCAGGGCTCGATCGCGGACCTGGCGCAGGCGACGGGCTTTCACTACGTCCGCGTGCCTGGGCCGGACGGCAAGATGGACCAGTTTGCGCACTCGAGCGTGATCATGATCGCCACGCCGGATGGGCGGCTGTCGAAGTACCTGTTCGGCGTGGATTTTCAGTCGCGCGACGTGCGGCTCGCGGTCATTCAGGCGAGCACGCGGCACATCGGGACACTGAGCGATCTGGTGCTGCTGTACTGCTGCAACTACTCCCCCTCGCAGGGACGATACACGGTGGCTGTGCTGCGCATTTTGGGGCTGGCTGGGGTGGGTTCGCTCTTCGCGGTCATCGGCATGCTGTGGCTGCTGTCGAGAAAACCGAAGGGCGAGCCGGCGGGGGTGTAGGGATCGCCGCGCGGGTGAACGATCCGTCGTCCCTCCGGGGCTCAAGGCAGAATTTGGGAATCGCATTCCCCGCGCTGAAGCGCGGGGCTGCTCTGCTCGGCGCCTCCGGCGCGAAATTCGACCCATCGTTGCAACGCTGGCTGCCGTGCTCTGCGCCTCCGTCGCGCGGCCTGGAGTCATCGATCTGCGACGGGCGCGGGGATGTGGGCGGCCATACTCCCACTGAGGACGAATGGGCTTTGGCGGCTTGAAAAAGCCGAAGAATACGCCGGTTGGCGTCTGGAGTTGCTGCGACCGGGCGGCGGGCGGTCTCATCCCAACGCAGAGGGGGAATTCGCGATGAAGGCTGTGGTCCTTTACGAATACGGCGGCATTGACAAACTGCGGGTAGAAAACGATCAGGCGGAGCCGCCGTTCGGACCGGGGGAAGTGCGGGTGCGCGTCCGGGCGACCAGCATCAATCCCATCGACTGGAAGCTGCGCGGCGGGGCGGCGCGGAATCGCTTCCCTCTCGAATTTCCCGCGATTCTCGGGCGCGATTTGGCCGGCGAAGTGGCCGACGTGGGCCCCGGCGTGACCGGCTTCGCCAGGGGCATGCGGGTGATGGCGCTGGCCAACGGCACGTATGCCGAGTTCACGACAACGCGCGCGGATGTGCTGGCGCCGATTCCGGAGAAGCTGAGCTTTGAACAGGCCGCGGCATTGCCGCTGGTGCTGCTGACCGGCGCGCAGCTGATCGAGCGTGCGGTGAAGGTACAGGCGGGCTGGAGGGTGCTGATCACCGGCGCGGTGGGCGGCGTGGGCCGCAGCGCGGTTCATGTGGGCCGGAAACTTGGGGTGCGGGTGATTGCGGGGGTGCGGGCGAGCCAGCGAGGGGAAGCAGAGAGCCTCGGCGCGGAGAGCGTCGTCGCGCTGGACGATGAGAAGGAGATTGCGGGCATGCGCGATCTGGACGCGATTGCGGATACCGTGGGCGGTCCGACGATCGGCAAGCTGCTCGGCGCGCTGAAAGAGGGCGGGGTGCTGGGGTCTGTGCTGGGCGAGCCGGAGGCGGCGCGCGGGAAGAACATTCAGGTGCACGCCATGATGGCGGTGCCCGATGCTTCCCGGCTGTATGAACTGGCGGATGACCTGGCGCGCGGCCAGTTCATCATTCCGACAGCAAGGACGTATGGTCTCGATCAGGCTGGCGAGGCGCAGGACTACGCGGAGAATGGGCATCCGGGCGGGAAAGTGGTGCTCACTGTTTGAGGGGCTGCAGCTTCTCCCGAAGACTCGGAGACTCGCAGGCGGCGGCGACCTGAGAATTGGGTGGAGTCCTGGACCACATGCAGGTCCTTCGGCTACGCGCTTCAACCTCGCTGTGTTCACAGAGTGCGCGTGGCGCTCCGCTCAGGATGACAGATCCTATTGCGAGGCGGTGGCCGCTTGTCCCACAGAAGGTGAAGCATTCATCTGGGTGCGGACCATCATGGCGGCGACGTAGGCGGCGCCGAAGCCGTTGTCGATGTTGACCACGCAGACGTTGGGCGAGCAGGAATTGAGCATGCCGAGCAGCGCGGCGACTCCGCCGAAGGCCGCGCCATAACCG
>JBARMS010000015.1:0-13406 GCA_049802575.1 Acidobacteriaceae bacterium | reverse complement strand
GTCACGAACGCCGTGAAGCACTTCAAATGGGAGCCGCGCGGCAAGCGCCGCATCCACAAGAAGCCGACCGCCCGCGAAGCCGCGGCGTGCCGCCCCTGGTTCGACGCTGAAGTCGAGGCCGTTCGACCGCAGCTGCTCCTCTGCCTCGGCGCAACCGCCGCGCAAATGCTCCTCGGCCGCAATTTCCGCGTCACGCAGGATCGCGGCAAGGTTCTCGACGCCGCCGGCCTGCCGCCCGTCCTCGCCACCGTGCATCCGTCGTCGATCCTCAGAGCCCCCGATGAGCAGGCTCGCGAAGAGGCCCGGGCCGGGTTCATCAGCGATCTGCGCGCGGCCGCCGCTTTCCTTCGCAAACAAAAATAAAAGGGCGAAGGCCGCTGCCGGCCTCCGCCCCCATCCCACCTCCCTCGAATTACGCCGCGATGGCTTCGTCAAAGCGAATCAGAATCTTGTTCCACCCCTCCTCGCGCCGGTCGAATTTGTCGTACGCCTCCGGCGCATCCTGAATCTTGATGTGGTGGCTCACGATCCGGCCTGGATGCGCCTTCCCCTGAAGAATCAGATCGCGCAGATACTCGTTGTACTTCTTCACCGGGCACTGCCCCATGCCAATGGTAACGGCCTTATCGAACAGTTCCCCGATCGGCAGGGGATAGATTCCCTGCTTCGCCTGCGCATCTTTTGCGCCGGGATCGGGCATCATGTAGACGCCGATCAGGCAAATGCTTCCCGCCGGATTGACCAACTTCGCGCAGTATTCGATCACCTGCGGCGCCCGCTCTTTTTCCGGCTTCTTCTGGTCGTGGGCCTGATGGCTCACAGCCTTCATCGCAAACTCCTTCAGTTGTCTGGATTCGACGTGCGTGCTCGCAGGCTCCGGGACCGGAGTCGAAAGGCGTTCCATTGCGGCGCACCTTCGTTAGGATGCGAAATATAAAAAGGCCGAGGCCCGTAAGGACCTCGGCTGAACGTGTTCCGGGAGGCCCACTTTTGCTACATCATCTTTGCGAACTTTTGCCGCCGCGCTTCCCATTCCTCGGTCGAGAAGAGCCGGGGGCCGACGTCGATCAGGCGCGGAATCATATTGAAAATGGCTACTGGGTTCCAGCGCTTGCCTTCGCGGGTGCGGAATCCTTTCTCGTTCAGGTCGCTGGCAATGCTCGAGAAGGAGAAATCCTGCACCAGCATTTCCATCATCTGCAGCAGCGTCTGATTCTCGCCGGGATCGACTTCCAGCCGCTTGCAGTCGTCTGAGATGCGCAGGCCGTACGGGATCTCCTCCGGGTAGGCTCCTTCGGTCGGCCGCTCCGATTCGGGCAGCTCCCGCCGCCATTCCAGCGAGACCAGTTGCCAGCCGGCAGTGACCCGCTGCTGCACGATCTGTTCCAGCAGGGGAGCCGTGATCATGTCCCGTATCCGTTCGACGTACGCCATCCAGGTGCCTCCAGAAGTCACGCACCTTAGAGCACACCCCTCACCACCGGATTGGCCCGGGATTACAAACGTAAACTGCTGAAAAAGATTGATTTACAACTTAGACCGCAGCGGCTCCCAAACAATCGCTTGTCCATTTTCGGCGAACGCTGTCCGCTTCTGAACGGGCACAAGCAGCAACTAGGTCATAGTTTTGGCCGGCTCAGTCGGAGAGGAGCGGCTGCGAGGACCTCATCGCGCGCCAAGCAAGGTGGGAGTCGACTGCTCCCGGTCGTCCTTCACACCCGCAGCAATCTGAATGCGTCGGACCAGCAGAAGAACGCCGCCGATCACAATTCCAGCGACCAGCGCCTCGAACACCGTTGATGCTATCTGCGATACCAATGCGTCCATACCCTGCGCTCCGCCGATGTCATTATAGCCCCGCACTCCATCAGAATGCTTTGACAGTCCAAATGATGGCCGCAGAACCAATAGTCAACTGGAGAAGACCACCAACCGGCCCGATCGCTGGGAGTCTGCCATGTTGACCCTTCAATCTTCTCTGGAATCGAAGAAGCAAAAGAATCACCGCCGCAAATAAATCCCCCACTCCCGCGTCATACATGGCATCGGGACTGAGATGCTCGGGCCTGCCGTACAGAACTGCCAGAGCGCCCGCCGCGATCAGAACAAGATCCAGCGCTATATCGTTTGAGTCATCCCAGGATACAAGCTTCCCATCTGCCATCAGCTTCAGCAGCGTCATCGCGAGCCCGGCGACAAACGGAATTGCCAGGTCGTGGAAGAGGTCGATCCAGCCCATTCGCAGCATCGTAGCACGGGTGCGATTCGAATCCAGGATAGCCTCGGCCATTCCGGAAGTCCCGGGTCCGCCCTAGTTCGCCAATACGGCCCGATACCGCACATGGTTCTTCCGCACGCGAGCCAGGGCCTGGTTGGCTTCTGCCATGCGGAAGCTCTCCGTCTTCGCGGCCACCTTGTGACGAGCCGCCACGTCCAGCATTTCGGCGATCCGCGCCGGGCTGCCGGTATTCGATCCGCAGAGGCAACGTGCTCCCGCGATCAGCGAAAATCCGGGCACCGCAACCGGTCCGGGCGGCACGCCCACCAGGCACAGCGTTCCATGCGGACGCAGCGCGGCGATGTAGGCTCCCCACTCCTGCTGCGCATTGATGGTCGAGAGGATCAGGTCCTGCGATCCTTCCACCGCTTTCAGCGCCTTGTTGTCCCGCGAATTGACAAAATGATGCGCGCCCAGACTCAACGCCTCTTCTTCTTTGGGGGGCGAGGTCGAGAAAGCCGTCACTTCCGCCCCAAAGGTCCGGGCAAACTGCAGCGCCAGGTGCCCCAGCCCTCCGATCCCGATCACGCCCACCCGCGACGCCGGACCAATCGCAGAATTGCGCAGCGGGTTGTAAACCGTAATGCCGGCGCACAGCAGCGGAGCGGCCGTCTCGCTGTCCAGCGCTGCGGGCATCTTCACCGCGAACCGCGCATTCACGCGCACAGCGTCCGCATATCCGCCATGCCGCCCCACGCAGGTCGGCTGCGCCTGCGCGCAGAGATTTTCTTCTCCGCGCCGGCACCATTCGCAAGATCCGCAGCTATCGTCCTGCCACCCGATACCAACGCGATCTCCAGCGGCAAGATGCGCCACTACCGCGCCGACCTTGCTGACCTTACCGACGATCTCATGGCCTGGAATGAACGGATAATGGCTGATGCCCCAGTCGTTGTCGATCAGGCTGATGTCGCTGTGACACACGCCGCAGTGCGTGATCTGCACCTCGATATCCTGCGGACGCAGATCGCCGGGATCGTACTTGAACGAAAGCAGTTCGGCTCCCGCCGCATGCACGGCTAAACCCTGAATTGTCGTCATGGAATGAAGTTCCTCGAACTAAGGCAGCAGGTTTGAGCGGAATCTCTATTCTATAGGCAGGTCCTTCGCCAGGCCCGCCTGGAGCCTACTGGTCTTCGACCTGCAAGGTCACTACCTGCTGGCCGCTGACCACGGCATCCATCGGCAGCGACGCCATCGGCATCGCGGATTCGCCGTTGAGCACCATCCCTTTGTTTTCTTTCAGCGGCTCCAGCACATTGGCCATCGACAGCGGCAGGCCGCTCAGCGTATGCCCGTCCACGGCCGCCTGCACCTCGGGCGCCAGCAGCGTCACGTAGAGCCGGTCGCTCGGGTGCCGGCTGTTCAACTGCGCGATCGTCGCCGCCATGTCGAGGGGCTGCGCATTGAATTGCGGCGGCTGCAGCAGCCGATCCAGCGTTCCCCCGTCGCTCACCAGCAGACGCACCGGGCCTTCGGGCAAATTCGGCGGCAGCGTCACAGGCACGCGCACGTTGCGGGCATCGCCATGCCACGGCCGGATCGTCGCTTCCACCGTCACTGTGTCGCCCGGATGAATCTCCACTTTGCTCGCCTGCGCGCTTTCAATTTCCGCCGTCAGCCGCCGCGGAATCGCGGCAACCTCCAGATCGACGCTCTCGATCGGAGTCCGCCGAGCCGCATTGTCGTAAAGCCTGGCAAAGCGCTCGCCCAGCGCCAGGGCCGCCAGCACATTCGCCGGAACCGTGTCCGTCGGGGCCACCAGATTGTCCAGCTTCACCGTCGGATAGCCGCTCAGCTTCACCGCGCCCTCCACCCGGTACGTGGTCAGCGCAGAATAGGCGTTTTGCTGCATCAGCCCCTGAAAGACCGCGACCATCACCGCCATCGGCGTCACCTGCGGCTGATCGATCACCTCAAAGTGCAGAGCATCGCCGCTTTTGGGGCCATCGCCGACCTCGCCGCCGGTCACATGCAGCGTCACGGGGATCATCCGGGCCGGTTTGCCGAACTCGCCCATCACGCCCGACTGCCGGTCCTCCGTGATCGATCCGATGGTTTCGGTGGTGTTGATGATCTTGAAAGAGTCGGCCGGCGAGGGCAGCGTTGCCACCACATCCGCCTTGGTCATCGGCATCGAGACCGGCCCGAACTGCGTGATCGGGTGCCCGCACGCCAGCATTCTCTTCGGATCGACATAGGTCACCGTGCAGGTGGCCGCGATGTCCAGGTCGCCCCGGATGAGCACCGCGCTGACCGCCGACCCCGGGACCAGAGGATCCGGCTGCTTCTCGTCACTCTCCGATCCGCCAATCCCCTCCACGGGCACCAGCCCGGCCGGAGCATGCTCTTTCCAGAAAGCCAGCGCCGCCGGGCTGAATCCGCTGAACACCAGAGGCGTATCCATGGGCTGCATCAGCGGCCCACCGGCTCCCGCATCGCTCACCGCCGACGCGTTACGCAGGCCCGCATCCGGCGACCCCTGAACGCTGTACGCAGAAGGCTCAACGCCGCCTTCGGTGCTGTCCGCCCTGAGCTCTGTGCTCTGATCCTGGCCTGCGTCCTCGACGCCCAGCATCTGCTGAATCGGCGTGATCCCGCAGATCGGCTCCTTGCTGAACTGCCCGATGCGGAACGCCAGCGCACCCACCAGCCGTCCATCGATGTAGACCGGACTGCCGCTCATGCCGGCCACCACCCCGGTATATTCCGGCTTCGCGCCCTCCAGCCTGGCAAGGATCATGTCCTGCCGCGGCCCGATGGCGTTGTGCAGCACGCCCAGAATCTCGACCGCCATGGGTTCGGGCCTGGTTCCCTCGAATACGGTGTACGCGACGCCCTGCAGCCCGCGATGGATTTCGCTGAGCGGATAGAATTTGGTCACTGCCGGCGGCTTCGGCGGCAGGTTGGCAAAGGTTTCGGCAGAGGAGGCCGGCGTCTGCGCCGACCCGGCAGCGCATACCAGGAGCAGGCCCAACGGCGCCCAGATGGCCCGTCGGATATCTTTCATGCGTTGATACACGTCCATAGACTATGCTGCTCCCGCGCTTGCCGCAAAGACGCGCCGGATTGAAAATCGTCCCAGAGGTCTCTGCATGAGGTATTCCCGCCCCATTTTTCCGGCTGTCGCCGCTGCCGTCCTGCTCACTACTCAGACGCTTTTTCTTACCCAGGGGTTATGGGGACAGAGCACGACCGGCTCCCAGCAACAAACGCAGCAGCAAACCCAGCCGCAACCGCAGCAGCAACAGCAGCAGCAGCCGACGGATCAATCGACTCCGGAAGCCGGAGGCCCCGGCAACGACACCGGAGTGATCACGATCCCCAAAAAGTCCACGACCGCCCCGCCGCCCCCTCCGCCGCCGGCCGCCGTGAAGAACCCTCCGGGTCTGAACAACTATTCACTCCGCGTGGATGTGCCCGTAGTGAACGTCGATGTGGGAGTCATCGCGCAGAAGACCCATCAGTTCATCCCCAATCTGGAGCAGGACAACTTCCGGGTCTTCGAGGATGGCGTCCCGCAGCAGATTGTCGCGTTCCACCAGGTGAAAGCGCCCATCACGGCGGTGCTGCTGCTCGAGTTCGCCGCGAACAGCTACCAGTTCATCTTCGACATGTGGAACGCGGCCGTCTCCTTCACCCAGCAGTTGCAGCCGAATGACTACGTCGCCGTCGTCACGTACGACATGCACACTACCATCCTGACGGACTTTACCCAGAACAAGATGGCCATTCAGGATGCCATTCGCTCCCTGCAGATTCCCACCTGGAACGAGACGAATGAGTTCGACGCCCTTTACCAGACGCTCGATCGTCTCTCCCGCATCGATGGCCGCAAATACATCGTTCTCGTCTCCTCCGGCCTGGACACTTTCTCGAAGATCACGCTCGACAAGGTCATGCAAAAGATCAAGGAAACGCCGAACGTGACCATCTTTTCTATCGCCACCGGCGGCGCCGGCGTCATGGGCTCCGGCAATTTCGCCAGCGGCCGCATGAACAGCATCACCATGCTGCAGGCGCAGAACGAGCTGCAGACCTTCGCCCGCATGACCGGCGGCCAGTATTTCGAACCTCGCTTCGACGCCGAATTTCCCGACGTCTTCACCGACATCAACAACCAGATCCGCAACCAGTACCAGATCACCTACAAGCCTTCCAACACCAAAATGGACGGCACCTACCGCCGCATCCAGATTCAGCTGGTCGATCAGGAAGGCCATCCTCTGCGCATGGAGGATGAGAAGCACAAACCGCTCAAGTACCAGATCATCGCCCGCGACGGATACAAAGCCAAGCAGCAGGTGGAATAGCGGTCAGCGGATGGCAGACAGCAGCCGGTTGCAGGCGTGCGGACGGCGTGCCGATTCGCGATCCTCTGACGTGCTGGCTCGCTGTACCCTGTAACCTGCCACCTGTTCCCTCGTTATGGAACCCCTTCTTGTCGCCCTGCTGGGCCCAACCGGCAGCGGCAAAACCGCACTTTCGCTCGCGCTCGCCCGGCGCTTTCACGGCGAGATCGTCAGCTGCGACTCCGTCGCTGTCTATCGCGCAATGGAAGTCGGCACCGCCAAGCCTTCCCCGGCGGAACGCGCCGCGATTCCGCACCATCTGATCGATGTTCTTCCCCCGGACCGCTTCTGCACCGCCGGCGACTACGGCCGCCTCGCCCGCCAGGCGCTGAGCGAAATTGCGGCCCGCTATTGCCTGCCCATCGTCACCGGAGGAACCGGGCTCTACCTGCGCGCCTTGCTCGAGGGCCTCTTCGCCGGCCCGCAGCGCTCAGAAGAGCTGCGCGATCGCCTGCGTCGCAGCTCTGTGCAGCATGGCCCCGCGTGGCTGCATCGGCTCCTGCGGCGAATCGATCCCGCGGCGGCCGCGCGCATTCATGCGAACGATCACCCCAAGCTGATCCGCGCGATCGAAATCTGCCTTGCTGCCAGGCAGCCGGTGGCGGAAGCCTGGGCCGACGGCCGCGACCCGCTCACGGGATATCGCATTCTGCGCATCGGTCTCGATCCGCCCCGTCCCGTGCTCTATCAGCGGCTCGACGCCCGCGCCGCGCAGATGTATGCGGACGGCCTGATCGAGGAGACGCGCCGCCTCCTCGCGCAATACGGCGAGTCCCCCCGCGCCTTCGACGCTCTCGGCTACCGCCAGGCACGCGCCGTTCTTCGCGGTGCATCAACCGAGGCCGAAGCACTCGCCGCCACGCGCCAGGCGCATCGCAACTACGCCAAGCGGCAGCTCACCTGGTTTCGTCGCGAGCCGCACGTCCACTGGCTGCAGGGATGCGGGGACGATCCCGCTGTCCGGTCCCAGGCCACAGAACTGGTCGAGAAGAGTCAGTGATTCCATGCCGGCATCAGCTCCGATGACTACGCCCTCTGCCGTTCCCAGCATCGGCGAGCCAGCATCGCGACCACTCCGGCGAACCCGCACCCTGCCCTCGCGTATCGCTCCCCTTCTGCTCACTCCCATCGCTCTCTTCATCCACGGCTACCATCCCTTTGCGAACGACGCTGACCTGTATATCGCGGCGGTCCGTCGCCTGCTCGATCCCGCGCTCTACCCGCTCAACGCTGTCTTCGTCACGGCCTTCACCCGCTGGTCCGCGTTTCCCTGGACGCTGGCAGGCCTGGTGCGCCTGACGCACCTGCCGCTCCCGTGGATTCTCCTCGCCACCCACCTCCTCTCCATCGTTCTCTTCCTCACCGCCTGCCGCCTGCTCGCGACGCGCCTCTTCGTCGCCGAGTCGGCCCGCTGGTGCGCCGTGCTTCTCGCTGCGGCATGCTGCGCGTTGCCGGTTGCCGGAACCGCATTGGTCCTCATGGATCCCTATGTCACGGCGCGATCCTTTTCGACTCCGCTTGCGCTGTTCGCCGTTGCGGCCTGCCTCCGCCGGGCGTGGCTGCGCACCGCACTCCTGCTGACGCTCGCCGTTCTGATCCACCCTCTGATGGGCGCGTATGCCGTCGCCTTCATCCTCCTGCTCGCGCTCATCGATTCCGGTCGTCTCCGCACGGCGCTCGCCCTCAGCGCTGGCGCGTGCGCAGCGGCCGCTGGAGCCTTCGCGATGGCTCGCCACGCCCGCGTCTCTGACGCCTACTACCAGGCCGTATCGCTTCCGGCGCGAACCTTCCTCTTTCTCGGCCGCTGGCAGTGGTACGAAATCCTCGGGCTTGTGCTGCCCCTGCTCCTCTTCGCCGCCGCTGCGCGCCGGCTTCCGCGCCGCAGTTCCACGCAATCCCTCTGCTTCGCCGCCGTTCTTCTCGGTAGCACAGCGGCACTCATGGCCGTGCTGTTCGTTCCGCCTGCAGGACCGTATCTCCTCGTCCCGCTCCAGGTGCTGCGCGGCTTCCACATCCTTTACGCCGTCGGCATCGTTCTTCTCGCCGCTCCGCTTGCGGCTCTGATGCAACGCGCCCGCTTCGCCGGCATCGGTCTGCTGATTCTGATTTTTGCCGTGATGTTCCTCGTCGAGCGCGTCTCCTGGCCCGGCTCCCACCGGATCGAGTGGCCCGGCATGCGGCCCGCCAACCCGTACGAGCAGGCCTTCCTGTGGATCCGCGGCCACACTCCGGCCGATGCCGTCTTTGCCTTTGATCCACAGCTTGTCTATCAGCCCGGCGAAGATGAGCAGGGCTTCCGCGTCCTCTCCGAACGCGATCAACTCGCCGACGATAAGGACGCCGGTGTCGTCGCCGTCGTGCCGCGTCTGGCCCAGCGCTGGGCCGCGCAGCGCAATGCGGAGGCCTCCGCGAATCGCATCTCCGATGCCGAGCGCCGCAGCCGCCTCATGCCGCTCGGAGCCACATGGCTCCTGCTCGCCCCCAATGCGCCAACCGCCCTGCCTTGCCCATTTCGCAACGCCGCCGTTCAGGTCTGCCAGATGCGATAGCAATAGCGGGCAGCAAACCGCCCCCAAAAGCAAACGGCCCAGGCTTCCGCGCCTGAGCCGTCCAATCCCTGATCCCTATTCCCTGCCTCACTGCACCGTGAGCGCTACGCACACCGCGCCGGCGCAGCTGGCATCCGACGAGGTCGCCTGCGTGATGGCCGTGCCATTCGACGAGTAGGCCGCAATCACGATCGTGTAGTTCCCCGCGCCCGTCCCATAGTTGGGCGATGGATGGTAATGCTCGTAGGAGTACCGCGCATTGCAGGCGCTCAGCCCCAGCGATCCAGCCGCCAGCAGCATCACCAGCCCCAGCACCCGCAGCGCTCCGAAATGCTTGCGCCGGATTGCGCCGACGCCCACAAGAGCCAGCAACCCCGGAATGACCAGCGCATACACCGCGCCGGATCGCCCGAGCGGAGCGGGCTTTTCGTTCTTCGAGTTCCTTCCAGAAAGCGCGGTGGTGGTCAGCTGCATGGCGCTGAGCGTCGTCCCGTTGGCAGGCGGTGTGGCGACATTCGGATTGAAGTTGCACGCCGATGCCGCCGGCAGGCCCGAGCACGAAAGGTTGACCGCCTCACTGAAGCCGTTTTGCGACGTGATCGTCAGTTCCACCGTGCTGTAATCGCCCGGTGTGAGCGTGAGGGAAGACGGGCTCGCCGTCACGGTAAATCCAGCTAAACCGGTTCCAGCGGGCATCACCGACGCGCTTGCCGAAGAAGCCGCAAACGCTGCGTCTCCGTGATAGACGGCCGTGATGGACCGCGCCCACTCCGGCGGATTCGTCAGATGGAGCGACGCCGCGCCGTCCTGCACGAACACCGACCCCAGCGATCCCTTCACCGTCTCAAAGCTCACCGATCCCTCTGAGATCGGATTCCCCTGGACATCGGCAACCTTCGCCGTCAGCGACAGGGCTCCGGCATCCTGCTGCGTCGCCAGGTGCGTGCGCGTGGCCACCTGGGCTTGCGCCCCTGCGGCGAACGCCAGAGCGGCCAGGGTCGCCAAAATTCCTGTGCTGCTGAGCAGCCGAACAGCCGGCCGCGAGGACAGATATTTCCGAAACTGCGAAATCATGCGTGAGGAACTCTCTTCAATCAGACCGTCCGCACAGGAATTTGGCTCTCGCGGGCACGAAAAATTCGTTCACCCGGAAGAAGCCAATCGGTCCCTGCGCTGGAAAGCCTATTGTATCCGAGCGACTGCGCAGGGGTCGCGCCGGCGGCGGTTCCCTCGGGGCGCCCGGGTCCTGCCACAACCTGCGTGGACGGCCGTCGCGCTTTAGCCCATCCCCGGCACAGAGGCTCCGGCCAGCGGCGGCCACAGAATATCGCCCAGCCGCTGATATCGTCCGCCGTAGAACAGCAGCGCGTATTCGCGGATCGCTGTGCTCAGCGGTCCCCCCACGCCGATGCCGACCACGAACGCAATCCCGGCCGCCAGCAAACCGAACCCAACCGCCAGCAGAATTCCGATCACCGAGGCGGCGCCGCTCGCCCCGGAGAACGCGGCGTGGATGCCGACCTCGATGATGGCCGTCGATGCGAAAAAGAGAACGGCGGGAATCAGCAGCAGCAGGAACAGCGCGACCATCGCTACGATCGGCAGAACAATCCGCAGCAAGGCATACCCGAAGAACTGACCCTTTTCGAGGCGAATCCGCGCCCACACCGCCCGCCACGCTTCGCCCGCGGTCGCGTTCTCCAGCGCGTAATGCGGCAGCATGAGATCGCGCAGCACCACATCCACGACCAGCCCCAAAACAACCACCAGCAGGACGACGGGTATCAGCGGCAGCACCAGGGCAACAATGGCTGCGATATCAGGACGGCCGCCTGCCTGCACGCTCCGAATCACCGCAAAAATACCGGCGATGAACGGCAGCGCGAGTACGGCCACCAGCGCCAGGAAACACAGCCCCACCATGATATTCAGCCAGAAAAACCGCGCTGCCTGCGCGCGATACAGCCACCAGCCCGGGCGAATCTCTCTCGTGTTGTGAATCAGGCAATGGAAGTAGGCAAACCGCAGGCGCGTAATCAGGTAGAAGATCAGGCACCCCAGCAGGAGCGCCAGCGCCAGCGCCGCCACGATCACCGCAATCCATCCGGCGTGCGGCCACACCGGCGGGTAGATCGTTCCGGAAGAGTGTGAGGTGTGCCGGTGCGAGCTTGAGTAGTTAGAGTTTCCCGCCAAACCTTCGGTGATTACGGCCACCAGGCACAGTTTCAGGTACGTTCCCAGCCGAAAGGGCTGGAACAGGAACTGCTTCGTCCGTCGGATCGCGGGAGAAATCGCGTCCGCAGCAGAGATAGGGAACATAGAAAGAACCCCCGGCGTGCGCGATTCTACTGCAAAATCGAGCGGCTCAAGCTTTTTAATGTGGGCTCGTACAGTACCTCGAAAACACCCAGCACTTCATCAGGCCGGTCCCCGGAGTTAGGATCGTTAGTTGCTCACTTTGCATTTTTCGAGGCGATCCATCATGGCCACAGGTTTATCGCAGCGTCCCCAGCTCCAGTACCTCACCGCAGCCATGGACGAACTGAAGCAGAAGGGCACCCATTTCCGCCTGCGCATCCTCGACGACGCGCAGGCCCCCGTCTGCACCTACGACGGCAAGCAGGTGATCAACCTCGCCTCCAACAACTACCTTGGCCTGTGCAATCACCCCAAACTGAAGGAAGCCGCCATCCAGGCCACGCGCGATTTCGGCGTCGGCCCCGGCGCCGTCCGCACCATCGCCGGCACCATGAAGATCCACATGGAGCTGGAAGAAAAAATCGCCCGCTTCAAGAACGTCGAAGCCTGCGTCGTCTTCCAAAGCGGATTCACCGCCAACGCCGGCACCGTTTCAGCGATTCTCGGCAAAGAAGATTTCATCCTCTCCGACGAGCTGAACCACGCCTCCATCATCGACGGCGCTCGCCTCTCCCGCGCCAAAATCAAGGTCTTCCGCCACAAAGACGTCGCCCACGCCGAAGAGCTGCTCAAAGAAGTCCAAGACGAGCCTGGCCACAAGCTGCTGATCACCGACGGGGTCTTCTCGATGGATGGCGACATCGGCCCCGTCGACAAGCTCGCCGACCTTGCCGAAAAATACGGCGCCATCATGATGGTCGACGATGCTCATGCCTCGGGGGTGCTGGGCCGCAATGGCCGCGGCTCCATCGACCACTTCCACTGCCATGGCCGCGTCGATATCCAGGTGGGCACGCTCTCCAAGGCCATCGGAGCCATCGGCGGCTACGTGTGCGGCTCACGCGATCTCATCGACTTCCTCTACCACCGGGCGCGCCCGTTTCTCTTTTCCACGTCGCATCCGCCGTCGGTCACCGCCACCTGCATCGCGGCGTTCGATCTGCTCGAATCCGAGCCGGAGCGGATCGAGCGCCTCTGGGATAACACCCGCTACTTTAAGGCTGAGCTCGGCCGCCTTGGATTCAATATCGGCGGTGTCAACACACCGGCGAGCGAGACCCCCATCACGCCCATCATCATCGGCGACGGCCGCCAGACCATGGACTTCTCGCGGGCTCTATTCGATGCCGGCGTCCTCGGCACCGGCATCGCGTTTCCCACCGTCCCTGAAGGCAAAGCCCGCATCCGCACCATCATGACCAGCGAGCACACGCGGGAGCAGCTGGACCGGGCGCTCGGGATTTTGGAAAAGACGGCAAAAAAACTCGGAATCCTGAGCTGACCTGAGTGTCCCATCCCGCACATGGTTCGCGGACGGCATGGGATTCGACCGACGCCGTGCCCTGCAACCCGTCACCTGTAACCTGCGGCCGCAGACCTAATCCCTGTTTGCTGCTCTTCAGTCGATCCAGCTCGACAGCACAATCATCGCGAGCCCAATCATGGTCGCCGTGTGGCTGCCGGTAATCGCCTGGCCGAAGCACAACAGCACGATGCCCAGGCCCATGATGCAATGCGAGTCGGAGCGATACGCGCACGCTGGCGGTGGGGCTGCCTGCGCTGCAGACTGATTCGGATACTGCGTCCCTGGGGTTTCCATAACGCCCTCCTGACACACCCAGCATCTCGCCAAATCGCTCATCCCGGCAGTGCCCTTCGTCAGCAATCGCGCATGACAAATGTCAGCCGCAGCCCCGCCGACTCTTTCCCTGAGGTCGTATCCCTGGCGCGCCCTCTATACTGAGGTCCGGACCCTTGCTTTGCTGCATCTCGACCGCATCCTCGTGCAAACTCGCGCCGATCTGGCCC
>JBARMS010000014.1:0-3222 GCA_049802575.1 Acidobacteriaceae bacterium | reverse complement strand
GAGCTGCGTGAGGTTTGGATCCCTGCAGGCCCTCCATCGAGCCCCGGTACCGGGGCGATCCGGTTAATACGCCATCGAACTCAGTGAGCACATCTCCAACGGAGATCACGCCGTTCCGCATGACCAGCTCACGAATGGTGCGCTCATGCTCTCCGCTGCGCTTCTTAATGACGGAGAGCGCCTGACGCACTTCACCGGCGGCCTCGAAGTAGCGGAACAACAAGACCGTGTCGGCAAGATAGCTCACATCCACCGGGGTATCGATGTTCGTTCCCACGAAGCCAACCTGGGAAACGGTCATCAGCGTCGTGACTCCCTTTTGGCTCAGGAATGCCAGCATTTCGTGCAGCTGCATGGCGAGGAAATGCTCGCCGGGCATGGCATTGAGAAATCCGTTCAGGCTGTCAATGATCAGTATTTTCAAATCCTCCCTCTCGACCAATTGCCTGATCTCGTTGACAAACTGGCCGGGCGACAGCGCCGCAGCATCCACCTGGCGAAGCAACAGTTGTCCCGAGTCAACATGCTTTTTGATGTCCATCCCCAGGCCTTTTGCCCGGATTACCAGAGTAGCGAGCGTCTCATCGAAGGTGAACAGCGCCACACGACCGCCGCGCTCGACAGCAGAGGTCGCGTACCGGACAGCGATGGTGGATTTTCCGCAGCCGGCCGGTCCCAGCAGGAGCGTACTGGTGCCGCTGTCGAGACCTCCGCCCAGTAAGGTGTCCAGCGCCGGTATGCCACTCTCCAGTTGCGTCAGCTGGAAAGCTACCAGATGCTCGGCGGCCACCAGGCGCGGATACACTTCCACCCCGCCGTGCTTGATGCAGTAGTCATGGAACCCCTCGCGGAACTTTGCGCCGCGCAGCTTCTTCACTTCCAGGCGGCGCCGTTTGATCCCGTATTCCCGCTCTGCGCTTTCCATCAGGATCACGCCATGCGCGATGCTCTGGAGTTGCTGGTCGTGGCCTTCGCCGGTGCGATCGTCCAACAAAAGCACGGTACATTTGCGTCCGGAGAAATACTGTTTCAGGCCCAGAATCTGGCGGCGATAGCGGAGGGAGTCACGAGCCAGCAGACGCAACTCGGAGAGAGAATCGAACACGACGCGGGCGGGCTGCAACCGCTCCACTTCCGCCATGACGGCGTTGGTGGTGTCTGACATTTCGATTTCAGAAGGATTGAAGACGGTGTACTGGGCCTCGGGCTTAAGCTGCGCCTCATCGGGAGCCAACTCATAGATTTCGATCCCATCGAGGGACCAGCCGTGCGAATCGGCGATCTCCAGCAGCTCCGCCTTCGATTCGGAGAGAGTGACGTAGAGGCCCTTCTGGCCACAACGAATGCCCTCCATCAGGAATTGCATCGCGATCGTGGTCTTTCCTGTTCCCGGATCGCCTTCGACCAGATAAAGGTGATTGCGGGCAAGGCCGCCTCCCAGGATGTCGTCCAGTCCGGCAATCCCGGTGGCGAATCGCTCCACCGGCGCAGATTTCCATTTGCTCTGAAGACTTGTCCCGTTTCCCGATGGTGTGATGGCGGTGATCGAGCTGATCGTCGAATCCACGGTGAACCCCTCTCGCTCGTGCTAAGGACGGGCCCTGACCGGTTCCACCGCCTGCTGGTTTGACTCGGAGGCACTTCCAGGGAACTTCGAATTCAAGGTCTCCACATCTCTGAACCAAAGTCGTTCGACGCTGCTGCGTTCGCGGCTTCCGCGTGACGAGAATTCCTGACGAGGGACCGGTTTAGCGAGTATGCCTGTCTTTCACCATCGATTCTGTTCCGTTTTATACACACCTCGACAATTTCCGAAGACCATGAACGGTTCAGGCAACCCTTGCCAGAGGAATGGGCAACCCCTTTGACTCCCGGGTCGATGGCGCCGCTTGGCTTAGGCTAATCGATTGACTCAATTGCGCTTGCACGATCGCGTGAAGAAAGCCGGGCCCCGCGGTTGCTCCGCCCGCTACAGGACTACAATATTCTTCACAACTCGCCCCTGTGGTTATCCTGGAGCCAGTCCGCCGCTGCTCCCTTGCGGAATTGTTCATTGGAACGGCCGCTTCCGAGGAGGGCCATCGAAGTGATTGAATTCAAGGAAATCCCGTTTAACCCCGAGGCCTTTCTTGCGAGTGCCGGACTGGGGCGGCGCATTGTGCGCGTGGAAGCGAAGCAGCCCTTTTTCTCCCAGGGCGAGCCTGCGGACTCCATTTTTTATCTGCAGGAGGGCCGCGCAAAGCTGACCGTGGTTTCCATGGACGGAAAAGAAGCTACGATCGCGCTTCTCTCCGCCGGCGACTTCGTTGGAGAGGAGTCTCTTGCGGCTATACCCGGCTTGCGTCTGGCGACGGCCACTGCCATCACCCAGTGTGCGGCGCTCAGAATCGAGAGAGAGGAGATGGTTCGCGTCATGCACAACGAACTTGCCCTTTCCGATCGGTTCCTGTCATTTCTGCTGGCGCGAAGCATGCGAATCCAGGCAGACCTCGTCGATCAGTTGTTCAACTCCAGCGAAAAGCGTCTGGCGCGCATCCTCCTGCTGATGGCGCAGTTTGGCAAGCCGGAGCAATCCGGGTCGCCGATCCCGAAGATCTCGCAGGAGACCCTTGCGGAAATGGTCGGCACCACCCGATCTCGCGTCAGCTTCTTCATGAATCGCTTTCGCAAGCTGGGATTTATCGAGTACAACGGCGGCATCAAGATCCACCAGTCGTTGCTGAACGTGGTGCTGCTCGATCAGGTGCCCGGAACGGGTAAGCCCGCTATTCCCGACACTCCCCCAGATGAATCGTAACTGTGGTGCGCGGATTGGGCGGGATTACCGCGGATGAATCCTGGGGCGGGAATCCGGGCCGGAGCAATGGAAGGCGGGGGAGACGAACCGCGATTGATTTCCCTGGGCGCGTCATGGCTTCCATGATCTTCAGCAAGTAACGCAGATGCCTTCCTTTCTCATAAAAGGCGTCGGCTGCAGCACCCGGAGGTACTGCCTTGCCTGCGAACTCTTTGCTCATGGCGACGACACGAACTGAGGGAAACCGGTGTCGAACGACAGACAAGAATTCAAAGCCCGACATTCCAGGCATCTCCAGGTCCGAGAGAATGATGTCGGGAACCTCCTCCGTGATGGCGTCTAACGCAGAGCTTCCATCGGAAGACGCACGCACCGCATAGCCAAGAACCGTGAATATTAACTCCAGGTTCCTGCGAACCCGCGGT
>JBARMS010000013.1:0-25238 GCA_049802575.1 Acidobacteriaceae bacterium | reverse complement strand
CCACCAGCCTGCCGCTCGAGCGGGTGGGTTGCGCGACTCTGGCGGCAGGGCTGACAGTGCTGGTGAACCTGCTGCTGCGGGCGAGCCAGCCGGCGGCGATCGCATCGGCTCTGCTGATCGCGCTGGGCATCATGCAGCGCCCCAGGGACGCGGCGCTGATTCTGGGGAGCGTGGTGCTGTTGACGCTGGTGGGCGAACCGCTGCGGCGGCTGCGGCTGCGCGGAGGGAAGATCGAGAAGCAGGACGAGCGCGCGGGTTGAGGCGGCGCAAGACCGCGGACGCCTGGGCGGAATTCCTGCCGCCAGCCCCATCCCTGAGCGCTTGATACACCTCGAAGAAGTGTCTGCATCGGGCAGCGGCGCGTGGTGGGCAGAGCTAGACTCGCGAGCATGAAGAAAATCTCGATAGCGGAATTGCAAAGCGCGGTGGAACGCGCGGGCCTGCCGGCTGACGCGTTCGACCGCATTGAGAGTGCGCTGGCCGCGGAGCCGGAGACGGCGCCCGCGTTTGAGGCGGCGCACGTGAGCTACTACCTGGGCGCGCTGCTCATCATCGGAGCGATGGGGTGGTTCATCACCAGCGGGTGGGACCGGCTGTCGGGCTGGACGATTGCCGAGATCGCCTTCGCGTATGCCCTGGTCTTCGGGGGCGTGGGGATGCGGCTCTTCCGGCGGATGTCGACGCGGATTCCCGGCGGGCTGCTGGTCGCGGTGGCGGTGTGCATGACGCCGCTGGCCGTTTACGGGCTGGAGCGCGCGGCGGGGTGGTGGCCCTCGCGCGATCCGGGATCGTACACGCGGTTTCATCCCTGGGTCGACGCGAGCTGGGTGCTGATGGAGATTGCGACGGTCCTGGTGGCGGCGCTGGCGCTGTGGCGGGTGCGGTTCCCGTTTATCACGGCGCCCGCGGCCTACGCGCTGTGGTTCTTGTCGATGGACGGGACGGCGTGGCTGTCTGGCGCGCACTGGACGTGGCAGCAGGAATGCCACATCTCAACGATCTTCGGGCTGGCGATGCTGGTGGTGGCGTGGCTGCTCGACGGGGTGCCGGAGATGGATTTCGCGTTCTGGTTTTACCTGTTTGGGCTGCTGACGTTCAGCGGCGGGCTGACGCTGCTCGACAGCCACAACGAGTGGGGCAAGGCGGCGTATTGCCTGATCCACTTTGCCATGCTGGTGGTGGCGGTGGCGGTGCGGCGGCGGGCCTTCCTGGTCTTCGGCGGGCTGGGGGTGTTTTGCTACCTGGCGAGCGAGGCGCAGGCGCACTTCCGCAACTCGGTGGGATTTACCCTGGCGCTGACAGCGATTGGCGCGGCATTCATCGTGGCGGGCATGGCGTGGAAGAAGAACGAGGCGCGGCTGGAGGCGAAGCTGGCGCCGTGGACGCCGGCGCGGATCCGGTATCGGCACGCGTAGGCAGTTACGGAGAGCTGTCGATGCGCTCGATCATGATCGAGGTGGATTTGATGAGCGCGGCCACGGTATCTCCAGGGCGGAGGCGCATTTCGCGCACGGCCTCGGCGGTAATGATGGAGGTGATCATGGAACCGCCGATGGAAATCTGAACCTGCGCGAGAAGGCCTTCGAGTGTAACCGCGGACACGCGGCCGACAAGCTGGTTTCTGGCGCTGATGTTGCGATAGCGAATGCGTCTTTCGGCGACGGGAGCCCGTTCGTTTTTTCGGAAGAGGAATCGATCGAGTTCGGACTCGGCGATTCGATAGTGGCCGCCCGCGGTTTTGATGGCGTGGATCTTGCCTTTGTAGATCCACTGCTTCAGGGTCGGGTAGCTGAGTCCGAGCAGGCTGGCGGCATCGCGAGGGCGAATCAGCGGGGGTTCAGCGGCGGCCTGAGCGGAACTCGCGGCCGATGGTTGGGATTTGCGTCCTGGCGGGACGCTGTCTTTTGCTCCTCGCACCACAACAATGTAGCGGAAGCTGAGGGCGAGGTGGGGCAGGCTGGAGGAAAGGGATGACGGGGCGTTGATTTGCTCTGAGATTGTGGTGAGTTGAGGAAAGGAAATGCAGGTCTGGCGAATGGAGTATTGCGCGGCGCTTCGCTCAGAGCGACAGGTTCATTTTTTTGATCAGCGAAATACTCAGAAGGCGAAGCGGCCGCCGAGGGTGGGAGCGAAATTGCTGTTGTGGAGATAAGGAACGCCGGGGCCGTGAGGAATGGCGATGGCCACGCCGCCGGTGACGAAGGAATAAGCGAGTCCCGCAAAGCCGTCGAAGCGACGGGTGAAGTGGTGATCGGTGTAGAGCGATCCCTCATCGAGCGAGCCGGCGCAGGAGCTGCGATAGCTGGCTGCGGTGCAGGTTTTGGGAAAGCGGAAGTCGTTCTGCAGCTGGCCGTACCAGGAGAAGGTGATGTCGGTTTTTTTCTGGAACGCGTACTTCACGCCGGTCCACCAGATCTGCACGAGCTTTTCAGAATCGAGATTGTTATCTTCGACGCCGCTCATGAGATAGCCGCCCTGGTCGGTGGCGCCGACGCCCAGCGGCTTGCCGGGGTTGTTTTGCCAGATGTATTCGTAACCGGCAAAGTAGCGAAATCGGTCGCCGGTATATTTGGCAGCGGCCAGCACGGCGTTGTTGTCGGTCACGATGCCATAAAGGGTGTTGGTGGTGGCGATGAGATTGGTTCCGGTGATGGGATTGGTATTGATGCTGTCGGTGGTGGACTGATACGGCTGGGTGGGACTCGTCGGCCCGAGCAGGGGGTTCGCGACGCTGACGGCCTGATTGTAATGCTGGTAGACGAGGTCGCCGGAGAGCTTGTGGGCGCTGCCTCCGAGGTTGAATCCCCATGCCGTGTTGTGGGGCTGTTCGGGCGTGCAGGTGGTGGCGCTCCACGTGGAGGAGGCGGAATAGCAGCCGCCGTTGCCGTCGGCAAACTTGCCCATCGCAGCGAAATGGACCGGGCCGTAGACGAGGCGATACTTCACAGCGTCGTCCCAGCGGGTGTCTTCGGTATCGCCGCCGGCCGCCATGGTGCCGTTGTAGCCGATGTAGGAAAAGGCATAGCCGCCGGCGACCGGATCGTAGAGCAGCATGGTATCGGTGCCGAGAGAGCGCTGGCGGCCGAAGGTCAGCGTGCCGAAGAGGTCGGATGAGATGCCGCCGTAGTACTCGTCGTTGAGGGGCTGGCCGGCACGGGCGCCGTCGATGGCTTCGGAATATTCGCTGCGGGGAAGGCCGTTGTCGTCGATGTCGGTGCGCGAGGCGCTGGAGAGCTGGCCGGACTGCGGATTGATGCCGGTGGAAGCGTTGAAGACGACGAACCAGCCGGGCGAAAACTTCTCCCGTCCGCGGAGTCCCACACCGGTCTGCGACAGGCTGTCGGGCTCGACGAGGAAGCGGGAATGAGTGGCGTTGCGGTTGACCAGCGAAGAGCCTTCATAGTTGTACGGGCTTTGCGGCAAGCCGTGGCTGACCCAGCCGATCCCGACGTCGTACGCGCCGTAGAACGTGATGCCGTGCCAGGCGAGCGCGTCAGGGTTGGCAGCAGTTGGCGGAGACGCTGCGCTGCGCTGGCTCGGCTCGGGACTTGCCGATGTTGCCTGAGCAGGGAGGCTGAACGGCACGCCGAGGAGGGCGGCGGCGAGGAAGGTGGAAAGAGAAATCCTGGAGGGCATCTGCAGCTGGGGCCAGAACACAGGGATCACGATCGCCTCCGGCGAATTTCGGCCCTCGTGGCAACCTGCCGGGGCCGGGTGGGGAATGTCACGCTTCAATACGATTTGAATCGAGAAAACTGGAGAACAATCATCGTATCATTTTCGCCGGCGCGGATCCGGTATCGGCACGCGAGGGGCGGACGAAGCGGTGGTCACGCCGGTTAGCCTGATCGCGGGACGAGCCGTTCGTGCCGTTGCGCAGTCGTTATGGAGGGCCGGCCCGTGCCCGGAGCGGAACGAACGTATTAGCCCGGCGGTAACGGCTCTGCCGTTATCTTGTCAGGAGCGCATTCCGTGCATATGCTCGGCGTAACGATGCGACATTCCCTCCGGGCCCGCTGCTCGACACAGCGGGCCTTTTTCTTGCGCGGAGAGCTGCGAGGGGTCATGAGTTGGAAGTTCGTTGCTCTGAGGTTGTGGTGAGTTGAGGAGAGGAAATGCAGGTCCGTTCGGCTCGCGGCTGGATTCCTTGTTGCGCCTGCGGCGCAACGAATTCGGATGCTTCGCTCAGCGATGACAGAGCTGTTGTTGACTGGGGATTTGTCGTGAACCCAGCCGGGAAATGCGGGTCCATTCGGCTTGCGTATGGATTGCTTGTTGCGCCTGCGGCGCAACGTATTCGGATGCTTCGCTCAGGATGACAGAGTTTTTTGCGATCGAGTTTCACTTCCGCTTGCCGAGCAGCTTCTCCACCGCTTCTTTTTGGTAACGCGACATGCGCAACTCCTCGCCGCTTTCGAGCAGGACGACGTGGCCGCCCTGGAACCAGGGCTGCACCTCGCGCACGCGATGCAGGTTGACGATGGTGGAGCGGTGGATGCGGACGAAGTCGCGCGGGTCGAGTTTCTCAGTGAGCGCCTGGAGCGTTTCGCGCAGATCGTAGATGCGGCGGGCGACGTGCAGCCGCGCGTAGTTGCCCTCGGCCTCAATCCAGTCGATGTCGGCAACGGAGACAAAGAGGATGCGGCCGGCGACCGATACGGCCAGCCGCTGCACGTAGTCGGTTTGAAAGTGGGTGCGCTCGAGCAGCGAAAACAGCCGCTGGGCCGCGGCGCGATCCTGGCGGCCGCTGCAGCGATCGCGCGCGCGGGTGAGGGCCCGCGCCAGGCGGTCGGGGGCAAACGGCTTGAGCAGATAATCGACGGCATTGGCGTCGAAGGCGCGCAGCGCATAGCGATCGAAGGCGGTGACGAAAACCGTGACCGGCATTTGCTCGGGACCGACGGTCTCCACCACGCGAAAGCCATCCATCTCCGGCATCTGCACATCGAGAAAGACGAGGTCGGGACGCAGCCGCCGGATCGCCTCCACGGCGGCCTCGCCATCGCCGCACTGGGCGACCACGCTGATGTCGGGCTCATTCTTCAGGAGGCGCAGCAGCGCTTTGCGCGCGAGAGGCTCGTCGTCGACGACCAGCGTGCGCAGGGTCATCGCGCGGCTCCGCGAGGCGCCGCTCGGTTGCGGCCGGGAATGAAGATGCGCGCGACCGCTCCGCTTTCGCCCTTCGATCGCAATGCCAGCAGAGCGCCGCGGCCATAGAGGTATTCGAGGCGCGCGCGGGTGTTGCGCAGTCCCAGCCCGCGCTGGAACAGCCCCTCGCCTTCGTCTTCCACGATGCTGTTGCCGTTCCACACTTCCAGCTCGAGGCCGCCGCGCTCCGGGCGCGCGAAAATCTGCACCGTGTCGTCGCCCTTGTGCTTGCCGATGCCGTGCTGGATGGCGTTCTCGACCAGCGGCTGCAGCAAAAGCGGCGGCACCTGCCAGTTGAGCGCCGGAGCGTCGGCATGAATTTCGAAGTTGAGGCGGTCGCCGAAGCGCTGGCGCTGAATGCCGATGTAGAGGTCGAGAAACTCGAGCTCGCGCGCGAGGGGAACCTCCTCGGCGCCCATCTCGTCGAGCGCGATGCGCAGCAGATGGCTCAGGCGCAGCAGCACGTCCTCAGCGGCTGCGGGATCGTCGCGGACCAGCGCGATGGCGGCCTGCAGCGTGTTGAAGAGGAAGTGCGGGTGCAGCTGCATGCGCAGCTTTTCCAGCTCCGCCGAGGCGAGCTGTGCCTGCAGATGCGCCTGGTACAGGGCGCGCTGCTGGACTTCCTGCCGCAGCCGCTGGAAGGCCATCCCGCCCAGCACCGCGGCATAGACCACCACGACCCACAAGCTCTCGTGGACGACCGATTCGCCGATCAGAGCCGCCAGCGGCTCGTGGATCTCGTGGTTGAGCGTGTAGACCCAGGCTTCCGTCCCGCGCAGCACAGAGTGCACGCCAATGAGGAGCAGACAGGCGGGCGCATGGGGAAAGAGGATCCGCGTCGCCCACCGGGTGCGCGTGAGCGGATAACGGCGCAGCAACGCCAGAACGAAAGGAGACAGCAGCGCCCAGTTGTACCAGTTGAAGGCCGACCAGATGAAGTAGTGAAACGGCGGCAGAATGTATCCGCGGCTGGCGTCGACCATCAGGACCTGCGCCGCCTCCAGCAGCAGCATCCCTGAGGAGACGAGGATCGCGATGCCCAGCTGCCGAACATAGGTCTGGGACGAGAAGCCCATCGCCCCTGCGCCGTGCGCCGCGGTTTTGCCCGAGGGCTCCAATCTGCCTCCTGCCGGTTTCTTTATAGCGTCTTTCATCGCGACGCGCCGAGCGAAATTCCCGGCGTCGATGGACCGTTTACGATTCGGCCTCGCCGCGTGACGATTGGTCCCACCCATCTGCGCGCGGTCCCGCAAGCGTTCTCAAAACGCCGGGCTCTCAGTAGCGTTTCTTCGCAGAGGTGGATCATGCGCGTTTCTACTGTTGTGGTTGTTGGGTTCGCAGGGGCGGCTCTTTTCGCCGCCGCGTCGCAGGCGCAGAGTTCGCTGCCGGGCCCACTGGCTCAGCAGATCGAGGAGGCGCAGGCGCGGCTGGCCGAGCCTGCTGCGCAAAACGACGGCGTGGCGTGGTGGGAGCTCGGCAGGCTCGAGCAGGATGCGGCGCGCTATGGCGATGCCGAGCGCTGCTACGCGCGCGCCCTTTCGCTGCTCGAAGGGGGCGACAAGGCCGCGCTGGCGAATGCGCTGGACAGCTCGGGAACGCTGTACGTGGAGACGGGCGACACCGCGCGCGCGGAGCCGCTGGAGCGGCGCGCTCTGACGCTGCGGGAGGCGGCGAATGACTCGTTAGGGGAAGGCCGCAGCTGGATGCATCTGGCGATGCTCTCGCTGGGACGGCATGATGCCGCGGCTGCGGTTCGTTATGCCCAGATGGCGAAGCAGCGTCTCGTCGATGCGAAGGGCGGCCCAGCCGCGTCGCCGGAGGAGAAGATGACGGCGCTCGTGGATATGGCTCTGGCGCTGTGCGCGGATGGGCGCTGCTCGCACGCTGCGGGGCCGCTCGAGTCGGCGCATCGGATCGCGGTGGCGGATGCGGCGACGGCGGGAGAGTTTCCGGCCGGGTACATTGACTTTCTTCGCGGCTATGTCGAGTGGCAGGCGGGGGATGTCGCTGAGGCATCCGGGCTGATGAAGAGCGGCATCGCGGCGATGGAGGGGGAGCTTGGTTTTGGGCACCCGACGTATGTGGCGGCTCTCACTGCGTACCGCGATTTCCTGGAGCAGACGGGGGATTTGGGTGCGGCTGCGGCGGTGCGGGAGCGGCTGGAGCGGATGGCGCCGGTGCAGACGGCGGCTGTTGCGGCTCGTTGACGATGCTGCAGCCGCTCTGGTGCAGCGTCCAACGACAGAGCGGGTCAGGAAATGCGGGTCCTTCGGCTTGCGGCTGGATTACTTGTTGCGCCTGCGGCGCAACGAATTCGGATGCTTCGCTCAGGATGACAGAGCTTTTTGTTTTCCTGATACTTGATTTGAATATTTGATTGGACCGCTATCGAAGCTCTTAGTAGTTGAGCCCGATTTGCGGCGAGGATTTCGTGCCGGTGATTTTGATGGGGACCTGGGTGCCGGCTCCGTTTTTGGCGAAGAAGGGGTCGACGGGCTTGAGGAGCCAGGACTTCCAGCCCGTGACCATCTGCGAGATGTGCACGTCAAGGCGGGCATTGCCGCGGAAGTCGAACTGCTCGCCGTCGAGCGAGTAGACGCCGCTGAGGGCGATCTGGGCGCCGGGTACCTGATAGTTGAGGTTGGAGACCGTGAGCTTCTCGTCGCCGAAGATGAACTGGCCGCGCATCTCGGAGGCAATGTCGGCGGCGGTGCCTCCGGGGGTGTTGCCGGCTTTCATGGCGGTGTCTTCCTGCTTCGCCGCGCCGGCTTTGCCCTGGCCGCGGAGGCTGAGCTGGTCGACGTCGTGCTGGAATTTGTCGTTGTTGAAGTGCACGTTGTCGATGGCGAAGGTGCCCGTGAGGTGCAGCTTCTGGGTGACCGACTGGGGGCCGGGAGGCAGGTCGAAGTTCATCTTCATCTGGACCTGTCCGTTCATGAGGGCGGGCTGGGTTTTGACGGCCAGCTCGAGCAGATCCTGAATGCGGCCGGGACCGACGGTCACCTCGAGCTGGATGTGCTTGCCCGGAACGCCCGCAGACCGGACGACTTTGCCCTGGGCCACGATATGCGTTTTCGCCAGCCACGCATCGACGGGCTGGAGATACGTGTCGCCGTTGGTGCCGTCGACGATGGCGTGGAACCTGGTGTTGAGCGGGACGGCGCGATTGGTCGTGTCGAGGCTGAAGTTGGGCGTAGTGGTTTCGCCGGTCACGTCGATGTGATTGAGCTGGCCGCGATAGTCGCCGGTGGAGGCGAGGGTTCCGCCGATGCCCTTGATGGGATACAGGTCGGCGTGGCTGAAGGAGTAGTGGCCGTCGACAGGGGTGTCGCCGGGGCTGTCGGCGACGAAGGGGCCGAAGTCGCCGGTGGAGTCGATATTGCCGACGGGTTTGGCGTTCACCAGCGTGGCGTGGAACTTCATGGCGCGACCCTGGCCGACCGAGTGCAGAACCAGCTTGTGGATGACGAAATCGAGCGGGACTTTGCCGGGCTTGCCGTTCTCAATGACGAGGTCGGCGTGGTCGATGAGGATTTCGCCCACCAGGATCTTGATGCCGCTGCTGCTCTTGTCGACGCCGGGACCGGAATTTCCGGAGAGCCGGGGGATATCGTGGCGCTGCTGTTTGGGCGGCATGTGGATGGAGAGCCCGTTGACCTGAACCCGATTGATGTACATCGGCGTGCGGAAGAGCTGGCGCCAGCCGAGCGCGTGGAAGGAGAACTGGTCCACCTGGATGAGCGGATCGGTCATGTCGAGCTTGCGGGGGTAGAGCTTGAGCCCCGATCCGGAGACCTGGAAGCCCTTGACCATGGAGACGTGAAAGCCGTCGAGCTCGACGCGGCTGTCGAAGCGGGTGCTCAGGGTCTCAATGACTTTCTCTTTCAGCATGGGGCTGGCGCGGTGCAGCAGGATGTCGCCGGTGACCAGCAGCGCGATGAAGAGGATGGCGAGACTGGAGCCGAGCCACAAGAGGATGCGCCGCGCGCGGCGGTGGGGACGCGCAGGCGGTCCGCTGGGGGGATTTGCTTTGGTTACGGTGACTGCCGGGTTCGTGTCAGCCATGTTGTCGCGCCGCGCCTGCCTGTGGCTTAGAACCCGGATTGGGCTGAGAGGCTGCCACCGGAACCGCCAAATTTCTCAGCCAGCATACAGCGGGCGATCATCGACCTGCGGGCAGCGCTTCTGATTCGACGCGGAGCGAGCGCTTTCGCTCGATGAAACGACGTTGGCTTGAGGCGAACGCGGCAACGCTCCCGGCGCGATAATGGCTGCGACGCAGCAGGGGGACCGCCGGTGGGCGAAATGCGTGGCGAGCAAAAGGTGGTGGTCGGGCTGGGCGAGTTGCTCTGGGACGTATTCCCGGAAGGGCCGCGGCTGGGAGGCGCGCCGGCGAACTTTGCCGTGATGTGCGGGCGCCTCGGGGATCACGCGGTGATCGCGAGCCGGGTGGGTACGGACGCGCCGGGGCAACAGGCGCGGAGGTTGCTGGAGTCACTGCCGGTGGACCTGAGCTACCTGCAGGCGGATGCTGAATTCGCGACGGGAACGGTTACCGTGGCGCTGGAAGAAGGCGAGCCCCACTACACGATTCATGAGCCGGTGGCGTGGGATCGGCTGGCGTTCACGCATGAATGGCGGGAGCTGGCCGGGCGGGCCGACGCGGTTTGCGTGGGGACGCTGGCGCAGCGCAGCGCGATTTCGCGCGAGACGATTCTGGAGTTTCTGGACGCGACGCGGCCGGCGTGCGTCCGCATCTTCGATGTGAACCTGCGGCCGCCGTTTGTCTCAGCAGAAGTGCTGCGCGCGACGCTGGCGCGGGCGACTCTGGTGAAGCTGAACGCGCACGAGCTGCCGGAGGTGCTGGTGGCCACCGGGGCCTCTCCGTTTGCGGCGCGGGCGCAGGACGAGGAGGAGCTGCTGCGGGGCGCGCGGGTGCTGCTGGACCGGTATCCGGCGCGGCTGGTGTGCGTGACGATGGGCGGAGAGGGGAGCCTGCTGGTGACGCGCGAGACGTTCCACCGGCATGAGGGCGTGGCAACGGTGGTGCGCGACACGGTGGGCGCGGGGGATGCGTTCACGGCCGCGCTGGCGCATGGGTACCTGGAAGGCGCGACGCTGGCCACGATGAATGAGGCGGGCAATCGCTGGGGCGCGTGGATGGCTTCGCAGCCAGGGGCCATGCCGCCGCTGCCGGGCGCGACGCTGGCCGCGGTGACGGGGGAGATTCGCGGAAAGAATGGGCGGTGAGAGTGGGGCGGGGCTTTTCTGATTGGGATTCAGGAAAATCGATTTTCTATTGCGCGGTCGAACGGTGACCGGCTAGTGTGGTGTGTCACTGACGGGGCTTGCTTTGGGGGAGATGTGGCGAAGCGGGGCCAATGCGGATCCCCATTTCGACTCGCGGCTGGGATTTGTCGTGAACCTGGGCGGGGAAATGCGGGTCCGTTCGACTCGCGACTGACTACTTGTTGCGCCTGCGGCGCAACGTATTCGGATGCTTCGCTCCAGGATGACAGGGTTTTTTACTTTCAAAGCAGACAGGATTGGGTGGCATGACAGCAGCGGTGGCGACAAAGAAGGCGGCGCAGCGCGCGGCGAGCGCTAAGGCGAACGTGAAGGCGAACCTGAAGGCGAACGGCAGCACTCCGGCTTACAAGAACGTGACTCTGCCGGTGGCGCGGCGCGTGAAGGACCTGCTGGGGCGGATGACGCTCGAAGAGAAGGCCGCGCAGATGCTGTGCATCTGGCAGGAAAAGGCCGTGACGCTGGTCGACGAGAAGGGCGAGTTCGATGCGGCAAAGGCGAAGAAAAACCTGCGCGGGCCCTATGCGCTGGCGCGCGGACTGGGGCAGGTGGGGCGGCCGAGCGATGCGGGCGGCGGGCGGACGGCGCGGCAGATGGCCGAGCTGACGAACGCGATCCAGCGATTCTTCCTGGAAAATTCGCGGCTGGGGATTCCGGTGATCTTCCACGAGGAGTGCCTGCACGGGCATGCGGCCCCGGAGGGGACGAGCTTTCCGCAGCCGATTGCGCTCGCCGGGACATGGAATCCCGAGCTGGTGGAGCGGCTGTTTACGATGACGGCGCAGGAGGCTCGCAGCCGCGGGGCGCATCATGCGTTGACGCCGGTGGTGGATGTGGCGCGGGAGCCGCGCTGGGGCCGCGTGGAGGAGACCTACGGCGAGGATCCGTACCTCGTGTCGCGGATGGGGATCGCGGCGGTGAAGGGCTTCCAGGGCGATGGCCAATTCAGCGACAAGACGCGCGTGCTGGCGACGCTGAAGCATTTTGTCGGGCACGGGCAGCCGGAGAGCGGGATGAATTGCGCGCCGGCCAACGTGAGCGAGCGGGTGCTGCGGGAGACGTTCCTCTACACATTTCAGGAGGCGCTGCGCGAGGCGGGCGCGGTGACGCTGATGGCCAGCTACAACGAGATCGACGGCGTTCCGTCGCACGCGAACCGGTGGCTGCTGCGCGATCTGCTGCGGAAGCAGTGGGGCTTCAAGGGATTCATCGTGTCGGACTACTACGCGATTTGGGAGCTGGGCTACCGGCCGGATACGCATGGGCATTTTGTGGCGAAGGATCGCAGGGAGTCGGCGAAGCTGGCGGTCGAGGCGGGGGTCAACATCGAGCTGCCCGATCCCGACTGCTACAAGAGCCTGGTGGAATTGGTGAAAAAAGGCGCGCTCAAAGAGAGCCAGCTCGATGAGATGGTAGCGCCGATGCTGGAGGCGAAATTCAAGCTGGGGCTGTTTGACGATCCCTACGTGGAGCCGGAGCTGGCCGAGCTGGTGGTGCGGCGGCCGGAGCATCGCGCGCTGGCGCTGGAAGCGGCGCGGGAGGCGATCACGCTGGTGAAGAACGAGGGCGGGGTGGCGCCGCTCGATTTGAGCAAGGTGAAGACGATTGCGGTGATCGGGCCGAACGCGGATCGCAGCTTGCTGGGCGGGTATTCCGGCGTGCCGCTCCACAACGTCACGGTGCTGGAAGGGATTCGCGCCAAGGTGGGCAAAGCGGCGAAGGTCGTGTACAGCGAAGGCTGCAAGATCACGATCGGCGGAAGCTGGAACCAGGATGCGGTGACGGCGAGCGATCCCGAGGAGGATCGGCGGCAGATTGCCGAGGCCGTGCGCGTGGCGAAGAAGGCCGACGTGATCGTGCTGGCGATTGGGGGCAACGAGCAGACGTCGCGCGAGGCGTGGAACCTGCAGCACATGGGCGACCGCACCTCGCTGGATCTGATTGGGCGGCAGAACGAGCTGGTGGAAGCGATGGCGAAGCTGGGCAAGCCGGTGATCGCGTTCCTGTTCAATGGGCGGCCGCTCTCGATCAACCATTTGCTGGCGCACGTGCCGGTGGTGTTCGAGTGCTGGTATCTGGGGCAGGAGTGCGGGCACGCCGTGGCCGATGTGCTGTTCGGCGACTTCAATCCGGGTGGCAAGCTGCCGATTTCGTTTCCGCGCAGCGCGGGGCATCTGCCGGTCTTCTATAACTACAAGCCGTCGGGGCGGCGGGGATATTTGTTCGACGATGTGTCGCCGCTGTTCGCGTTTGGCTATGGGCTGAGCTACACGACGTTCAAGGTGGAGAATGCGCGGCTGGCGAAGAAGAAAATCCGGATGGGGGAGAGCACAACTGTATCCGTGGATGTGACGAATACCGGCAAGCGCGCGGGGACGGAGACGGTGCAGCTGTACATTCGCGATATGGTGAGCTCGGTGACGCGGCCGGTGAAGGAGCTGAAGGGATTCCGGAAGGTTCGTCTGGAACCCGGCGCAACCACCACCGTGACCTTGCCGGTGACGCCGGAGCTGCTGCAGTTCTGGGACGTGAACATGAAATATGTTGTCGAGCCGGGGGAGTTCACGGTGATGGTGGGGACTTCGTCGCGGGATGAGGATTTGATGAAGCTGGGGCTGGAGGTTCGGGGATAGGGGATAGCGGTCAGCGGTCAGCGGTTAGCGGTCAGCAGATGGTGTGGAATCCCACATCTGCGAAAACCGCGCAGATGTGGGGCACCCGAGAATTGGGGAGTACGTGAGGAATGCAGGTGCCTTCGACTACGCTCAGGCCAGGCTCTTCGGCTTCGGCCTTAGGGTATCTCGGGACGAGAGGTTGGGGTGGCGCTTCGTTCAGGATGACAGTTCTTCTTTGGCCCCGGGCGACGATTTGCAGATGACAGTTGTTCTTCGATGCGCTGCTGTATGGGGTGATGGGGTTCGGCTGGTGAGGCAAGCATGATCGAGAAACTTTCGGTTGGGGAGAAAACGGGCTATGCGCTGGGAGATATGGCGGCGAACTTTATCTTCCAGGCGATGCTGGCGCTGCAGCTCAGCTACTACACCGACACGTTCGGGCTGACGGCGGCGCAGGCGGGTACGCTGTTTCTGGTGGTGGGGCTGATCGCGGCGGTCTTCAATCCGGTGATGGGGGTCATCGCCGACCGGACGAACACGAAGTGGGGGAAGTTCCGGCCGTGGCTGCTGTGGACGGCGGTGCCGTTCGGCGTGATCGGCTTCCTCACCTTCACGACACCGAGCATGAGCCCGTCGAGCAAGTTGGTTTACGCGTGGACGACGTACCTGCTGCTGCGGCTCATCTACGCGGTGAACAATGTGCCCTACGCGTCGCTGACCGGCGTGCTCACGGGCGATCCGGACGAGCGGACGAGCATCGCGTCGTACCGGCAGGTGGCGGCCAACTCGGCGGGATTCATCGTGCAGAGCCTCGCGATTCCCATGGTGGCGTTTTTCGGGCGTGGCAACGATGCGCGCGGCTACCAGATCACGATGGGGATGCTGTGCGCGCTGAGCGTGATCTTCTTCATCGTGGCGTTCGCGACGACGAAGGAGCGCATCCAGCCGAATCCCGAGCAGAAGAGCTCGCTGGGGCAGGATTTGGCCGACCTCTTCAGCAATCGGCCGTGGATCGTGCTGTTTCTGGTGACGACGTTCTATTTCGCGGCGATTGCGATGCGCGGCAGCGTGATGCTGCCCTACTTCAAATACCTGGCCGGCAATGAGCGTCAGTTTAGCTGGTTCAACGGGTTTGGGCTGACGGCGCTGATCGTCGGCGTGCTGTGCTCGACGTGGATCTCGGTGAGGGTGGGCAAGCGGCCGCTGTTCATTCTGAGCATGACGCTGACGGGCGTGTTCAACCTGGCGGTGCTGTTTCTGCCGGCGACGGCGACGGTGCCGATTATGGTTTCCGAAGTGCTGCGGCAGTTTGCCTATGGAACGTCGGGCCCGCTGATCTGGGCGATGATGGGCGACGTGGCCGATTATGGCGAGTGGAAGACGGGGCGGCGCGCGACCGGCACGGTGACGGCGGCGGTGGTGTTTGCGCTGTGGGTGGGGCTGGCGCTGGGCGGCGCGATTGCCGGGTGGCTGTTCTCGTTCTACGGGTATGTGTCGAATGCGACGCAAACGGCGCGGGCGCTGGATGGGATTCGGCTGACGGCCAGCTTGTGGTCGGGGCTGGTCTTCTTCGCGACGGCGGCGTGTTTGCTGTTCTATCCCATCTCGCACCAGCTGAATCGGACCATCTCGGATGAGTTGGCGGAGAAGAGGAAGTTGTACCGGAAAACGCAGGTGTAGGGGATAGGGGCGCGCCTGGGGCGCGTGAGGCAGAGGATGCGGTACACGAGGGGTTCCGGAATCATCCATCGGCGAACGGAGCGCAGATGGGTGCACCCGGCCGGGCCTGAAGGCCGGAGTGATGGAAGGCCGATTGATCCACGGGCTCAAGCCCGTGGCTTCTACCGCAGCCTCGCTCACGCGAGGCCCGCTTTGCGGAGGGGATACGTGAAAATGTGGAAATGGGCGGTGGCGGCGGGGTTGCTGATTGCGGTAGCGGCGAATGCGAAGGCTCCGGTGACGCTCCAGGATGCGTATCGCGGGGATTTCTATGTGGGCGCGGCGATCAACGACGCGCAGATCACCTGGCAGGATAAAAAGGGCGATGCGATTCTGGCACGGCAGTTCGACTCCATTTCGCCGGAGAACGTGCTGAAGTGGGAGATCGTGCATCCGCAGCCGGGGAAGTACGACTTCAAACTGGCGGATCAGTACGTGGCGTTCGGCGAGAAATACCACATGTGGATCGTGGGGCATAACCTGGTGTGGCACAGCCAGGTTCCGGCGTGGGTGTTCCGCGACGGCCAGGGCCATCTGCTGACGCGGGATGCGCTGCTGGCGCGCATGAAGGACCACATCGACACGGTGGTGGGCCGGTACCAGGGGCGCATCCAGAGCTGGGACGTGGTGAACGAGGCGCTTAACGAAGACGGGACGCTGCGCGCGTCGCTGTGGGAGAAGATTATCGGCGACGACTACATTGCGAAGGCGTTTGAGTACGCGCACGAGGCGGATCCCGCGGCGCAGCTGACGTACAACGACTACAACATCGAGAAGCCGGCGAAGCGGGAGGGCGCGGTGCGGCTGGTGAAGCAGCTCCTGGCGGACGGCGTTCCCATCAACTGCGTGGGGATTCAGGATCACGACTCGCTCACGGAACCGAGCGCGGACGAGGAGGACGCCGCGATCCAGGCGTTCGCGGCGCTGGGCGTGAAGGTGGCGATCTCGGAGCTGGACGTCGATGTGCTGCCGCCGGCGTTCGGGCATATGACGGCGGATGTGTCGGCGCATGCCGCGGCCGATGCGAAGCTGAACCCGTGGCCGGAGAAGCTGCCGGATGCGGTGCAGCAGCAACTGGCCGACCGCTATGGGGAGCTGTTCCGGGTGTTCGTGAAGGACAAGGCGGACATCAGCCGGGTGACTTTGTGGGGCGTCACGGACAGCGACTCCTGGAAGAACGACTGGCCGGTGCGGGGGCGGACGGATTATCCGCTGCTGTTCGATCGCAGAGGAAAGCCGAAGCCTGCTTTCTTCGCGGTCATCCAGGCGGCGCACTGACTGGGTCCGGGCGCCCGGATCGGCAGCGATCCCCAGGGGCAACCCAGGGCCTCTTGCGCGGCATCTTTGTTTTGAGCCATTCACATCCTGCTGGTTTTTCTTTCGCTGGCTGCGCGAAACGGGCTCAATTTCTTCTCTGGGAATATTCCGCTACGCTTCCGAGCTGACCTCGGCGCGGTGCGCCCTACGAAGGCCATGATTTCTGTCGAGGTTCAGTTGTGGACGTACCGGCCATGAGCAGCTCACCTGAATCAGGCGGAACTGCGAAAAGACGACGGCGAGCGGCTGAGGCTGCGCCAGCGCCGGACGTGTTCGCGGGGGGCGGCGAGATCGGCGCGCTGATGAGCCGCATGGACTGGTCGAAGACGCCGCTGGGCCCGGTGGAAGAGTGGCCGCAGAGCCTGAAGGCGGTGGTGCGCATCGTGCTCACGTCGCGCTATGCGATGTGGATGGGGTGGGGACCGGAACTGAGCTTCCTCTACAACGACACCTATGCGCGGATCACGCTGGGCAAAAAGCACCCGTGGGCGGTAGGGCGGCCGGCCAGCGAGGTGTGGCGGGAAATCTGGGGCGACATTGGACCGCGCATCGAAAGCGTTCTGCGCGACGGCGTGGCCACCTGGGACGAGGGGCTGCTGCTGTTCCTCGAGCGCAGCGGATTCCGCGAAGAGACGTACCACACGTTTTCATACAGCCCGGTGAGCGGCGATGACGGGCGCGTGATCGGGATGTTGTGCGTCGTGACGGAAGAGACGGAGCGGGTGATTGGGGAGCGGCGGCTGCGGTTCCTGCGGCTGCTGGCCTCCACGCTGAGCGGAGCGATTGCCGAGGCGGACGTGCTGGCGGCGATTGAGAGCAGCCTGAACCAAAACCTGGAAGATCTGCCGTTCACGCTGACCTATTTGTTTGAGGATGGACGGGCGCGGCTGGCGTCGAGCAGCGGCATCGCAGCAGGACATGCAGCAGCGCCGCGGACCCTCGCGATGGATGCCGCGGATGCGGTATGGCCGGTAGCGGATTTGCTGGCCAGCAAGCGAGCCGTGACGGTCGAGGACCTGGAACAGCGGTTCGGCAAGCTGCCGGGCGGCGCCTGGGATCAGGCCCCGGCGCGGGCCGTGCTGGTGCCGCTGCAGCGCCAGGGGCAGGAGGCGGCGGCGGGATTCTTTGTCGCCGGACTGAATCCCTACCGTTTGCTGGACGCCGAGTACGCGGGATTCGTGGATTTGGTGGCGGGGCAGATTGCCGCGGGGCTGGCCAACGCCCGCGCCTATGAGCAGGAGCGCCGCCGGGCGGAGTCGCTGGCGGAGCTGGACCGCGCCAAGACGGTCTTCTTCAGCAATGTGAGCCACGAGTTCCGCACACCGCTGACGCTGATGCTGGGTCCGCTGGAAGACATGCTGAACGAGCACCGCGCGACGCTGCCGGCGGCGGACTACCGGGAAGTGGAGACGGTGCACCGGAACGGGCTGCGGCTGCTGAAGCTGGTGAATGCGCTGCTGGATTTTTCGCGGATCGAAGCGGGGCGCATCCAGGCGGCGTACCGGCCGGTGGACCTGTGCACGCGGACGGCCGAGCTGGCGAGCGTATTCGAATCGGCGATGGAACGCGCCGGGTTGCGCTTCACGGTTGCCTGCGAGCCGCTGCCGGAGCCGGTGTGGGTGGATGTGGACATGTGGGAAAAGATCGTGCTCAACCTGCTGTCGAATGCGTTCAAGTTCACGCTGGATGGCGGGGTCGAGGTCTCGCTGCGGCAGGTGGAGGGGATGGCCGAGCTGGCGGTGCACGATTCGGGCACGGGCATTCCGGAATCGGAGCTGCCGCGGATCTTCGAGCGCTTCCATCGCATCGAGGGAGCGCCGGGGCGCACGCATGAGGGGGCGGGCATCGGGCTGGCGCTGGTCGACGAGCTGGTGCGGCTGCACGGCGGCACGGTCCAGGCAGAAAGCCGCCTGGGCGCGGGGACGACGTTTCGCGTGCGCATTCCGTTTGGAACGGCGCATCTGCCAGCGGAGCGCATCCATACCGCGGCGGCGCCTCATGAGAAGACGCTGGGCGCCGCTCCCTTCGTGCAGGAAGTGCTGCGCTGGCTGCCGGGCGAGGCGCAGGCTGAAGAGGAGATGGTCAGGGAGATGGAGGAGCTGTCCAGGGAGACGCTGGACAATCCGGCTGGGGAAGATCGCGCCACGCGCGGGCGCGTGCTGCTGGCCGACGACAATCGCGACATGCGCGAATATGTGCAGCGGCTGCTGGGCCGGAGGTTCAGCGTGACGGCGGTCGGCGATGGCGAGGCGGCGCTCGCGGCGGCAGCGGCCGATCCGCCGGACCTTATCCTGACCGACGTGATGATGCCGCGGATGGACGGGTTTGAGCTGCTGCGGGGGCTGCGGGCGAACGAGAAGACGGCGGCGATTCCGGTGATCCTGCTGTCGGCGCGGGCGGGCGAAGAGGCCGAGTCGGGCGGACTGGAGGCCGGGGCGGACGATTATCTGGTGAAGCCGTTCACGGCGCGCGAGCTGATGGCGCGGGTGGGGTCGCACATCGCCATGCACCGCCTGCGGCGGGAGCTGACGGCGCGCGAGCACGAGCTGCGCACCAAGGCGGAGCAGGCCGAGCAGCAGGTGCGCGCCATCCTCGGGAGCATTTCGGAAGCCTTCCTGTACGTGGAAAAGGACTGGCGCATCCTCTACGCCAATGAGCAGGCGGCATCGCTTGGGCAAGTGGATGTGGCGGAGATGATGGGGCGGCAGCTGTGGGATGTCTTTCCGGAGATGGAAGCCACGGCGTTCGGCCAGGCGTTCCACGAGGCGATGCAGAGCAAGGCGATCCGGCGGGTGGAAGACTTCTATGCGCCGCTGGACCGGTGGATCCACGCCAATGCCTATCCGGCGCCGGAAGGCCTGTCCATCTTCGGCCAGGACGTGACCGAGCGGCGGGTGCAGCAGCAGAAGCTGATGCTGAGCGAGAAGCTGGCGGCGACGGGGCGGCTGGCGGCGACGATCGCGCACGAGATCAACAACCCGCTGGAGTCGGTGCTGAACCTGATCTACCTGGCCCGGACATCGCGGCAGCAGGAAGCGACCGTTCACGAATATTTAGTTACGGCGGAGAAGGAGATTACCCGGGTCTCGCACATCGCGCGGCACACGCTCGGCTTTTACCGGGAAACGTCGGTGCCGGTGGACATCGATTTGCCGGCGCTGCTGGAAGACGTGCTGACGGTGTACGAAAGCCGGCTGCGGGCCTCGGGCATCGAAGTGGTCCGGGACTTTGCCATCGTGCCGACGGTGCGCGCGCTGCGGGGCGAGCTGCACCAGGTGTTCTCCAACCTGGTTTCGAACGCGATTGACGCGAGCCGCGAGGGCGGCACGCTGACTCTGACGGTCCGCGAAGCCAGCGATGCGGCGGGGCTGACGATTGCGGTGCAGGATACCGGGATGGGCATTCCCGCGGAGAACCTCGGGCGGCTGTTTGAGCCGTTTTTCACGACCAAAACAGGCGCCGGCACGGGACTGGGGCTCTGGGTGGTGCGGCAATTTGTGGCCTCCTGGGGGGGATTGGTCACGGTAATGAGCGATACCGAACCGACACGGCATGGGACGACGTTTACCATATTTCTTCCTCTGGTTACCTCGCAGACGGTGCAAACCAGAGCTACACCAGAAAGATTTCAGTAGCCCGGAGAGTTCGGTCCTTGCTCGATACAATTCTCTTTTCTCAGGGAGAAGTACAGCCGCTCCCTTCTCAATTTCCTGATGGAAGCGGGGCAATCACCGGCCGCACCCATGTGCGCGTGCTGGTGGTCGACGACGAGCGCCTGATTGCGGTGACGGTGGCGTCGATCCTGAATGCCAACGGCTTTGAAGCGGTGGAAGCCTTTAGCGGCCAGGAAGCGCTGGAAAAGGCGCGGGCCCTGCAGCCGGACATCGTTTTGACCGATGTGCTGATGCCGCACATGACCGGCGTGGAGCTGGGCATGCGTCTGCAGGCTGAACTACCGCAGGCGCGGATCCTGATGTTCTCCGGCCAGGCGGCCACCTCGGAACTGATGCGCAAAGCCCACGACGACGGGTACGATTTCGAGCTGTTTCCGAAGCCGATCCATCCCGACGATTTGCTGGCGAAGCTGCGCGGGCTGGCGCTCTGAGCGGTGCGCTCAAGTTGTGAGCAAATCTTCGATATGGATGGGGAGTTCGCGGACGCGCACGCCCGTCGCGTGATACACCGCGCCGGCGATCGCCGCTGCCGTCCCGGCTAATCCGATCTCCCCCGTGCCGCGCGCGCCATAGCTGTTGATGGTGAGATCCGGATAGTCGAGAAAGATCACATCGATCTCGGGGACGTCGGCACAGGTGGACACGATGTAGTCGGCGAGGTTGCTGTTGACGGGGCTGCCGGTGCGCTGGTCGTAGAGCGTGTGCTCAAAGAGCGCCATGCCGATGCCCATAACGACGGCGCCGGAGACCTGATTGCGCGCCGGGCCGGGATTGATGACGCGGCCCACATCCATGACGGAAACGACACGGCTGACGCGGAGATGCGCGATGCCGGGATCCCACTCGATCTCGGCAAAATGCGCGCCGAAGGAGTGCTGCGAGAACTTCTGCGCGGCGGGATCGTCGTCGGTGCCGGGGGATTTTCCCTGGCCGTTGGCGGCGAAGACATTGGCCGAGCGGAGGACCCGTTCGAAGGGGATCGGCTGCTTGCCGGAATCGTCTTTGAAATGGATGGCGCCGTTTTTGTATTCGAGATCTTTGGCTTCCTGGTCGGCAAAGCCGGGCGTGCCGATGGCGATGGTGATGAGCTGCGCAGTCGCGGCTTTGCAGGCTTCGGCGATGGCCGGGAGCACGGATGAGGTGACGGTTGAGCCTCCTGAAATGGGGCCTGGCGGCAGAGACGTGTCGCCGAGGACGACGTCGATGCGGGAGACCGGGATACCGAGCTGATCGCTGACGCACTGGGCAAAGATGGTGTAGGTGCCGGTGCCGATGTCCTGGGTGGCGCAGCTGACGCGCGCGGTGCCGTCGTGGTTCAGCGAGACGGTGGCGTTGCAGGGCTGGCGGCCCGCGCCCCAGGAAGCGCAGGCGGTGCCCCAGCCGAGAATCGTATCGCCGCGGCGCATGGAGCCCACGGCGGGTGTGCGCTTCGACCAGCCAAAGCGCTCGGCGCCGGTGGTGAGGCACTCGCGCAGATGACGCGAGGAGAATGGCTTGCCGTTGCTCTCGTCCTTTTCCGGCTCATTGAGGAGACGGAAAGCGACCGGGTCCATGTTGAGCTTGATGGCCAGCTCGTCGACGGCCGATTCGAGGGCGTAGAGGCCGGGGACGGCGCCGGGGCCGCGCATCGCTGTTGGCGCGCCGATGTTGCGCTTCGCTTTCGCGGCGCGCAGCAACAGGTTGGCAGTCGAGTAGAGGTAGGGCGTCGCCTCGCCGCAGCCTTCGCTGTAGTCGTTGATCCGGGAGGTCTGGTTGGAGTAGTCGTGGATGAGCGAGACGAGGTGGCCGTCCTGCGTGGCGCCGAGGCGGATGCGCTGCTGCGTGCGCGGGCGGTGGCCGACGCTGGTAAACATGGCGCGGCGCGTGATGATGGCTTTGACGGGGCGATTGAGATCGCGGGCGGCCGCGGCGGCGATGGGCGCATGCGACCAGGGCCAGAGCTTGCCGCCGTATCCGGTACCCAGATACTTCATGACGATGCGGACGTTCTCGCGCGGCACGCCGAGGAATTGCGCCATGATCCCCTGATGGTTCAGCAGGGACTGGGTGGTCTCGCAGAGGGTGAAATTTTGGCCGTCCCACACGGCGACTGACGCGTGCATTTCGATGGGATTGTGCGTCTCGGTGGGCGTGACGTAGGTGTAGTCGATCTGGACGGGCGCGGCGGCAAAGGCTTTTTCCGCATCGCCGCGGCTGTTCTCTTTGCCGAGGTCTTTCCAGCTGTCGCTCAGGTCGAGTGCAACGTCAGGTTGAGCGGCTGCATATTCGACGTGGACGGCGGCGGCGGCGGCGGTCGCCTGCGCGAAGGTTTCTGCAACGACGGCGGCGACATATTGGCCGGCGTAGTAGATGATGGCGTCTTCGAAGGCGGGGCGGGTTTCATCGAGAAAGCCGTCGTCGCCGACAACCGGCCGATAGAGCGTAGGTGCGTGGCCGTGGTAGTAGACACGCAGCACGCCGGCCATGGCTTCGGCGCGAGCGGCGTCGACGCGCAGGACCTTGCCTTTTGCCACGGGGCTGGAAACGAGAACGAGGTGGACCATCCCGGGGAAAGCGAAGTCACCGGAGTAGGTCGCTGCGCCGGAGACTTTTTGCGCGCCGTCGATACGCGGGGTGGCCGTTCCGATGATGGAGCTGGACATGTTCGCGCCTCAGGGGGCTGGGGATTGGCATCAAGTGTACGCGGGATTTGGCCGCGGGGCGATCCCAGGGAAATTGGGCGGGGCGCCGGAGCGGGCTTGACGGAAATATCGGACTGTTGAGTGTCCTTTTTGGATATCAGACCCAATTCGGCTCGCGGCTTAGGGCGTCAGGTTTGCGCGATCAGATTCGCGTACAGCATGAGCAGCCAGGCTGCGCCGAAGAGGGGCAGGAGACCGGAGAGCGCACGGGCCCGGACCGTCCAAACCAGGCCGTAGAGGCCGGTGAGGCAGGCGAGCAGGCAGCCGACCGACTCGTAGGTATAGTCGCCGGTGGCATGGGGATGGTGGCGGGGCACGACGAATGCCCAGGCCATCCACGCGGTTCCCAGCCCCAGCAGGGTCAGCACGATGATGGCGGTTCGGCGCCAGGGAGCGGCGCCCGGCCACCGCATGACGACAAAGCAAGTGGCCACCACGTAGAGGCAGAGCAGCGGATAGCTTCCGATGGTCAGGTGGAACACAGGCGGCTCCTCAAGGGCTCGCACCAGTATCCACGCGAATCGGCCAGACACGCCCTGGAACCGGCGAAAAATTTGCGGGGTGTGAGGCAATCCATTGAATTGGCGGGGGAAGCTGGGTAATACCCTGCGGGTATTACCCGTGCAGCCGCGATTTTTCCTTCCGGTCCGACTGGCGGAGGCGAGCGGTGAGGGCCCACGAATCTCGAGGCCTTTTCGGCACGGCTGAAGCGGTGCCCTGATACAAAAGCAAAACCGTTCAGAGGATTTCCGCCAGCTCTGAAGCCGTGCCCTGATACATAGACGAAAGTCGAACCACCCCACTCAAGCCAAAACCGGGCTTGAATGGGGCACCCGCATTCATTCGAACCGCGGCCGGGGTCGCGCCCTGATACAAGGGCCCGGGCCTGAAGGCCGCGTGCTTTGGGGGTCTGATTCCACGGGCTGAAGCCCGTGGCTTCTACCGTAGCCTCGCTGGCGCGAGGCCGCTCGAGCGCAGGGGCTGAAGCCCGACGTGTCGCAAGGCTTTTTCGGCACGGCTGAAGCCGTGCCCTTTCAAAACACCATCTCCTGTCGGCACGGCTGAAGCCATGCCCTGATACAAAAGCAAAACCGTTCAGAGGATTTCCGCGAGCTCTTGAGCCGTGCCCTGATACAAAAGCAAATGCGGAGGCGGGCCAAATTTGCGCCGGCGGTTCGATTGGATGCTGGCTTGCGTTCCGTGCGCTTGCATTTTATGCCTACATTGCCTACACTGATTGCATGCAGTACACGATTCGGAACATACCGGACCCTTTGGACGCGGCTCTGCGGCGGTCTGCCCGGGAAAAGGGCAAAAGCCTGAACGAGGTGGCACTGGATGCGCTGGTCCGCGGCGCCGGCCTGGGCGAGAGCCGGATCCGGCAGCGCGATCTGGGGGATATTGCGGGAAGCTGGCGCAACGATCCGGCGTTCGACCAGGCGCGGGCCGCGCAGGACACGATCGACGAGGACTTGTGGCGGTGACGATCCCGGTGCGTGGCCCGGGTCAGGCGCGCGTCCGTTGCGGGGGCAAGGCGTTGAAAATCGCTCTCGACACCAACCGTTACACCGATTTGTGCCGCGGCGACGCTTCGATTGTGGAAGCCGGAGAGATGGCCGAGGCAGTCTGGCTGCCGTTCGTGGTGCTGGGTGAATTGCGTGCCGGATTCGCTGCCGGCAGCCAGGGGCCGCGCAACGAGGCGGTGCTGCGCCGCTTTCTGCTGAAGCCCGGTGTCGGGGTGCTCTACGCCGACGAGCAGACTACGCACCACTACGCAGCGGTCTACCGGCAGTTGCGAAAACAGGGGACCCCGGTCCCGACCAACGATATGTGGATCGCTGCGCTGGTCCTCGAGCATTCGCTTTGCCTCTGCGACCGCGACGCACATTTCGATCACCTTCCGCAGCTCACGCGGCTGTAGGAGCTTCGCGCTGCGTCATTCTGTGCTTGCCGATTACAGCCGAGTTGTGGCGCCGGGGGGGCTGGGATGGCTCAGAAGAACTAGAGGAGCGCGTCGATTTTTGGGGGCAGGGTGTCGGCTAAATGCTCGGTGTCGTCGTATCCGTTGTGGATGACGCGCAGGGTTCCGGAGCGATCGAGAATCACCAGTTCAGGCAGGGTATAGATGGCGAGGCTTTTGGCCGCCTCGCCGGTTTGGTCTGCGCCGGGAATGGGGCAATCCTGGGCGGCATCGAGCTGGAAGCGATGCCTGGACCAATACGCCCTGGCCCTGGCCTCGGTATCGCCGTTCCAGCCTGGATTGACCGCCAGAAAGATGACGGAAGGGTTGTTGCGATAACGGTCGCGGATGGCATCGATCTGGGGGAGCTCGGCGCGGCAGGGTGGGCACCAGGTGGCCCAGAAGGTGAGAACGACGACGCGGCCTTTCCACTGCTGCGAGTTCACTCGCTGGCCCGCCAGAATCTCCACAGCGAAGGGCGCCACGGGCCGATTGACAGACTGGTAGGCGCGATGGGCGATCCAGGCGGGTATGCCCCTGGCGATGAGTAGGACATTGAGAAGACAGACGGTGACGGCCAGGGCGACGGCCGGGGCGGATCGCCGGCGAGCCATGAGCGGGCGGGTCGCGGGGGCGGCGGAGACGGCAGCCGAGGCGATGGCCAGGAGCAGCCAGAAGTAGACGGTTCCGGAGAGCGCGACGCGGCCTTCAGGCCCGGGCCCTTGTATCAGGGCGCGACCCCGGCCGCGGTTCGAATGAATGCGGGTGCCCCATTCAAGCCCGATTTTGGCTTGAGTGGGGTGGTTCGACCTTCGTC
>JBARMS010000012.1:0-12617 GCA_049802575.1 Acidobacteriaceae bacterium | reverse complement strand
CGTGAATGTGGGATTTCAGTGAGGAGTAATCCGCCTCGTCGTTTACATAGAACGCCGCGCGCACTCCTTCATCCTGATTGAGCTCGATGTCGGAGGGCCGCCGGTTCGTTCTCCTGCGCGAGGCTCTTCCTGCGGCCGCACGGCGCACCAGTTCGGGCTGCCGCTCCTTGAGCGCAACGTAGTTTCGTTTTTGCGCCGGCAGCAGCAAGTCCGGCATGGCCTGCCGCGAAATGACGCTGAAAATGAACACCACCAGGATGATGGAGAGGGCCACCAGTGACACATCGGTGACTCGCCGGATGACCTTGCGGCGCCTTTGTTTGGGATCGTAGAAGACTTGCTTCATTTGTTGAGGGCGTACAGCATCAATCCTACGATACGGGTCGCATCGCTCGCTGCGTCTCTGCCACCAACGTCGTGACCTGTTCTAATGTTTTTCATGCGCTCGGCGCGCTTCAAAGCCTGGATCTTCGTGACGCTCGCGCTGGTCTGCGGAGCCGCTCTTCGCCTCTGGTTCATCCATGCCTACCCTGAGGTTCAGGGCGACACGTTCATTTATGGCGACATTGCGAAGAACTGGATGCTGCATGGCGTTTATGGCCTGTCCGTCTCCAACGGCATTCACCCCACGCTGATCCGGCTGCCAGGCTATCCGCTCTTCCTGATCCTGTGTTTCCGGCTCTTCGGCATGGAGAATTACAACGCGGTGATGTTCCTGCAGACGGCGGTCGATCTGGCGACTTGCCTGCTCATCGCCGGTCTTGCGCGGCGTATCTGGAGCACTCGCGCAGGCTGGTGGGCTCTGTGGCTGGCGGCGCTGTGTCCCTTCACCGCGAACTACGTGACCGCTCCTCTGGCGGAAACGCCTGAGCTCTTCTGCATCGCCCTGGCGTTCTACGCGCTCGCTCGATTTCTGGTGCGGCCGGGGTGGACCTGGAGTCTGGTTCTGGCGTTCTCGTGGAGCTATGCGACGCTGCTGCGCCCGGACGGCGCATTGCTGGCGGTCGCGCTTTGCCCGGCGATGGTGTTGTACGGTTCTCGGCGCTGGGGATTGGGGCCGATGGTGCGCTGGGCCGTTGTGTGCGGCGCGATTTCCGTTCTGCCGTTTATTCCGTGGACGGTGCGCAATGAGCTCACTTTCCATCTCTTCCAGCCGCTGGCGCCGCGGTATGCCGTCGATCCAGGAGAAAGCACCGATCCCGGCTTCAACCGCTGGACGAAAACCATTTGCGTCGATCTCGCCTGCACATCGGATGTCTACTGGAATGCCGGCTCCGACCCGATTGACATTGCCAATTTACCCGCGCGCGCCTTCGACTCCACCGCGCAATACGAGCAAACTCGACAGCTTCTGGCGCAATACAACGCCACCACAACCATCAGCGCGCCAATCGATGCCGGCTTCGCCGATTTGGCGGCGGCGCGGGTCGATGCGCATTCTTTTCGCTATTACGTCGAGCTGCCGCTGCTGCGCCTGGCCGACATGACGCTGCGACCGCGCACCGAGATGCTGTGGATCGAACTGCGCTGGTGGCAATTCGAGCGGCACGAAGCGGAGACAGAGTTTGCGCTGGCTTACGCGGGCCTCAACCTTGCGTATTTCATTGCGGCCATCGTGGGATATTTCAAACGGCCGCCGTTGCGAGGCGCCATCCTGGCGTTTGTTCTGCTGCGTTGCGCTTTGCTGCTGACATTGGAAGCGCCGGAGCCCCGGTACACGCTGGAATTATTTCCGCCGCTGACCGCACTGGCTGCTGTTGCGCTGAGCGGAAAAGTGCATACCGTCGAGGAATCGCAGCCATGAAGCATCGACCCGACGATGGCTCCAGCCTAAGTGTCGCCTTCGTCCAGCCGCAGTTCCGTCACCTGGATTCGCCCCGCGCAAATGCTCATCGGCTGAGCAATATCGAACGCGCGCGTCGATCCCGGAGCGCTGACCACAATGCGGGAAACGCTGGAACACTCCGATCCGGTCGTCCACACCACCTGAAAGGCCGCGACTTCGTCCGGCATGAGAGTCACCTCGGGGGTATCACCGAGCGGCGTGTGGCCTGACAGGGAGAGTTCCGCAATCACCTTCTCCGGCGTGATCTTGTCGGTGACAATGCTCCCGATGTTGGCTCCGCCGCGATCCATAAGCGAAACCGCGGGATATCCGCCGAGGGTGCAGGCAACGGCGCCGCGATTCATGAAGGCGAGTTTAATGGAACGCAGGCTTCCGTGGGCATCGCCTGCAATTTCTTCGACGGACAGATTCTCCGGATCGCAGGGCATCGCATTTTTCGCGTCTTCGGCAGTAGGCCGCGCAACCAATCGCGGCGATTCGCCGGCAAGGAGATAAGGAGCATTGGGATTGCCGTGCAGGGCCACATCGTCCGGCGCGACGGCGTGCGCCGCTACATTGGCGGTTTGGCGATGGGAACCAGCGCATCCGGCGACGGAAGCCAGCAGCACCGAACAGCAAACCAGCGGGAGAAACCGGGGGGACACAGCGGACGTCCTTTCCGGGCGTTCAGCGGCTTAGATGGCGCCAGGGCGCGGTGAGTTGCACGGATGCGGAAAATGGTTGCCCGAGCCAACATTTAAAATCGAGGGATGAAATCTCTGGAGGGCAAAGCCGCGCTGGTGACAGGCGGGGCCAAGAGGATTGGGCGCGTAATCGCCCTCACGCTTGCCGAGGGCGGCGCCGATGTGGCCATCACCTGGCGCGAATCGGAAGCGCAGGCTCGCCAGACCGTCTCAAAAATAGAGGCCTTAGGGGTTCGATCCCTGGGACTGAAGGTGGACGTGCGCAACCCCGCAGAGGTGCACGCCGCGGTCGAGTCGGCCGCTGCGCACTTTGGACGCCTCGACATCCTGGTGAACAACGCGGGACGCTATGAAACAGCCGCTTTAGAGAAGATTACCGTCGAGCAGTGGGACGCGATGTTTCAAACCAACACCCGTGGTCCATTCCTCGCCGCCCAGGCCGCCTATCCTCACCTGAAAGCCGCGCACGGACGCATCATCAACATCGGCTCACTGGGCGGCATGCACCCGTGGCCCACCCACGCCCACTACAGCACGTCGAAGGCCGCGCTGCACATGCTGACGCGCACCATGTCGCGCGCGTTCGCGCCCGAGATTAGCGTCAACTGCGTTGCGCCGGGGATGATTGTGAACGGCGAGGTCGATCCCGAGTACGAATTGTTTGCGCGCCGGACGCCGATGAAGCGCAACGGGACGGCGCAGGATGTGGCAGCGGCTGTCCTCTTTTTCGCGACCGGACCGCACTTCATCACCGGCCAGATTCTCAGCGTGGATGGCGGCCTCGGGCTGTAATGGCGTCTGCGTGCCGGCGCCATCTGTCTCGTTTCACTCGTTGTGCGCGGCGAGCGGAGAAAAGGCTGAGACGTCCCGGGTGGCCTTCGAGCCGGCCTGATTAACGGCCGAAAATACGCGCCCAAAAGCCTTCGCGCTTCGCCGGCTTTTCCTCGTCCAGGCCCTCCGGCGGTGGCTGCGGAGGCAGGGCCTCACTCTTAAAAGCCGCCAGCGGATTCTCAACACAGAGCCGTTCCGCGGTCTCGCGGCCCAGGCGTTTTGCGACCGCCTGGTACGCGTCGCTCAGGCATGGTCTTCTGCCATTCAGGTCATGCGCGTCGGTGGCGATGAAATGGACCCAGTCCCGTTCCAGCATTTGCCACACCGCCGCCTGGGCGCGCCTGCCAAACCGCTCTCCCAGAGAAGCCGCGGTCACCTGCACCAGACAGCCGCTGCGCATCCATTCGATCAGGCGGTTCGGATCCCGCTGCAGGATAGGATTGCGCTCCGGATGGGTAATGATCGGCTGCATTCCTCGCAGAACGAACTCTGAAAAGATCTGGTCGATGCCTCTCGGAATCATGAACTCCGCAAACTCGACCAGCAGGTATTGACCCTGGTTGATGGTATATTTCGTGGGGTTTTCCAGCGCGTCTTCAATGTTTTCGTGAGAAAGATGGAAGTCGCACCCTAATCCGAGCGTCAGCCTGTCGCCGACGCGCTCGCGAATGGCTGCCAACCGCTCTCGATTCGTCTCAGGGCTGAACTCGAAAACCTCGTTGGCATGCGGGGTGCAGGCGATATGCGTGATTCCGTCGGCCGCAGCCGCCCGCGCCTGGGCAACGGCGCTCTCGATGTCCTTCGGGCCGTCATCGATGCCGTAGAGAAGGTGGTGATGGATGTCGATCATGCTTTTTGGGCCAATGCGCCCACAAGTGACTCGAAAATCCTGAAGCCATCCGCCGACCCCAGCAACGCCTCGCTCGACCGGTCGGGATGCGGCATCATTCCGAGCACGTTTCTGCCTTCGTTCAGAATGCCTGCGATGTTATCCAGCGAACCATTCGGATTCGCTTCCGCGGTTACCTCGCCCTGCGGCGTCACATAGCGGAAAGCCACACGATCGTGCCTCTGGAGTTGGGTCAGCGTTGCCTCGTCGCAAAAGTAGTTCCCCTCCATGTGCCCGATGGGAACCTTCAGAACCTGACCAGGATGAAGCGCCCCGGTAAAGGGGGAATCCGCCGTTTCGGCGCGCAGATACACGTGCTTGCAGATGTAGCGCAGCCCTGCATTCCGCATCAGAGCGCCGGGCAGTAATCCCGCCTCGCAGAGGATCTGGAATCCGTTACAGATACCCAAGACCAGCCCGCCATCTCCGGCAAACTTGTTCACAGACTGCATGACGGGAGAAAACCTCGCAATGGCGCCCGTCCGCAGGTAATCGCCGTACGCGAAACCGCCCGGGACCAAAATGGCGTCGCAATTCTGAAGATCCGGAGAATCGTGCCACAGATAGACCACCGGCTGACGCGCCAGTTCCGCGACGACATGCCATGTGTCGTGATCGCAGTTCGATCCGGGAAAAACAAGTACACCGAATTTCATGATTCTTCTATCAGGTTAACAAATTGGCCCTGCCGAATTGTCAGTTTCTGGTCTCTGGAGAGCCCGTTGCCGCGGAACGTCCGAGAATCGGACAGGCCGGTCACTGCGGCTTACCGCCAGGGCTGCCGGCGGGGGATGCGCTCATGCCTGTTTGGAGCCATTCGTCCATCTGCGTCAGCGCCGCTTCGCACTGGATCCGATGCCGCTCCCGCTTGTCCCTCACGCGCCGCCTTGTCTCTTCGCTGACGGGCTCCAGCAGATCGAACGTGATGTTGGCCGGCTGAAACCTCCTGGGGTCGGCGTGCGTAATGTAGTTCACCAGCGACCCCAGGGCTGTCGCCCGCGGAACAGGCTGCGGTGTCCCTCCTCGCGCGAGGATCGCGGCATAGATTCCCGCCAGCATTCCCGTCGCGATCGACTCCGTATATCCCTCAACTCCCGCAATCTGGCCCGCAAAGAAAATGCCGGGATATTCCCGCAGCTGCAGCGTCCGCGTCAGCACCTGGGGAGCGTTGATGTAGGTATTGCGATGGATCTGCCCATAGCGGAGGAATTTTGCGCGTTCGAGGCCTGGGATCAACCGGAATATACGAGCTTGCTCGCCATACTTCATGTGGTTCTGAAACCCGACCAGGTTATAGGAGTCGGCACGCAGATTCTCGACGCGCAACTGAACCACGGCCCACGGCGTTTTGCCAGTCCGCGGATCGCGCAGTCCTACCGGCTTCATGGGACCGAACCGCAGCGTGTCCTTCCCGCGCCGCGCCAACTCCTCGATCGGCAGGCAGCCCTCAAAGTATTCAAGCTTCTCCCACTCTTTGGCCTCGACGCTTTCCGCCGTCATCAGCGCGTGGTGGAAGGCCTGATATTCGGCCTGATTCATCGGGCAATTGATGTAGTCGGCTGTTCCTTTGTCGTAGCGCGCGGCGAGATAGACCTTGTCGCGGTCAATCGAATCCGCGTCAACGATGGGGCTGATTGAGTCGTAGAACGCCAGGTGCTCGCTGCCGGTCAGCCGCGCGATTTCCTCCGAGAGCGCTGGCGATGTCAGCGGACCCGAGGCGATGATGGTGACCCCATTTTCCGGATCGAGCTGGGTCACCTCTTCGCGATGCACCGTGATCATTGGCTCGGCCGCAATTTTCTCGCCGATCAGCCGGGAAAACTCCACGCGATCGACCGCGAGAGCATGACCGGCGGGCACCGCGCCGGCATCGGCGCACGCGAGGAGCGGCGATCCTGCGCGCCGCATCTCCTGCTTCAGCAGCCAGGGGGCGGTGTTCTCACTTTCCGATTTGAGGGAATTCGAGCAGACCAGCTCGCCGAAATCTCCGGTTTCGTGCGCGGGGGTGGTCCGCACCGGGCGCATCTCGCAGAGGTCGACTTCGATACCGAAGCGGGCAGCAACGAGCGCCGCCTCTGGTCCGGCCAGGCCGCCGCCAATGACCCGGATTCTCATGCCGGTAATTCGCTCATGGCTCCGACGGCGGCAAGCGCCTCATCGGCCAGTTGCATGCGGGTCCATTCATCCAGGGGAGTTGCACCGAGTGACCGATAGAACTCGATGGCGGGCGAGTTCCAGTCGAGAACATGCCAGAAGAGGCGCACGCAACGCCGTTCGACAGCCAGCGCCGCGACCCTGGTCAGCAGCGCCTTCCCAATCCCGCGACCCCGAAACGGTGGCCGCACGAAAAGATCCTCCAGGTGAAGGCAGCGTCCGCGCCACGTTGAATAGACCGGAAAGAATAGGGCGAATCCCGCCGGCTTACCGTCATCTTCAGCGATCAGGCACTCGAACCAGCGCTCGCCACCGGAGCCCGGAAACCCGTCGCGGACCAGCTCCGCCTCGCCGATTTTCACCGCATCGGGCTGCCGCTCGTACACAGCCAGTTCGCGAACGAAGGCGAGGATGAGGGCTGCGTCGTCAGGGCGCGCAGCTCGAATGGTCGTCATAAGCCATTATAGAAAGGCCCGCGGCCGCGCCTTCAGACACGCTTAAGGTGAGGTTGCTAATCTCTAATGCAATGTTGAGGAGACTCCCGCCTGGCCTGCAGGGGCGCACGGCATTGCTGCTTGCCTGCGTGGCGATACCGCGCCTGTGTGCCGCGAGTCCCACGTTTCAGGATCAGAAATCCGTCAGCACCGCTCCAGCCGTGCCGAGCCTGACTCTCGATCAGGCCATCGCTGCCGCTTTGGCCAACGATCCTGCTTACCGTACCGCTGCAGCGAACGCCGGTTCGGCGCGCCTGGACGCCGCCATCAGCCGCTCCGAGCTGTTGCCTAATGCGGATGGGCACGGCGAATACCTCTACACGCAGCCCAACGGCGTGCGTAACCAGGCGGGTCAGATTGGATCCCAGGCGGCCCCGCGCTTCATCGCCAACAATGCGATCCGCGAATATGCCGCGCAGGTGATGGTAAATGAGACTGTGAGCGTGGCGAATGTTTCCGATTATCGCCGCGCACGAGCCTTGGCGGCGCAATCCACGGCCGATTTGGAGAGTGCGCGCCGGGATTTGGTGGTCCGCGTCGTCACGGCGTACTTCGGGTTTCTCGCTGCCGGGGAAAAGGCCGATGTGGCGAAGAGCGCCGAGGCGGAAGCCCAGAATTTCCTGGACCTCACGCAGAAGCTTGAGTCGGGCAGGGAAGTCGCCCATGCCGATGTGGTGAAGGCAGAGCTCGCATTCGATCAGCGCGAGAGAGAATCGGAAGATGCCGCGCTGGCCGCAGAGAAAGCACAGCTCGACCTGGGCGTTCTGCTGTTTCCCGATCCGCGCACTCCGTTTCAGCTCGCGACGCCGGCGGAAGTACCGCTGTCTGAGCGAGCCGCTGTGGAAGCCGCCGCTGAGCGCAATAATCCTGACCTGCGCAGCGCCCTTGAAGCGGTGCATGCTGCCCGAGCTGAAGTCCAGGCGGCGCGGGGAGGCTATCTGCCGACGCTCAGCCTGAATTACACGTGGGGCATCGATGCTCCGCAGTTGGCGGTCAACGGGCCGGACCACGTCCGCAATCTCGGCTATTCCGCATCCGCTTCCATTGATCTTCCGGTGTGGGACTGGTTTGCCACGCATGACCGCGTCCGCCAGGCGCAGCTTCGTGAACAAGCCGCGCAGGCTGCCGTGACCACCACGCAGCGTCAGCTCATCGCGCAGTTCGAGGAGTTCTGGCAGGAAGCGCGCACCGCGGACTCGCAGGTCGCCTCGCTTCGCGCCAGCGCCGATATGGCACGGGAGAGCCTGCGCCTTACACGCCTGCGCTACTCCGCCGGGGAAGCCCTCGCTCTCGAGGTGGTGGATGCCGAATCGTCTCTCGCACAGGCCGAGGCTGCTCTCGCTGACGGTATTCTGCGCGCTCATGTGGCGCGTGCCAACCTGCAAACTCTCACCGGAGTCCTCTGAACGATGACGCCGCTCCGCCAGATTCACGCCACGTTTCTCGCATGCGTCCTGCCGCTGGCTCTTGCCGGTTGCACGAAAGAGAAGGAGCCGGCGCCCACGCCGGTTGCCGTCGAGGCTGCTCCTGCAACCATCGCGTTGATCACCGAGCATGTTGTCGCCGATGCGGTGCTTGCCCCGCTTGCGCAAGCTGCCATTTCGCCAAAGATCACCGCGCCGGTGAAGAAGTTCTACGTCCAGCGGGGATCGAAGGTGAAAGCCGGCCAGTTGGTCGCGGTTCTGGAGAACAAGGACCTCGAGGCGGCCGTCACCGACAACCAGGGTGCGTTTGATGCGGCGAATGCGACCTACCAAACTGCTGTGAAAGCCCAGGTTCCCGAGGACTATCAGAAGGCCGAGCTCGATCTGGCCCAGACAAAAGCGAATCTTGAACTGAATCAACAGATTGTCGCGAGCCGGCAAAAGCTCTTCGACGAAGGGGCCATCCCCGGGCGCGATCTCGACACGTCCAAAGCTGCTCTGGTGCAGGCCCAGGCAGCGTACGACATTGCCAACCAGCACCTCGCTTCCATGAAGCAGGTCAGCCGCCAGGCCGCGCTCAAAGCCGCGAGGGGTGAGCTGGAATCCGCCCGCGGGAAATATCAGGGAGCCGAGGCGGAACTCGGGTACTCGGAGATTCGCAGCCCCATCGCCGGCGTCGTAACGGATCGCCCTCTCTATGACGGAGAGACGGCTGCTTCCGGCACGCCGCTGATTACGGTGATGGATATCTCTGCGCTTCTGGCGAAGATCCATGTGCCGCAGGCCGAGGCCCAATTGCTCAAAACCGGCGATGCGGCGTCGGTGGCAGTGCCGGGCTTGTCTGATCCCATCGAAGGCAAAATCACGCTGGTCAGCCCGGCGCTCGATCCGGGAAGCTCGACGGTGGAAATCTGGGTTCGCATCGCGAATCCCAGGGGCGAGCTGCGCCCCGGCACCGCCGTGCACGTGACGATCGCCGGCCGAACGGTGCCGCACGCTCTGGCGATTCCCTCAGAAGCGATTGTCGTGGGCAGTTCCGGCAAGCCGACGGTGATGGTTGTCGGCAGCGACGGCGTTGCGCATCAGGTCGCTGTGACCACCGGCATCGCCGGTGACGATCAGACGCAGATCCTCTCCGGACTTTCGGCGGGGCAGCAGGTGGTGACCACGGGGGCACCCAGCCTGGATGACGGAACGCACGTGAAGCTGGTGAAGTCGCTCGAGGACAGCGACAAATCCTCCTTCGGCACAGGGAAGGACGACAACCCGTGACGGAGCCAGCGGCCGAGAAACCATTCTGGCTCGTGCGATGGTCACGCAGCATCTTCTTCTTCACGATTGTTCTCGCGGGCGCCGGCATTTTTCTGGCGTTCCGGATTCCTGTTGCCGTTTTTCCGCAGACGAATTTTCCTCGGGTTGTGATCGGGGTCGACAACGGCGTGATGCCGGTCGAGCAGATGGAAGTTACGATTACGCGGCCTATCGAGGATGCGGTGAACAGCGTACCCGGCCTGGAGACGGTGCGATCCACCACCAGCCGCGGATCCGCCGAGGTCTCGCTCTTCTTCAACTGGAACGTCGACATGTTCCGCACCCTGGAGCTGGTCAACGCCGCCGTAGCTCGGGTGCAGCAATCTTTGCCGTCGAGCGCGCAGATCACTACGAATCGGCTTACCTTCTCCACGCTCGACCCGATTGTCGGCTACAGTCTCACGTCCGATACTGTTCCTCAGACGCGTCTTTGGGAACTTGCCACCTACGAACTGAAGCCGCCGCTCAACCGCCTCTCGGGCGTCAGCAATGTCGTGGTGCAGGGCGGACAAGTCCCGGAGTATCACGTCATCCCCAATCCGGCCAGGCTGCTTGCAGCCCAGCTCACCATTTCCGACCTGGTCAATGCCATCCAGCAGACGAATCTGGTGCAGTCACCAGGCCTCTATACCGACAATCATCAGCTGGTCCTCGCGCTCGTTGGCGATCAGGCGCACAACCTGGCGCAGCTCGCGGCGATTTCAGTCAAAGCTACGCCGGCCGGCGTGCCCATCCACCTTTCCGATGTTGCCGATGTTGTCCCCGCGGTTGAGCCGGTCTACAGTATCGTCACCGCCGACGGAAAATCCGCGGTGCTGGTGAACATTTTCAGCCAGCCGGACAGCAACACGGTGGCCGTCGCTGACGAAGTGACCGCAGAAATGGCGCAACTGAAAGTCAGCCTGCCGGCCGGCATCACGATTCGCCCCTTCTACGATCAGTCCCACCTCGTCCGCGACAGCATCGGCAGCGTGCGCGATGCCATCCTCCTTGGGCTCATCCTCGCTGCGGTTGTTTTGATCCTCTTTTTGCGCGACTGGACTTCGTCGGTCATCGCGGGCCTTGTCATTCCTGTCACCATCACCGTTACGTTTATTGCCCTCTCGATGCTGGGTGAGAGCTTCAACCTGATGACGCTGGGCGGACTGGCCGCGGCCGTCGGGCTGGTGATCGATGACGCCATTGTCGTGGTCGAGAATATCGTTCTGCACCGGGAAGCGGGCGAGTCTCGTGTCGAGTCGGTGCGCCAAGCGATCCACGAAATCACCGGCCCTCTGGTCGGATCCACCATCACCCCGATCGTTGTCTTCCTTCCGCTCATCTCCGTCACCGGGGTGACAGGCACCTTCTTCCGCGCCCTGGCGCTCACGATGACGGTGGCGCTGCTCACCTCACTGGCGCTGGCGCTGACCTGGACACCCGCTTTGAGCCTCGCGTTCCTTCGCGAGAGAAAGAGTCCGGAAAATGCAGATACGGCGTCCGGCTCAGGCCACGAGCGGAGTGCGAATCTCATGGCGCCCGTTCTGCGCATTCACGAGCGTGTGCTGCGCCTGGTTCTCGCGCGCCCTCTCTGGCTCCTGGCTGCCTGTCTCGTGCTGGTCCTTGGCACGTTCTTCGCGTACAAGGGCCTTGGATCCGATTTGCTGCCCGAAATGGATGAAGGCGCGTTCGTGCTCGACTACGTGATGCCCGCCGGCAGTTCGTTACAGGAGACCAACCGCGTTCTGCTGCATGTCGATCGCATCCTGCACCAGATCCCGGAAGTCGTCACCACATCGCGCCGCACCGGATTACAGATGGGCCTGGCCGCGGTGACCGAGGCGAATACCGGCGACTTCACGGTCATGCTCAAGGATCGCCGCAGCCGCGGCATCGACGAAGTGATGGAAGACGCGCGCGTGCGGATCCATGCCGCTGAACCGGAACTCGACATCGAGTTCACGCAGGTTCTGCAGGACATGATCGGCGATCTCTCGAACGCGCCCGAACCGGTGCAAATCAAGCTCTTCTCGCAGAATGCCGATTTGCTGAACCAACTGGGTCCGCGCGTCGGCGACGCCATCTCCAAAGTTCCGGGCGTTGTCGATGTCGAGAACGGCATCGACAATACGGTCAGCGGACCGGCGACCAATTTTCAGGTCGACCCGGGCATCGCCGCGCGTCTTGGATTCACGACCGCCGAGGTTGCCGCGGACGCCACATCGATCCTCGACGGAATTGCGACGCCGGACCCGCTCATCGAAAGCGGACACCCGTACACTATTCGCGTCCGGCTCGACGGTTCGCACCGTTCCAGCCTGGACGCGATCCAAAACACGGTCTTCCTCAGCGCCACCGGCAAAATGGCCGCGCTCGGTTCGCTGGCGAAAATCGAGCAGCTCCCCCCACAGAACGAAACCCTCCGCGAAAACCTCCAGCAGATGATTACCGTTACCGGCCGGCTCGAAGGCTCCGATCTTGGTTCAGCCATCCACCGCGTGCAGCAAGTCGTCGGCAATCTGCATTTGCCATCGAGCGTCCGCGTCACGTACGGGGGCACGTATCAGCAGCAGCAGCAGTCCTTCCAGGAACTGCTGCGGGTCCTCATCCTCGCCATGGTGCTGGTTTTCGGAGTGCTCCTGGCGGAGTTTCGTAACTTCTCCGCACCCGTTGCGGTCCTGGTTTCTTCCGTTCTTTCGACGGCGGGGGTGATTTTCGCGCTGCTGCTCACCGGGACGAGCTTCAATGTGGCATCGTTTATGGGCCTGATAATGGTGATCGGCATCGTCGCGAAGAATGGGATTCTGCTGCTTGACGCAGATCATCGCTTCCGGGCAAACGGCCTGAGCGCACGCGAGGCGATGCTCGAGGCCGCGCGCCGCCGCCTGCGGCCCATCGTCATGACGGCGCTGGCCGCGATGACCGGCATGTTGCCTCTGGCTCTGGCTCTGGGCGCGGGATCCCAAATGCTGCAGCCGCTGGCCATCGCCGTAATCGGAGGTCTTC
>JBARMS010000011.1:0-4317 GCA_049802575.1 Acidobacteriaceae bacterium | reverse complement strand
CAGTGGCGGCGGCCGGTGGCGATGCTCGGTGAGCTGGCGGCTCCCGTGCTGCTCAGCCGCAGTGCACGCCTGGTGCTGCGCGTGCCGGAGGAAGCGGAAACCGGGCGGCTGCGCATCCTGCAAAACGGCGCGCAGAGCAATGCGGTCGAGGTGCGGGTGGCGAACCTGCTGGCGACCGGCGCGCACATGGTGGCCAATCCGGTGATGGATAATTCCGGAAATATCTTCATCACTTTCTCCGGCGAGCGCGGGCAGGAGACGCCGATTTCGGTATTTCGCATCGAGCGCGACGGCGAAATGCGGCCGTTCGTGCGCGGGATCATGAATGCCACCGGGCTGGCGGTGGATTACGAAGAGAACCTCTATGTTTCATCGCGGCATGAGGGTAAGGTGTATCGCGTGGCGCGCAATGGAGCCTCGGCGGTCTACGCCGAAGGGATGGGGGTCGCCACCGGGATTGCATTCGACGCGGATCAAAACCTCTATGTCGGCGACCGCAGCGGGACCATCTTCAAGATCGCTCCCGACCGGCAAATATTCGTTTTCGCGACGCTGGAGCCGAGCGTGGCTGCCTATCACCTGGCGTTCGGGCCGGACGGCACGCTGTTCGTGACTGCGCCGAGCACGTCGTGCAACGACGCGGTTTACGCGGTCAATCGCGATGGCGATATCAGCGTCTTCTATCGCGGCTTGGGGCGTCCGCAGGGGCTGGCTGTGGACATCGCCGGGAATGTCTATGTGGCAGCGTCGCTCGAGGGGCGGCGCGGAATTGTGGCGATGAACCCGCAGGGCGAAGCGTCGCTGGCGGTTGCGGGGAGCGGCATTGTGGGGTTCAGCTTCGTGCCGGGGGGTGGGGCGCTGATCGCGACGAACACTTCGCTTTATCATGTGGCCTTAGGCGTGGAAGGATGGCGGCTGGCCTGATTCGCCGCCGCCGTTATGGAGCGCGCGGAGAGCCAACCGGGGAGATCGATGAACGCGGAGATTATCGCGGTTGGCTCGGAAATGCTCACGCCGTACCGCCAGGACACCAATTCCCTCTACATCACAGAAAAGCTGAATGAGCTGGGTGTCGCGGTTGAGTTCAAGACGATCACCGGCGACAAGCAGCGGCAGCTGGCCAATGCGATGCGCTCGGCCCTGGGACGCGTGGACATCGTGGTTGTTTCCGGGGGCCTGGGCCCGACCGAGGACGATCTGACGCGGGAAGCGGTGGCGGAAGCGCTGGGAGTGCGGCTGCGGCGCGATCCTGATCTCATCGCGCATCTCTACACGCGCGCAGCGGCGCGGCGCATGACCCTCACGCGCAACAACGAAAAGCAGGCGGATGTGATTGAGGGCGCGACGGTGCTGCCGAATCCTATGGGCAGCGCGCCCGGGCAATGGATCGATACGGTGGTGGGACAGCATCGCAAGCTGGCGATGCTGCTGCCGGGGCCTCCGCACGAGCTGAAGGGGATGTTTGAGGCGCAGTGCCTGCCGCGTCTCCGCGAGATTGTGCCGGTGCGCCACATTGCGACGCGGGTGCTGAAGGCGGCCATGATCGGCGAGTCGGCGGCGGATGCGCAGATCGCGCCCATCTACACGCAGTACGGGGATGTGGAGACGACGATTCTCGCGCATCTGGGGGACATCGAGCTGCGGCTCTCGTGCGGGAAACCGGTGGCGGAGCTGGCGCAGGCACGCGTGGATGAGCTGGCGGGGAAGATTGAGGAGGAGCTGGAGGACTTCATCTACTCCTCGCAGGGCGAGACGCTGGAGCAGATCGTTCTTTACTACCTGGAGATGCGCGGCGCCACGCTGGCCGTGGCCGAGAGCTGCACGGGCGGGATGGTCGCGGAGCGGCTGACCGGCGTGAGCGGCAGCTCGCGGTCGTTCGTGGGCGGGGCGGTGGTTTACAGCAATCGGCTCAAGACGGAGCTGGCGGGCGTGGATGCGCAGCTGATCGCGAAGTACGGCGCGGTGAGCCGGGAAGTGGCGATTGCGCTGGCGGAGGGAATTCGCGAGCGATGCGGATCGACTCTGGGCCTGGGGATTACCGGCGTCGCGGGACCGAGCGGCGGCACGGAGGAGAAGCCGGTGGGGCTGGTGTGGATCGCGGTGAGCGATGCGGACGATACCGATGTGCTGGAGAAGCGGTTCTCGGGGGATCGCGCGGCGATCCGATTCAATGCCAGCCAGCAGGGGCTCGATCTGGTGCGGCGCAGATTAATGTAGCGGCTGCGAGGGACAGGATGCATCCGGGCTGCGGGGGTGCCGCTATGCCGGTACGGGGATGCTTCTCACCGGTTGAGCAACGCGCTGCGGCGTGAGCAGGATGAGCGGAAGGCCGACGACGAGACAAAGCCCTGTGGCAAAGGCCAGCTCTCCACGATCCCCTGTCATTTTGATCGCCATCAGCGCCATCACCAGCCCGTGCGCGATGTTGGCCCATCCTGCGAAGGCGATGAGGCTGCGGTGTTCCGACGGGCGGCGGACCGCGAGCAGAAGGAAGACGCCCAGCGCAAAGTAGATGCTGAGCATCATCGTCTCCCCCTGTTTCGTCCTGTTCCACAATGATGTCGCAATGGGGTAGATCGAGGCGAGGAAGAACACGCCTACGATCACCAGGACCACTCGCAAAGTCCGTTCACGCATGACGGAATGAACCTCCATTCGGCGGCGTTTAGCCTATGGAGGGCATATACGTCTCGCCGGAACCATCGGTTCCGTGCCCGGCCCGCGCGCCGGAACAGCTCAAAGAATTTTCTGCTCACCCCTTGCGGATCGCTGCGTCTTATGTGTTACAGTGAGTAACACTATGGCGAGTAACAGTCCTTCGAATCACGATCCGGCAGAGCTGGGAGAGCTGGAGCGAGGCATTTTGAGCATCGTTTGGCGGCGGGGCGAGGCGACGGCGGAGCAGGTGCGCGAAGAGCTGGACCGGCCGCTCAAGGACTCGACGATTCGCACCGTGCTGCGGCGTCTGGAAGAGAAGGGCTATCTGGCGCATTCGCTCGACAATCGCACGTTCATCTATCGGCCGGCGCAGTCGCCGCAGAAGGTGGCGGCGCGCGCGGTGCAGCGGATTGTCGACTGGTTCTGCGAAGGGTCGGTGGAGGATCTGCTGGTCGGCATGGTGGATTCGAAGGTGGTGAGCCAGGCGGAGCTGGAGCGCCTGGCGCGGCGCATTGCCGGAGCAAGAAAGCAGGAAGGAGGCAAGGCATGACGGCCGTGATGGTGGAAGCTGCGCTGCGCGGACTCGCGCTGGCGCTGGTAGTTGGGCTTGGGCTGAGCGTCCTGCGCGTGCGCAATGTGCCGGCGCGCAAGGCGGCATGGACGATGGTGTTGCTGGCATTGCTGGCCATGCCCGCGCTCATGCGCTGGCCCATCGCAGCCGGCCTGCAGCAAAAGATCGGATGGACGGTGCCGCCGCTGGAGAGGCGGGTCGTCCAGCAGCCCATCACCCGGGAAGCCCCGGCAACCGCGCCGGACCTGGCGAGCGCGCGGACGGAGGCGGTCGCGCCGGTGGTGAACGATGCAGGACGGCCGCGGTCCGCGGCAGTGATCCCGGCCATCACGTCAACCGATGCGCCAACGATCGTCACGCCGGATGCTCCTGCGCACCGGACGTTGCAATGGCCGCCTGTGCAGCGCATCGTCGCGTGGGTGTATGGGGGAGTAGCGAGCGCACTGCTGCTGCGATTACTGATCGGGATGATTTGGGCGCTGAGCATTTGGGCAACGGCCGAGCCGGTATCGCCGCTGGTTGCACCCGAACCGCATGTGCGCGCGAGCGGCCGTGTCCCTTCGCCGGTGACGATTGGATCGGGAATTGTGCTCCCGGCGGATTATCCCCAGTGGGATCACGCAAAGCTGCGGATGGTGCTGGCGCATGAGCACTCGCACGTGCGGCAAATGGATTTTTATCTGCAATTGCTGGCCGGCCTGTACACGGCGGTGTTCTGGTTCAGTCCCGTGGGCTGGTGGCTGCGGCGTGCGCTGGCTTCGCTGGGCGAAGCGATTGGAGATCGCGCGGGGATAGGCGCGGCAACGAGCCGCTCGAGGTACGCGCAGGTGGTGCTGGAGTTCGCGGCGGTGCCGCGGAGCAGCCTTCCCGGCGTGGCGATGGCGTGCAGCGGCAATCTTTCCCGGAGGGTGGAGTCCATGCTGAGCGAGAATTGGTTCCGCAATGCTTTTTCCGAGGGACGGCGGCGCGCCGTTGCGTCGCTCTTGCTGATCCCTGCGGCGGTTTTCGCAGTGACAGCGCTGGTGCGCGTACCGGCGGCAGCGGCGCAGACGGCCCCGCAATCGCAGCAGGCTGCGCCGGCACAGGCT
>JBARMS010000010.1:0-6157 GCA_049802575.1 Acidobacteriaceae bacterium | reverse complement strand
ATTTTTGACTCCGCTGAGTCCGGCCAATGGAAAAATCTCTCCCAATCTCCGCAACGGGCCACACCCCATGAAAATCGTCAGTCAAACTGAAACGCAGATCGTCGTTCGGGACAGCTCTGTCTGGATGACGGTAATCTTCGTCCTCTGGTACCTCGTCATGGTGGGAATCACCGTGAACACCCACAACTGGAAGGGCCTCGCCTTTGCGCACCTGCTGCTTCTCGCGGGATTTGTGTGGGTGCGCCGGTCCACGTTCACGTTCGACGCGAGTGCGCAGAAGATCCGCTGGAGACGCCTCCGCATGTTACGGACGGCCAGTGGCGAGCTACCGTTCTCCGCGGTGCAGGACATCCGGCTCGACGAATCGACCGGCGGCGGAAGCGCTTCGATCGTGACGATCTATCGCCCGACGATTGTGACGGCAAGCGGCGACGTGCCCATGGCTGACGTCTACAGCTCGGGTCGCGATCACTTCACCCGGCTGCGTGCGACGCTGCTCGCCTTTGTCCGCGGCCAGAAACTGCCAGCCCAGGGCGCCGCGGCCGCCGCCAGTTCCGACGCGGCGCGCGCTGCCGAACTGAACGAATCGATTCGCGTGCTTCTGCAGCAAGGCCGCAAAGTGGATGCCATCCTGCTGGTGCAGCGCACCGATCACCTCGACCTGACGGAGGCGACCTTCCGGGTCAATCAGGTCGAAATTCAGATGAAGACGAACAAGCCCTGACGGCGGCGAAACCCTGGGCGCGCCAATCGTCGTGTCTCAGGCGTAGGAGGCGGAGGTGACCGCGTTCCGTTCGCCGCGTTCGCGGGATATGCGCTCGACATAACCGCTCTCCCGCAGCGCCTGCAGGGGATTTTCCGGCAAGCCGCGTGCCGCCCGCCACTCCGCCAGCGCCGGACGTACATCTGTCCAGAACGCTGCCTTCAGGCATTCCTCCGCGTCGACGATGCGTCCCTGCGTCTGCAGGTCCGCCAGCGCCTCCCGGTCGACCAGCGCCGCCTTGAGGAAGAGCTCCTGTGCGGTCATGACGGTCTGCACCATCGCCTCCATCTTGCCCTTGAGGTTGTGGCTCTGGTCGATCATGTAGGCGATGTCCGCGGTGACCTCCGCATCCGGCTCACAGAAAATTTCGTGGAAGATGCGGAAGACCTGATACGGATCGATCGATCCGATGGTCAGGTCATCGTCCGCGTAGCGACGGTCGTTGAAGTGGAATCCGCCCAGCATGCGCAGGTGCAGCAGCCACGCGACGACCTGCTCGATGTTCTGCCCCGCGTAATGATGGCCGGTATCGACCAGCACGCGCGCCTGCGGACCGGCGTTGCGCGCCAGATGCACGGCTATCCCCCAGTCGGCGATGTCGGTGTGGTAGAACGCCGGCTCGAACGGCTTATACTCCACCAGCAGCCGCTGCCCGGGAGCCAGCGCGCTGTGCGTCGTGGCGAGGGCTTCCTCAACCCACAGGATGCGCTGGCGGATGCTCTGCGAACCGGGGTAGTTCGACCCGTCGGCGAGCCAAACGGAAACATCGCGCGAGCCCAGTTCCCTTGCGATGCGGGCTGAGTCGAGCAGATGCTCAACCGCCATGCGGCGGATGGCAGGGTCGGGATTGCACACCGAGCCCAGTTTGTATTCCTGATGCTGAAAGAGATTGGGATTGATGGACCCAGCCTGCACCCCGCAGCGCGCCTCCAGCCGCTTCACAGCGGCAACGTCGTCGATGCCGCCGGGCAGGTCCCACAAGACATGGAGCGCCACGCGCGGAGTCACGCCGGTCAGCGCATGCAGTTCTCCGGCGTCGGCAAACTTCTCCTCAAGCGTCCCGGCTGCGGCCGCCTGCACGAACTTGCCGAAGCGCGTGCCGGTATTGGCAAAGCCCCACGACGGAACTTCAATCTCGAATGCGTCAAGCTTGCGCAATGCTGCGGAAGATATCTCGGTGATTGGCATAAAACCTCGTTATCCTGACTGGACGAGCCGGGGAAAGTGTAGTCCGGCGAATCGATGCCTTTCAACAGCGCACGGTGCGATTCCCGTATGCCGGCGGTTTCCATGTAGCATGAGGCAGGTTTAGGGTTTTTGTATGGCGACTCTCACCGCGCTGCGTTATCTGACCGACCTCTGGGACGAAAAACTGGCCAGCGGCCTCGACGAGCCGGAGCTGCTGCGATACCGCTCCAACTTGCTGGGCGCCGACCTGCGCATCACGAATTTCGGCGGCGGCAACACCAGCTCAAAAATCGTGGAACCCGATCCGCTGACCGGCGAGCCCACGCAGGTGCTCTGGGTAAAAGGCAGCGGCGGTGACCTGGGCAGCATCCGGCGCACGGGCTTCGCCACGCTCTTCCAGGACAAGCTGCTCGCGCTCGAATTGCGTTACCGCGGCGTGGCAGAAGAAGACGCGATGGCCGACATGTACCCGCTCTGCACCTTCGGTCGCAACCCGGTCGCCGCTTCGATCGATACGCCGCTGCACGGCTTCCTCCCCTTCAAGCACATCGACCACCTGCACCCCGACTGGGGGATCGCGCTGGCGGCAGCCGCCAATGGCCGCGACAAGATGGAGGAATTTAACTCCGCGTTCGGGCATCATCTCGTGTGGCTCCCGTGGCAGCGGCCCGGTTTTGAACTGGCTCTGATGCTGCGCGACATCGTGGCACAAAACCCCGGCTGCGATGGCGTCGTGCTGGGTGGCCACGGCTTGTTTACCTGGGGAGAGACGCAGCGCGCCTGCTACCTGAATTCGCTCACGATGATCGACCATCTCGGCCAGTTCATCGAGCAGCACACCCGCCGCCTTGCCTCGGCCATGTTCGGTGGCGCAGTTACCGCATCGCGGCCCAATCGCCGCGATCTCGCGCTCGACCTCATGCCGCATCTGCGCGGCGCGGTATCGCAGCAGAAGCGCCTGATCGGCAGCTGGAGCGATGCGGAGGATATTCTCCGCTTCGTGAACTCCGCCGATGGGCAGGCGCTGGCCCATCTCGGCACCAGTTGCCCCGATCATTTCATTCGCACCAAGATTCGCCCGCTCTTTGTGCCGGCCACCGCAGACGATGATGCAGCCGCGTTGCGTGCGAAGATCGATGCCGCGCTCGCGGCCTATCGCGCCGACTACGCCGCCTACTATCAGCGGCACGCGCTGCCCGAATCGCCGAAGATTCGCGATGCCAGTCCCGCGATCGTGCTCGTCCCCGGCATCGGCATGTTCTCGTTTGGGAAAACGAAAGCCGAATCCCGCGTGACCGGCGAGTTCTACAGCAATGCCATCCACGTGATGGAAGGCGCCACGGCGCTGGCAGGCGATACTCCGCCCACCGATCTTCCCCAGGCGGGCGCGGCGGCTCCGCGAACGGCGTTCGGCGTCCATGCGAACTACGTCGCCCTTCCTGAATCGGAGGCGTTCCGCATCGAATACTGGGCGCTCGAAGACGCGAAGATTCGCCGCCAGCCTCCTGAGAAAGAACTGAGCCGGAGAATCGCACTCATTGTGGGAGGAGCCGGCGGCATTGGCCGTGCCGTGGTGCTGCTCGCCGCCGAGCGCGGCGCGCACATCATGATTGCCGACCGCGAGGTCGCGGGCGCCAAAGCGGTGGCCGAAGAAGCGCGCCGCCTGGCCGGCAAAGAAGCCGTCGCAGCCACCGCCGTCGATATTCGTAACCGTGACGCTGTCCTTTTCGCCATGCGCGAGACAGTTGCGCGCTTTGGTGGACTCGACATTCTCATCAACACCGCCGCCATCTTCCCGGCTTCCGCATCGGGAGTCGTGCCCGACGCAATGTGGGGGACGACCCTCGACCTCAACGTCACCGCCAACTACCTGCTCGTCGACGAAGCGGCGAAGCTCTTCGCCGCCCAGAACCTCGATGGCTCCGTCGTGCTCACCAGTTCCGCGAACGCCGTCGTCCCCAAACGCGGCAGCGAGGCGTACGACGTCAGCAAAGCGGCGTTGAGCCATCTGGTGCGCGAACTGGCCGTTTCGCTGGCCCCAAAGGTTCGCGTCAACGGCATCAGCCCAGCGACGGTCGTGCGCGGGTCGACCATGTTCCCGCGCGACCGCGTCATCGCCTCGCTGCGCAAGTACGGCATCGCCTTGGATGAGACAGCAGGTGACGACCACCTCCGTGACCAACTGGCCACGTTTTACGCAAGGCGGACGCTGACCCATCGCCCCATCGAGCCGGAAGACTGCGCCGAGGCTATCTTGTTTCTCGCCGGGCCGCACGCACCCTGCACCACGGGTCATCTCTTCCCGGTGGATGGCGGCCTGCCCGAGGCGTTCCTGCGGTGACGGGGCGGCCGGCTCTGGTGGCCATTGACCTCGGCGCAGAGAGCTGCCGCGTGTCGCTGCTGCAGTGGCACGCGCACGAGCCGCAGATTCGCATGGTCCATCGCTTCCCCAACGGTCCGGTGGTCACCCATGCCGGAATTTGCTGGGACCTGGACGGCATCTGCCGGGAACTCGTGGCCGGCCTCAGGCGCAGCGCGGAAATCGCGGCGGAAGGCATCGCCGGCATCGGCGTCGCGGGCTGGGCCGTCGATTATGTCCGCATCGACCCATCGGGACGGCCGATCGCGCCGCCGTTCTGCTATCGCGATCCCCGGAACCAGGCGGCGATGGAGCGCGTCCACGCGATCATCCCGGCAGCGGAGCTCTACGCGCGCACCGGCGTGCAGATTCAGCCGCTGAACACCATCTATCAACTCTATGCAGACAAACTCACCGGAATTCCCGATAAGACTTCGTGGATCAATCTTCCGGAGTACATCCTGCACTGGCTCGGCGCGCCGCGCATTGCCGAACACACCAACGCCACGCACACCAGCCTGGTCGATCCCGCGACGCGCCAGTGGTTGCCCGAGTTGTTTCGAGCGCTCGGGCTCGATGAAGCCGCCGCCCCGCCGCTCGTCTCTCCAGGAACGCGCCTCGGCGCCATGCGCGGCGAGCTCGCTGATTTGCCGGCCTTCGCGAAAACCAAACTCATCGCCCCCGCATGTCACGATACCGCCTCGGCGGTCGCGGGAATCTCCGGCAGCTCTGGCGCGTGGGCCTACATCAGCTCCGGGACTTGGTCGCTCATCGGCGCGCCGCTGCCCTCGCCCGTGCGAACGCCGGAAGCCTTTGAGCAGGGCTTTACGAACCTCGGCGCTGCCGACGGCAGCATCCTCTTCCATCGCGGCCTCACCGGCATGTGGCTGCTGCGCCAGTGCATGAATACGTGGGACTACACGCAGGGCTGGACCCTCGAAGCGCTCATCGCGGAGGCCGCCCAGCTCCCCGAGCCCGACGAGCTGCTCGATCTCGACGATCCCGCTCTGGTAATGCCGGGCGACATGCCCGCCCGCATCAACGACCAGCGGCAGCGGCGCGGGCTGCCTCCGTTGCCGAATAGCTGCGCGGACGCTCCGGCGTACACCAACCTCATCTTCCACAGCCTCGGTCATCGCTATGGCGCGATATTGCGCGCCCTCGATCGCCTCACGGGACGAGCGACCGAGCAGATCTGCGTGGTGGGCGGCGGCAGCCGCAACGGCTATCTCAACGCGCTCACGGAACGCGCCACCGGACTGCCGGTCAAGGCATGCGCGGTGGAAAGCTCGACCCTTGGCAACTTCGCCGTGCAATGCGCTGCGCTGGAATCCGATGGCTCGGGCGTGAAGCCGAACCAGTTGCGCGAAGCCGCGCGCGAACTGGCTGCTGCGCAAATGGTCGGCTGATCGCCCCCCTGCCGCCACGCATCGAACCGGAAATTCGCACGCGCGCGCAGCAGCCGCAGAATCCGCAACGGGCGCGAGTACAATTTCTCTACCCCGACCACACCAGAGGACGACGCGCACAACGTCACCCTCTCGTCCAGGGGTTCCACTGGCCAGCCGGGAGGCATCATGGAGCGTCGTCAATTCGTCAAAGGACTGGTAGCCGCGTCGGTCAGCGGCAAAGCGCTCCTGGCGCAGAGCACAGGCACGCAGAGCGCTGCCAACCAGGTTGCGCCCGCCACGCCGCCGCCTGCTCCTCCCGGTGCGCCCCCCGTCCCCGCGCCAGGCCCCACACCGTGGATGCGCGGTTTGCTCGAGGTAAAGCCGCTGCCCATCGGCTCGCTCGTGCCGGACGCCGTCGCAGCGCCAAACCCCAAATTCTTTACGCAGGAGCAAATG
>JBARMS010000009.1:0-34159 GCA_049802575.1 Acidobacteriaceae bacterium | reverse complement strand
CGCTCGGACTGGTCGCGGTGGAAGGACATTTCTTCCTCGAGGTCGCGATTGGCGGTGTCGCGTCCGGCGGCGAAACGGAATTTGCGAAAGAGGCGCAGAAGCCAGTTCATGGGGAACTCCTGGTTATTCGTCGCGCAGGGCGATGATGGGATCGATGCGGGAAGCACGCCGCGCCGGGAAATAGCCGGCGAAGGCGGCGACGGTGAGCATGAGCAGGGCCGCAGCGGCGAGAGCGAAAGGATCGTTGGGGCTGACGCCGAAGAGAATGCGCGCGATGAGGTGGGGGTCTTCGAGTTTGGCGACGAGGTTCAGGCCGAGCAGGGCGACCGGGATGCCGATGGCGAGGCCGAGCGCGGCGAGGAAGAGGATCTCGCGCAGCACCATCCACTGCACGGCGGCGCGGCCGGCGCCGAGGGCCATGCGGACGCCGATCTCGCTGGTGCGGCGCGCGACGGCGTAGGACATGAGCCCGTAGAGACCGATGCAGACGAGAAAGGTGGCGAGCAGAGAGAAGAGAGCGGAGAGCTGCGCGATGAGCTGCTGGCTGCCGATGGAGGCGTCGACCTGCTCCTCGAGCGAGGCGACGTTGCTCACCATGACGCCGGGATTGATCTGGTCGATGGCTTTGCGCACCGCCGCGGTGATGGAGGCGGGATCACCGGAATAGCGCACATTGAGATTGCTGAAGTACTGAACGCGCTGCTGCCACGGGAAGTAGGCGGCCATGTGCGGGGTTTCGGCGAGCGAGACATATTTCGCGTCCCGGGCGACGCCCACGATGGTGAAGTCGGAGACGTGGGCGGGATCGTTGCCGAGTCCAAAGCGATGGCCGATGGCCGAGCCATTGGGAAAGAAGCGGCGCGCGAGAGTCTCATTGACGATGGCGACGGCGGGCGCGTGCGGGCCATCGTGGAGGCTGAAGACGCGGCCGGCGACGAGGGGAATGCCGAAGGTCGAGAAGAACTGTGTGCCGACGACGTTGTAGAGAACGTCCTGGCTGTTTTGGGGAGTGCGCGGGATGCCATCCATGGTGAGCGAGTCGGACCATTCGCCCTGATTGAAGGTGAACATGGAGAAGCTGGCGGCGCGGACGCCGGGGAGGGCCTGCACGCGGTCTTCGATGGCTTGCTGGAGCTGATTGAGGCGGGCGTCCTGAGGCAGGCCGGCGCCGTATTCGTCGAGGAAGAAGGTGAGGACGTTACGCGGGTCGAAGCCCATATCGACGCTGGAGATTTTGACGAGGCTGCGCACGAAGAGACCGGCACCGGCGAGCAGGACGAGTGAGAGCGCGATCTGCGTGACGATGAGGCCGCGACCGAGACGGTTGCGCGCGGAGGCAGAGGCGAAGCCGCGACCCTCTTTGAGCGAAGGCGCAAGGCTGGGGCGGGTGGCGCGCAGAGCCGGTGCGAGGCCGAAGAGCAGTGCGGTGGCGAGGGTGATGCCGAGGGTGAAGAGGAGGACGCGCAGATCGGGCGTGGCGCTGATGGGCAGGGGTCCGTTTTGGCCTGAAGCAAGGCGCAGGAACAGGTCTCCGGCTTTCCACGCGAGGGCGAGGCCGAGTGCGGCTCCGGCCATGGCGAGGAGCGCGCTTTCGGTGAGCAGTTGGGTGACGATGCGGGAGCGCGATGCGCCGAGAGCCATGCGCACAGCGATTTCGCGGGCGCGGGCGGCGCCGCGGGCGAGCAGCAGGTTGGCGATGTTGGCGCAGGCGATGAGCAGCACGAGCCCGACGACGGTCATGAGGATCTCGAGCGGGAGGGACATCTCAAGGCGCAGCTGCGAGAGGCCGCGCGCGCCGGGCATCAGGTCGATCTGGGCGTGCTGGATTTTTTCCAGGTCTTTGGGAGTGGGGTTCGCGCCGAGGTATTGGGTGCGAACGATCTGGCGGAAGAGCGTGTTCGTGGCCGCGCCGGCCTGCGCGATGGCGATGCCGGGCCTGAGGCGCGCGATGAGATAGAGGGACTGAAAATCAGGGTCCTCGAGACCGTTCCAGCCGGGTGAGACATCCTTCTCCATCGAGAGCGGAATCCAGAAGTCGGGAGCCTGGCCGACCGTGACGCCGAAGAAGCCTGGCGGCGCAATGCCGATGAGGGTGTAGTTGGCATTTTCGATGCGGAGGGTTTTGCCGAGGACGGAGGGATCGCGTCCCTGGCGCGTCCACCAGGCGTAGCTTGCGACGGCGACCAGACCAGCGCCGGGGGCGCGGTCGTCGTTTTCGTTGAGCGTGCGGCCCAGGATGCTCTGCACGCCGAGCACGCTGAAGAAGGAGCCGGAGACGAGGTCGGCGCGGACGAGTTGGCGTGGACCGGCGGCGAAGGTGCCATGCGTGCCGAACTCGATGGAGTCGACAGCCGTGACGCCGGAGAAGATGTCGGTCTTCTGCGCGAACTGGCGATACCAGGGGTAGGAGAAGAGCTGCCAGCTCCTGTTTGGCATGCCGTCGGTGCTGCCTGCCCAAAGGCCTTTGCCGAAGACGACGAGCTGCTGCGGCGCGGCGACGGGGAGGCTGCGCAGCAGGATGACGTCGAGCAGCGAAAAGATGGCGGTGTTGGCGCCGATGCCGAGAGCGAGCGAAAGCACGGCGACGAGCGTGAGCATCGGGCTGCGGCGCAGCATGGTGCGCAGGCCGAAGCCGACGTCCTGCAGCAGATGCTCGACGGGTTGCCATCCCCAGGCATCGCGGCTCTGGTCGCGCAGACGCGCCTCGTTGCCGAACTGGCGCACGGCGGCCTGGCGGGCTTCGCGTGGCGGCATGCCTTCAGCTGTCAGGTCGCGCTCGGTCTGCGCGCGATGGAAAGCCATCTCTTCTTCGATGTCGCGGCTGGCCTGATCGCGTCGGACGAGGAAGACCAGGCGGCGGAAGAAGCGGGTCAGGCGGTTCATGGCGCTCTCCACTTTCAGGCGTCAGCGAGGACGCGCGTGATGGCGGCGATCATCTGCTCGAACTCGGAGACTTCGAGGCCGAGCTGTTTGCGGCCCGCGGCGGTGAGCGTGTAGAAGCGCGCGCGGCGGTTGGTGCCGGTCATCTTCCACTCGGCTTTGACCCAGCCCTGCAGGAGCAGGCGCTGGAGCGCGGGATAGAGGGAACCTTCTTCCACGGTGAGCACGTCGTCGGAGGCGCGTTTAATCGCAGCCGCAATACCGTAGCCGTGTATGGCGCCGCGGGTGAGCGTCTGCAGGATGAGCATGTCGAGCGTGCCGGGGAGCAGGTCGGGTTTGCGGGCCATGCGATGACCGTAGACAGTCTATGGATAGGTTGTCAAGGGGACTGGCTCCCATGTCTGCGAACACCGCGCAGACATGGGGCACCCGGGGGAGACTGGCCGTCCAGACGGGCGCGCTTCGCGCCACTGGGACGCGCGGGGGACACGATGACGCAGGGGAATTTGCGCTGCCTGTTATCCTTCCCGTACTGCAATTCAGGAAAAAAGGGGCCGGCTGAGCGATGGAAGTCCTGGTGGAGCTGAACCACGTCTCGAAGTCGTACGAGGCGAAAGCGGCGGTTCGCGATCTGACGCTGAAGATTGAAGCGGGAAGCATGTTTGGGCTGCTGGGCCCGAACGGGGCGGGCAAGACCTCGACGATCCGCATGATTGTTGGCATCACGCTGCCCGATTCCGGCAAAGTGACACTGTTCAACAAGCCATGGGCGAGCGCGTCGCTGCAGCGCGTGGGTTACTTGCCGGAGGAGCGCGGCCTTTACAAGAAGATGAAGATTATCGACCAGCTCGTCTTCCTGGGGGAACTGCGCGGGCTGGGCGCGGCGGAAGCCGGGCGGCGGGCGAAGAGCTGGTGCGAGCGCATGCAGATTGCGGACTCCATCAACAAGAAGACCGAGGAGCTGTCGAAGGGCATGCAGCAGAAGATTCAGTTCATCTCGACGCTGCTGCACGATCCGGAACTGATCATCATGGACGAGCCGTTCTCGGGGCTGGATCCGGTGAATACGATTTTGCTGCAGGACACGCTGCTGGAGCTGAAGAAGCAGGGGAACGCGATTCTGTTTTCGACGCACCGCATGGACCAGGTGGAGAAGCTGTGCGACTCGATTTGCCTGATCAATCACGGCGAGGCGGTGCTGAGCGGGGGGATGCGCGAGGTGAAATCGCGATACGAGCGCAACCACGTGATTGTGCAGTACGAAGGCGCGGATGAGTTCCTGAGCCATCCGGCCATTGCGGAGTACAAGAGTTATGCGGGGCATGCGGAGATCCGGCTGAAGTCGCATGCGGATGCGCAGGATCTGCTGCGCACGGCAGCGGCGACGGCGACGATCACGAAGTTCGAGCTGGTGGAACCGTCGCTCGAGGAGATTTTCATTGAGACGGTCGGAGGGCGCGCCGATGCTTAGGAACACGCTGCTGATTACGAAACGCGAATATCTGGAGCGGGTGCGCAGCCGGATCTTTCGCGTGACGACAGTTCTGGTGCCGCTGGGGATGGGCGGGATCGCGCTGCTGGGCGGGCTGGGCGGCAAAAAGATGGAAGCCGGCGTGCAGAAGCTGGCGGTGGTGGCGAACAATCCTGTGCTGGCCGAGCAGGTGAAGGCGGGGCTGGAGGGACGCGAGCACAGCCCGAAGAGCGTAGAGGTGGTTGCGCCGCCCACGGATGCCGACCTGGCGCGGCTGAACCAGGAGGTAAGCGATCGACAGATTAATGGATATCTGCTGATCGATGACCAGCCGGGGCAGGCGATTCCCAGGGCGACGTGGATCTCGGGCAGCTCGACGGATTTCATCGGCAAAGCGCAGATGGCGGATGCGGTGAGCAACGGCGTGGTGCGGGAGCAACTGCTGCAGCGAGGCGTGAGCGACAGCCAGGTGCAGGCGCTGACGAAAGAAGTGAAGCTCGAAACCAAGCAGGTGAAGCACGGGCAGGTGGTCGCGTCGGATACGGAGCGCAGCTTTGCGGGCGCGTACATGCTGATCCTGGTGCTGTACGCCGCCGTGCTGATTTACGGCATCAACATTGCGCGATCGGTGGTGGAGGAAAAGACGTCGCGCATCTTTGAGGTGCTGCTGTCATCGGCGTCGGCCGATGAGCTGATGATGGGGAAGCTGCTGGGCGTGGGCGCGACCGGCCTGACGCAGATGGCGATTTGGACGCTGCTGGTGGTGGGCTTTGCGGGATCGCAGCTGGCGGCAAACCAGGGGATTCACGGGCTCAGCTCGCTGGGAATTACGAAGCCGGAGCTCATCTTCTTCGCCGTGTTTTTCCTGCTCGGGTTCTTCCTGTACAGCGCGCTGGCCGCGGCGCTGGGCTCGACGGTGAGCGGGGAGCAGGAGGTGCAGCAGTTCAGCTTCATCCTGATTTCGCCGCTGGTGGTGAGCGTGGTGATGCTGCCGTACGTGCTCGGCAATCCGGGATCGACGCTCTCGGTGGTGATGTCGCTGCTGCCGCCGTTCACGCCCATCATTATGTACATGCGCATCTGCGCGCAAATGCCGCCGTACTGGCAGATATTGCTGTCGGTGGCGTTGCTGGCGGGGTCGGTGCTGGGGATGGTGTGGCTGGCGGCGCGCATCTACCGCGTGGGCGTGCTGATGTACGGAAAACGCGCGACGCTGCCGGAGATGATGCGCTGGCTGCGGTACAGCTAAAAGCGAGGATGCAGGAGTCAGCGAGGAGCGGGTAGAGTCCGCATATCTTCCGAGGTGAGCCAATTCCTGTCGGCGTCAAGAGTCGCGCGCGCGCGCTGGCCGCAAGGCTGAAGGCAGCCGCCGCTCCCAGGACCGGGCAGGAGCCAACGCTTTTCGGGGCGTCGGCCACGATCCTTTCGATCGCGGCAGTTTACTGCTATTTCGCGGGGTACATCTTCTCGTACTTCTTTTACTACCAGGGATTCGGGGTGACGCTGGAATCGCTGGACCTGTCGCCGCAGTTTTACTTCATGCGCTCGTATAACGGCCTGAAAAGCCCGGCGGGGCTGGCCCTGGTCGTGCTGCTGACGCTCATCATGTTCGCGTACCTGGGTCGAAGAGTGCGCGGCGGCATCATGCTGGCGGCGATGCTGGCGGCCTTTCCGGTGCTGTTCGGGGTGAGCCGGGCAGCCGCGCGGCACGAACTTCTCCTGCGATTCTGCCGTCCGTCAGGGAGGATTCAGTTCGCCCTTCGCGACGATCTCCTGAAGGATGCGGCTGCAACGCCGGCGGATCACGATCCATCCGCGAAGCCCAATGCGGCGGCGAAGTCCGCTGCGAGGAAATCAGCGGCGACGGCTGCGGCGCCCAGGACGGAGGCAGCGATGGCCGGGGCGCATCCGCCCCAGAACGCGGCCGCACTGCCTTCCGACGCGAAGACGCCGCAGGCATTGCAGGCGCTGAGCGAGGCGGGGCGGGTGGCTCTCTTGCTCGAGACCAAAGACCGGATTATCGTATTCGCCATCCCCAACTGCTATCCGCTGGGACCCAAAGGCCCCAAAATGGTTCCGGCCGAGCATGTGTACACGCTGCTGCGGTCGGACCTGAAGTTCACCAATGTGACGCCGTAGGAGGAAAAAGCGATGAAGCGAGCCTGCATGCTGACGATGATGGTGGTTGTTGCGGTGGGGCTGGCCGCCCGCCCGGCTCAGGCGGAAAAATTCATGGTGACCGGGGACGGCGACGATGTTCTCGGCAATATTGTGGGCCACTATTTTGTCCCGTGTCTCGGCGAACGAGTGAGCCTGAAGGACTATCCGGAGCTCAAATTTCGGGATGCCGGGGACCAGCACTGCCAGGATCACATGGGCCTCGATTCCGCCCAGCCCGACGTCGCCGCGACGGCCGATTCCGACGAGACGAATGCGGGCGACAGCGCGGACACCGATGCCAGCCCGAAGCCCGATCCGCTGGCGGCGGCCAACAAGCACATTGAAAAGGTGCTGGCGGATTACCGGAAAAAGCACCGGGCGGACGACGAGGATTGCGCGCCGGATGTCTAAGCGGTGTTGATGTCTAAGCGGTGTTTCGGAAGGGCTTTCAGTCGCCGTTGGCGCGGCGTTTGGGCGGGGGCTCCTCGATGCGCACGCGCTGCGCGGAGCCTTCATCGAAGCGCCTGCGGGGAGTTCCCGTGGGATCGAGAGGCTGCGGCGTCGCGGCGCCGGTTTCGGCGGGAACGGGCTTGCGCCCGACCATCGTGGGCCGCAGATTGGTGGGCAGAAAGATGCTGAACACGGTTCCGTGGCGCTGGGGCGCAACCGAGGAGCGGAGCTGAATCTCGCCGCCATAGCGGTGGACGATGGAGCGGGTGACCCAAAGCCCGAGGCCGGTGCCCCGCTGGCCCTTGGTAGTAAAGAACGCCTCACCGAGGCGCCGCTGCACGTCGGGCGAGATCCCGCTGCCGTTGTCGCCGACGGAAACCCGGATGCCCCGCACCCCGCGATCGGACCAGCTGCGCGTGCAGCGGATGCGGACGCGCAGGCGGCCGTGCATCGACGAAGCTTCGACCGCATTGGTGACCAGGTTGGAAAGCACCTGACGCATTTCTCCTGGATAGACGATGGCTTCTTCCGGGCAATCGTACTGGCGCTCGACGCGCAGGTTCTTTTCCGCGATGCGGCGGCTGTAGAGGGAAAGAACTTCTTCCATGAGGTCGTCGATGTGGGTGCGGACGGGACCGGTGGTTTCGCGGGAGAAGTTGAGGGTCTGGCGGCTGATCTGGCCGACGCGCTCCAATTCGCGCTGGGCGAGGGCCAGATAACCGCGGGCGGATTCGGGCAGGCCTCGCTCCTCGCCGAGCAGATAGAGCAGGTTCGTCACCGCTTCGAGCGGATTGTTGATCTCGTGGGCGATGGAAGCGGCGAGGCGTCCCACGGTAATCAGCTTTTGATTGTCGCGCAGGATGGTGGCGACGCGGTCGAGCTCGACCTGCGTGCGGATCTGCGCGGTTGACGACTCGCGAAGCTTGAGCGCGCGCGCCAGCACCGAGGGGAGGTGCTGAAGCTGGGAGGTTTCGAGATACTCCGTGACGCCGCTGCGAATGACGCGCAGCGATTCGGATTCGGACGCTGCGCCGCCAATGACGACAACCGGCGTGGTGGGCTGGGTCTGGCGGGCGTCCTCGAGGACTTCTCCCAGGGTGAGATCGGGAAGAGGCTCGGGGCTGGCCAGAATAAGCGACGCAGTGCCGCGGCGCACTCTGTCGAGAAACGCGCGCCGATTGTCGGCAACTTCGATGTGGCAGTCGAGGCCGGCGCGCTGGGCTGCGGCACGCACGTCAGAGTGCGAGACAGCCGCGCCTCCCAGCAACAAGACCTCGGATTTCGATTCCCTCTTCACAGCCGCACCCAGTGGATGGACCAGGGTCGCTGACAGCCTGGGCCGGTAATTATCTTCCTCGACTGGAAGCAGATTTGCTTCCTGAGCCGGCATAACGAGGCTCCTCCTGTAATGGCGGCGCTTTCTGGCACCACGCGCCGTGTGAGATCCGATTCCCCGCGACTCGGTCCCGGGAGGCTGAACAGCCTCTGCCCATTTCGATGTGTCCCCCTGTGGGGGTGTTGCTTACATAAATACTGCGGCAGGATGCTGATTTTGCCCGTAGAAACACGTTTTAGCAACATCTTCCGGGACAGCGTGCATGGGGAGCCGCAACATGGACGCGAAGAAATCGGAAGTCGAACATTTTGGCAACCATCAGCGGTTATCCTGATCTAAACAGAAGCGTTCCGATGGATTTGCCGATGAAGAAAGTCGTTGTGGCTCTGGGCGCGCTGGTGTGCGGCGCATGCGCAATGGCGCAGAGCAATCCAAATAATTCGGCGATCAACCCGTATGCCGGCAGCGTGCAGGCTGCGCCGCTGGCGTCCGGAGTCCGCCCGTTGTCGCTGGACGACGCGATACGGATGGGCATTGAAAATAATTTGGCGCTGACGCTGGCACGCTCCGAGCAGAAGACCGCGGATGCGGAGAAGCTGCAACTGGTCAATGTGCTGCTGCCGAATATGTCGCTGCACGGCGAGACCGGGGTGCACGAATACAACCTGGAGGCTCTGGGGTTTCATCCGGCGGACTTTTATTTGTTTGCCGGCCACTTGCCGAAGGGGACGGCGTTCCACCTGGTGACGAAGGTGGATACGACCATCGGGCAGGTGAATTTTTCGCAGGAGCTTTTTAACTGGGCGGGCTACGACGTTTGGCGGGCGGCGCAGGCGGGGCAGAAGGCGTCGTTTTATAACGCGCAGTCGTCACGCGGGCTGGTGGTGCTGAACGTGGGCGACAGCTACCTGCAGGCGCTGGCGGCGAAGGCGCAGGCGGACTACGCACGGGCCCTGCTGAACACCGATCAGACGCTGCTGAACCAGGCGCACGAGGAGCATCTGGCGGGGACGGCGGCCAATCTGGACGAGCTGCGGGCGCGGGTGCAATACCAGCAGCAGGCGCAGGCGGTGATTGCGGCCGACGACGATTTTGAGAAGGCGAAGATCACGCTGAACCGGGAGATCGGGCTCGATCCGGATCAGCAGATTGAACTGACGGACTCAGCGCCCTATGCGGAGTTGCAGCCGATGAGCATCGATGCCGCGCGGACGGAAGCGTACGCCAGCCGGCAGGACTTCCAGATGCTGAAGCAGGAGCTGCGCGTGGCGGAACTGGAGCGGCGAGCGACGACGCATGAGCGCTTCCCTACCCTTACGTTCAACGGCAACTGGGGCGTGACGGGGATCTCGGGCGGCATCTATCACGAGACGTTTGCGGCTGTGGGGACGCTGAGCGTGCCCATCTTCGAAGAGGCGAAATTTCGGGGCGACCATGATGTGGCCGAGGCGCAACTGGATGAGATTCGCGCGCGCATGCAGGACCTGACGGTGAAGATCGAGCAGCAGTTGCGCGACAGCATGCTGGACCTGGAGACGGCGGAAGAGACGGTGAAGGTGGCGAAGAGCAACATCGATCTGGCGACGACGGCGCTGGATCAGACGCAGCAACGCTTCAACGCCGGCGTGACCGACAACCTGCCGGTGGCCGAGGCGCAGTCGACGCTGGCACAGGCACAGAACCAGTATGTGAGCAGCGTGCTCGCGCTCAATCAGGCGCGGCTGGGATTCGCGCGCAACCTGGGCATCGTCGATACGCAGTACCAGATGTATCTGCAGGGAGGCAGGCCGCCGGCGGTGAAGAGCAATGCGGCAGCGGGGATGCCGAGCGGGGACTGAGGAGTTCCAGGTGTATCGCCATATAGGGATGGTCGGCGTTGCGCAGGAAAAATTCGGCCAGACGAGGCGGAGTGCGAAGGCTGTGGCGGCCCCACTGTCGAGGACGACAACGAAGTATGGCCGAATTTTTCCCGCAACCCGGAGGGACGGGGCCGTCGCCGGCCCTTCCTATATGTCGATACACCCTACAGCTCGCCTGCGGCGGCCTCAGCGATGGGCGTCTCGTGAGCCACACCCACATGCAGACGCACGATTTGTCCGGGCTGGGCGGTGACGCGGAAGATGGCGACGTTGTTCTTCACCTGGACCGGTTGCGGGTCGGAGTCGACGTGCCAGCCCTCGGGCACCTGCTGGGCGACGACGAAAACGACTGGCGCGGACTCGATGTCCTGGAGCATGTAGGTCTGTTCGGCGACATTGACCAGGGTGTGCTGGGGAATGCCGTCCACTTCTTTTGCCGCGATGTGCGAGGAGCGCTGCATGCCTGCCCCGTCGAAGTGGCAAACGTCGGCATCGGCCTGGAACTGGCTGGAGCCGGACGCCAGGACCTGGCAGTGGTCGTCGACGTAAACCTGGCGGCCCGTGGGCGCGCTGTCAGCGGACTGCGCGGTGAGGGGCGACGTTCCAGCGAGTAAGAGCAAGAGGCCCAAACTCGATCCGAATGCCAGCGAGAACCCCCTCGAGACGATCATGCGCAGAAGTATAGCACCGGCGGCCGCACCCTCTCCGGGACTGGCCGTCCAGGCGGAGCGCTTCGCATCTGTGCGGGTGCGGCGGAATCCCACATCTCCGAAAACCGCGGAGAGATGGGTACCCGATTCAACATCCCCATCCAATTTCAGGCGGGACTGTCGGGGGGCTGCCAGAGCTCGACGCGGTTGCCTTCGGGATCGGTGAACCAGCCGAACTTGCCGTAGTCGGCGGACTCGCGCTTTGGGTCGACGGCGACTCCGGCGGCAATCATACGGTCGAGGAGCGCGTCCAGGTCGTCCACCTGGAAATTGAGCATGGCGGGCTGCTCGACGGGGAAATACTTCGATGTTTGCGGAAAAAAGGCGACCGCAAGGACGGCGCGCTGGCGCTCCGCAGGCAGGACGAAGCCGCCTTCGTCGGCGTGGGGCAGCCCGAGATGCTGCTCATACCAGGCGTAGAGGGCTTTGGGATCGCGCGCGCGGAGGAAGACTCCGCCAAGTCCGGTGGCGCTGGGCATGCTAGCGTTCCTCCGCAAGGAGATGGGCGAGGGTTTCCGGGTGCTTCCGGCCGCGCTTCGCCTCGCGCGGCTCCGGGGGGATGATCCGCTCCGGTTTAGGCTGGCCGACGCGCGCGCGGGCATTGGCCTTGACGGCCCTGACCGCGGAAAAGGTCTTCTTTTTGGAGCGCTTTTTCGGCATGGGCCTGAGGTGACGGGGCGGAGATGTTCATACAAAGTAGCACTTTTGCCGCCCGGCGATGTGAAATACTTACTGCGGAGTCATTGGGCCATGGATGAACGCGAATTTTTCGACGAAAAATCGGAACAGCGTACCCATACGCTGACGTGCCCGCATTGCGGGAAGGCGGGCGAATACCAGGTTCGCTGGCTGGTGCGGACGCGCAAGGCGCAGCTGCCGAAACACGCCGACGAACGCGATCGCGCGCGGTTTGCCAAGGCGCAGTCGTATATGGTGCGGCAGGACGACCTGGTGGCGTGCACGAATATTCGCTGCCGCAAGCGGTTCGAGGTGACGAGCCTGCAGTCGGTGGCGTTTTTGCAGTCGGCCTGAGCCGCGCTCGAGCGCGACAGCGAAGGCCGGCCGGTTCGAGGGCGGTCAGCTCGGGACCGGTCAGCGGAAGAGCTGTCAGCGAACGGCTTGTTAGCGATTCTTTCCCACATCTGCGAACACCGCGCCGACGTGGGTCACCCGGCTGTTGGCGCGAAAGGCCCGTCCGGAATCTGCAGGAATCCGATGAGTCATGAGGGAATCCAGATCGTCAGCGCGGAAGAGGCGCGCAGCGCGCCCGCGGCGGAGCTGCCCCGCGACGCGGTGACGCCGGTGAAGGTGCGCGTCCTGCAGACGACCGGCGAGGGGCTGGAGATTGAGTGGAAGGATGGGCATCGCAGCCGGTGGACCTTCGCGTGGCTGCGCCGTGCTTGCCCGTGCGCAACGTGCCACGAAGAGCGCACAGCGGAGGGACGCGAGCCGGGTGATCCGAGGGCGAAGCCGGCCACGCTGCTGCCGATGTATCAGGCGCCGGCACGGCCGGAGTCGTCGCAGCCGGTGGGCAATTACGCGATGAGCTTCAAGTGGAACGACGGCCACGCCAGCGGGATTTACTCGTGGGACTATCTGCGGCGGCGTTGCCAGTGCGAAGCATGCCGGCGCGACAGGTAGCCCCGTCGAGAGAGGACAGCGTCAATTGACGGGGCTGCCGGGCGGCGTAGTCGGGTCCCGTTGCTGCAATTTGCGCAGCGACTCCTGCAGGCGGTACTTCGCGTCGACGATCCAGGCCATTTCTTCCGTGATTTGCTGCTGCACTTCGGGATCCTCGCGCAGCGGCTCCAGCAGCTCGCGCCATTCAGGCCCCAGATTTCGAGCAGCCAGCTCCTGCAGGAGAATGATTTCGCGCGTGACGGTCTCCAGCGTATTCAGCACCTGGATCAAATTGCGCACATATTCTTCGTCGACCATCATGAGCACCTGCCCGGATTGCGTGCGACTGGTGGTTCAGATGCGGGCCCCGGGCGCGCGGATGGGAAATCAGCCGGCACGATTGGACTCCCTGCCCTGGCGCGCGTCGAGAGCGGCGGAGACTTTGGCGTAGAAGGAAGCCAGATCCTCGGAGGGTCCGAGGGTGAGGCGGCGGGAGACCTTCAACAGCGGGTAGATGTGCGAGCCGGCGATGTCGAGGGCGGGCATGGCGACGTCGGCGTCAGGACCGAGCTGCTCGGCGCCGGGCTGGCGCGGATAGACCGCCATGATCCACTCGCCGGAGTAGCGGCGGCGGAAGACCTCACCGAAATAGGCTCCCCAGAGGCGGGTCGCAGATTCGAGCTCGGAGTCGGGAACGGGAGTGCGCGCGGCGAGCACGGTTTCCAGGCGCGCAACCGATTCGGGTGAGTAGTCCAGCGTCATGCCGTGGTCTTCGGCTGCGAGGCGGACGGCGGCATCGGCTCCCGCCTGCATCATGGCCTCGAGGGAATCGAAGGCGCCGGAAAGCTGGATGGGATCGCGCATGTCAGGTTACAGGGTACAGGTTGCAGGTTGCTGCGGCGCGCAGCAGTGGTGACGGCGACAGGATGCCGTTCGTCCATGTATCTTTAGAGTTTGCCGAGAAATTTTGCGAGGCGGTACAGAGGCGTGGGGCTTTTTGTGCAGCCGCTGGAGGTTGTGTCTGTTGAAGGGTAAGCGCTGGTTGGCAGTGGCGGCACTGGTCGCCGGTTTCAGTCTGGGGGCGCAGGCGCAGGATCAGGGAGTGACGCCGCAGCCGAATCCGCAGTTGCCCGCGCCGGCGCCGCTGGCGGGGGTTCGCTATGACTATCCGTGGGAGTTTTACGGGGGCCTGGCGTACTCGCACTTCGACGCGGGTCCGCACCTGCTGCAGGGCGCGAATCTGGGCGGATTCGATGCGCGCGCGATGCGCGAGCTGGGCGCAAAATGGGGTGTGGGCGTGAACGTGCGCGGCTACTACGGCACCAGCGGCGTGGCGCCGAATTGCGGCAGCTGCACGGGCGGCGGCTCGAACGGCGGCCCGATCCGCGGGCCTTTTGTGAGCGAGCACATGTTTGTCGCGGGCCCGGAGTATCGGCTGCTGAGCAACGAACATGCGTCGATGATGCTGCACGCCTTCGTGGGCGGAGCCTATGGAGACTTTCAGAGCGCCATCGGCAGTGTGAACCCGGCGTATCTGGGGCTGTTTTCGAATCAGTTCACCGAAGCGGCGGTGATGGGCGGCTCGATCGACCTGAATCGCTCGCCGCGGCTGGTCTTCCGGATTGCGCCGGACGCGACGCTGACGAACTTCGGGAACAACGGGTTCGAAGAGCAGTTCGCCATTTCGGTGGGCATTGTCTATCGGATGGGGCATGTGCGCAAGTAGCGTGTAGCGTGTAGCGTTTAGCGTTTAGCGTGTAGAGACGGATGCGGGGGGGAGCTGAGCTACTCCCGCATTTGTGTTTTTAGGGCGATGCAATCAGGCAGGCCCACCGGTGCGATTGCGTCATCGGATTCGAGTGTGCAGCAGGCGCGGAGACGGATCACGCGCGCGATCCCATGTCTGCGAAGGTCGCGCAGACATGGGGCACCCGGTGTTCAAGACCTGGGCACTGGCGCGTTCAGCACGGGATGGTCGAGCCCGCGCAGGGTTGGGTTCGGGTGGCCGTCGAGATCGAAGATGACGATGTTGTTGGAGCCGGCGTGCAGCCAGGGCGCGGGCAGGTAGAGAGCCTTCTGCGGGCCGATGTTCCAGAAGCGGCCGAGCGGGCGGCCGTTGATCCAGACTTCGCCTTTGCCGAGGGAACTGGTGTCGAGGTACGTGTCAGCCGGGTGGTCGACGGTGAAGGCGCCCTGATAGAAGCAGGGACCGGAACAGGGCGCGGCGGAATACGCGAGCGAGCCCGGCGTGAGCATGGGCAGCGAGAGGTTGTCCCAGCCGGTGAGCGGTTTTCCGGCCAGCGTCACGCCGTTGAGCAGGCCGACGCGCTCGCCGGGGAGTGCGGGACCGAAGTTCACGCGGCCGGTGTTTTCGACGAGGATGTCGAGATCGGCGTGGGCGGCCTCGATGTCGAGGGGGAGCGAAGTCTGATTGAGGCGGCGATCGATGGCGCCGGCGAGTTTGCCGTCGACGTAGACCTGCGCGAAGTCGTGCACGGCGCCGATCGACAGAGCACCGGTGACCGGGCCGACGATGACGGTGCGATCGAGGATGTAGCCGTAAGCTTGATCGAGCGCTTCCATGGGCTGCGGATCGTCGGAGTGAACCGGCGCGGGCAGGTTGTCCCACAGCGATGCGGAGCGCGTGAGGGTGAATGCCGGCATGGCCGCGAGCGCGGGCGGAACGGGCACGGGCGGAGGGGTTTTCCCGGTGGCGCGCGCGATCACGTCGCGGAAGAGAAAATATTTCGGCGTGGGATGGCCGCTCTCATCCAGCGCGGCGTCGTAGTCGTAGCTCGTCACGTCAGGCTCGTAGTTTTTGCCATTGGAGTTGGCGCCGTTCATCCAGCCGAAGCTGGTGCCGCCGTGGAACATGTAAATGCTGACGGAGTAACCCTGGCGCAGCATCCAGTCGAGGTCGGCGGCCTGCTGGTGGGCATCGGTGTGGGCGTGCGGCGCGCCCCAGTGATCGAACCAGCCGTCCCAGTATTCGGAGTTGAAGAAGGGGCCATTGGGGCGCAGCTTCTTCAGCGTAGCGAAACCGGATTGCGCGTCGCCGGGGCCGAAGTTGATGCCGACCGGCAGATCGGGCAGGCTGCCGCGCGGCACTTCTTCGGGGCCGTCGGCGGTGTAGAGCATCGCTTTGGTGAATCCCGCATCGACGAGATCCTGGCGAATCGCCTGCATGTAGGCGTGGTCGTCGCCGTAGCTGCCGTATTCGTTTTCGACCTGGACGGCGATGATGGGGCCGCCGTTGCCGATCTGCAGCGGGGCCACTTCGTGGCCGAGGCGCAGGAGCCACGCGCGCGCGGCGGCGAGGAACTGCGGATTGCGTGACCGCACGACCATGGTGGGATCTTTGAGCAGCCAGGAGGGAAACCCGCCGAATTCCCATTCCGCGCAGGAATAGGGACCGGGACGCAGGATGACGGAGAGGCCCTCCTGCTGCGCTTCGCGGATGAACTCAGCCACGTCGAGGTTGCCGGAGAAATCGTAGACGCCGGGGCGCGGCTCGTGGGCGTTCCAGAAGACGTAGGTGGTGACGGAGTTGAGGCCCATCGCTTTGGCCATGCGCAGGCGATCGCGCCAGTACGCGCGGGGAATGCGAGCGTAGTGCATTTCGCCGGAGATGATCTGGAAGGGCTTGCCGTTGAGGAGGAACTGGCCGTTGGCGGCGGTGAAGGACTGCGGAGCTGTTGAGCCTTGGCTGCTGGAGATTTGAGCGGACGGGAGCGATGCGGAATCCCATGTCTGCGAACACCGCGCAGACATGGGGCACCCAAAGTTTGCGGAGACCGCAGTGAGCACGCCTGCGTAGCTGAGGATTGATGCGAATTTTCTGGTCATGAGCGCATCCGATAGCGAGCCGGGAGGCCGGTTCCGTGCCCGGCTACGGATTATATTTCGCGAGCCAGTCGGCTATTTCCTGGAAGACGTTGAGCCGCTGCTGCCACAGGAAGGGAAAATGCGGCGAGCCGGGATAGGTGACCAGGCGCACCGTTTTGCCGCGCGCCGCCAGAATCTGGAAGTATTCGATGCCCTGGAAGGTGGGAACGCGGTGATCGGCTTCGCCGTGCAGAATGAGCAGCGGCGTGGTCACGTTGTTCGCGAAAGCGACGGCGGAAAATTTGCGGAAGGCATCGGGGTCCTCGTCGGTCCAGCGCGCGTCGTAATCGATTTGCTGGATGTCGCTGGTCCAGAGAAACGGCGCCCAGTCGGTGATGCCCGCGCCTTCGATGGCGGCCTTGTAGCGCTGCGTTTGCGTGACGGTCCATGAGGTCATGAAGCCGCCGGCGCTCCAGCCAAAGATGGCAAGCTTGTTGGGATCGGCCCAGCCCTGCGCGATGGCGTAGTCGGTGGCGCTGTCGACGTCCTGGTAGGCGCGATCGCCGAAGTGCTGATAGATGGCGGCGAGGAAGTCGGCGCCGTAGCCGGTGGAACCGCGGTATTCGGGCTGGAGGACGACATAGCCGAGGCCGGCGATGATGCGGGCGAGCGGGTCGAGAGTGAACTCGTCGTTGGCTTCAGGACCGCCGTGGGGCAGCACGAGAAATCTGCTCTTCTGGCCCTCGACATATCCGGCAGGGAAAGTGGCGATGCCTTCGAGATGAATGCCCTCTTTGCTGGTCCAGTGCACATCGCGGACGTCGCCCAGCGCTACGCTGGCCAGCTGCGCGTCGCCCTCGCTGGTGATGCGCTTCAGATGGTCGCCTTCCGGAACGGCGATGTTGCGCGCGTGCGTGGGATCGCTGACGCTGAAGGCAAGCTGCTCGCTGGCGCCGGTGTAGGGCGAACTGACGGGCACGCCGCCCACAATGCCGCCGGGCCACTGGTAGTCGGTTTTGAGGGCGCCATCGTGGAACTCGTCGACCTCCGTGCGGACGCCGCGATCGACCACAACCCAGGTTTTGCCGCTTGCATCGCCGGCAATTTCCATTGCGGTGCCGTCGAGAGCCGGCGTGGCGTCCGCGGCGTCGCCGCCGGAAGCGGGAATGGTGTAGACGTGCTCGGGCGTGAGGACGGCGGATTTCGTGGAGAGAAACAGGAGCTTCTGGCCGCCACCAGACGGACTGCCAGACCAGGCAAGGCCGGAGACGGTGTTCGCAACGGTGCCGACGTGCCGCGCGCCGGACGCGGAGCAGACGTCGATGTCGGTGGACACATTGTGATGGCCGATGCGGGGCAGGCCGGAGAGCGCGGCGAGCGACTGGCCATCGGCGCTCCAGGCGAGCGCGCCGGAACCGCCGCCCTCCACGCCGCCGCTGATGTTGCGCAGCGAGGGGCACCACCACGCGCCGCCGGTGCCATCAGCGTGGACGATGTAGAGGCTGAGCTGATCGGGCTCCCACACGTGGCGGACATCGTCGAGCGTATTGGGCGGGCGCGGATCGGCGACGAGAGCGAAGCGGTCGCCCTGCGGCGTGGGCACCGCCGAGTCAATGCCGCGGGGCAGCAGGACGACGGTCGTGGGAACGGACGCGGCTTTTCCATCGGCAATGGGAAAGATGGCGAACTGGGCGAGGTGATTCACGTTCCACGAGCCGTAGAGGCTGTGGCCGTCGCGCGTGAAGCCCATGGGCGAGAAGTCTTCGGGCAGGTCGAGCTTGGCGGCGTGGGTGCCGTCCGGCTGGATGGTCCACCACTCGCGATGCGTGGGGCCCTGCTCGGCGCCGAAGGTGACCTCGTAGAGGATGGTCCCGTCGGGCGAGACGGCGGATGCGCCCGCGCTGCGCAGAGTCGCCCAGTCTTTGGCGGTGAAGGGGTGCTTCGCGGCGGCTGGAGTTTGGGCTTCAGCGGAAAGCACGGCGGCCACGGCCAGGAGTGCTGCTGCTCTGAGAATACCTTTGCTTCGCATAGGTTCCTCGTTCCGGATTTTTAAAAGAACAGGAGAACGTGATCGATGGTGTTGAGCATGGGATTGACGACGAAGCCGATAACGCGCACGCCGACGAAGAGAATGAGGATGAGGCCGATGAGACCGAGGGAATCGTAAACGCGCAGCGCGTTGAAGGGCAGCATGTGGCGGATGACGTGGGAACCGTCGAGCGGGGGCAGGGGCAGCAGATTAAAAACGAAGAGGACCAGGTTGAGATTGACGGCCAGGTAGAGAATGAGCGCCAGCGGCAGGAGGGTGGGGCTGGCGGAAACCAAAGCGGGATCGAGGCCCTGCCCTCCGGCCAGCTGATGCACGATGGCCGCGCCATAGGCGCTGGATTTGGAGAGCACGAGCAGGCCGATGGTCGCGCCGATGGCCGCGACGATGTTGCTGCACGGGCCGGCGAGCGTGGTGAGGATGTCATCGCGGGTCACGTTTTTGAAGTTGCGCGGCGTAACCGGCGTGGGCTTGGCCCAGCCGATGAGGAAGCGTCCGTAGCCGGGCATGAAGAGCATGAAGAGCGGGATGATGATGGTGCCGACCAGATCGATGTGCTTGACCGGGTTCAGAGTGACGCGGCCCAGCATGCGCGCTGTGGGGTCGCCGAGGCGGTTGGCGGTCCAGGCGTGGGCCGCCTCGTGCAGGCTCAGCGAGAACACGAGCACGACAAATTCAAAGATTGCAAGGAGCAGATGCAGCTGGTCCATTGGGTCGATTCGATGGTATCAGGGGAGAGTGGCCAGGGATGAGCCGGCCAGGGGGTGAGACGGCCAGGAGGTGGCAGCTGGCGGTTCGCAATCAGCAGTTAGCGATGAGATGGGATCGGGAGAACCGGATGAGCGGGAAGAAGCGCGGAATCCCACATCTCCGAACCGCGCGGAGATGTGGGGCACCCGGACTAGCCGTCCAGGCGGACGCGCTTCGCGCAAACGCGAAAGGCGTGGGCTCCCATGTCTCGCCGAGGCAGACATGGGGCACCCGGAATCGTCATTCGTTCGGTGGGAGCTCGGCGCAGGGGCCTTCTGCGTGCGCGGCGGCGCCGGGAGTTTCATCCGTCAGCCGTGTGGCTTCTTTTTTCGTCTTGATCTTCTTTGCGGGGACCCCGCCGGCGATGGAGTGCGGCTCCAGATCGTGCGTGGCGACGGCTTGCGCGCCCAGCATGGCATCTTCGCCGATGGTGACGCCGGGCATGACGAGAGAGCGGTAGGTGACGCGCGCGTTGGGGCCGACTTCGGTGCGGCGATGTTCGATGATGCAGGCCTCGACAGGATCGTGCGCGTGGGAGAAGACGGCGGCGTATTCGGAGATCGATGTCCCCTTGCGGATGATCAGCTCGCCGCGATCGTCGAGCAGCACATGATTGTGAATGATGACGTCGTCTTCGAGGGTGAGGTTGTAGCCAAAGGTGAACTCGACGCCGTGGTAGATCTTCACGTTCATGCCGATGCTCCTGAAGATGTGCTTGCCGAGCATGGCGCGCAGCCGGAAGCCGAGCCAGTGGTTCAGGGCGACGGGTGAGCGGTCGAACATGCGCCAGAACCAGACCAGCGGCTTGATGAGGGCATAGCGGTCGGCATCGATGTCGCCGTAGTACTCAGGCTCGAGCGTGACATTGGCGGGATCGAGCGAGAGCTGGAGGACGTTGAAGGGCAACTCGGTGGTCAGCGTGAAGTTGAGGCGTCCACCGTGGGGACGGCCGAGCATGAGCTGATGCAGGTTGTCGCGGACGATCTCTGCGCGGAGGGCGATATTTTGATGGCGGGAGAATTCGTCGTCGAGCGAATCGATCCAGCGGGTGAAAACTTCTTTGGCTTCCCGGGTCGGCTCGATCTCGCGGTACTGATAGCGCGGCATACGAGATAGATTATCGGACGGCCCGGAGAGATGCAGGGGCTGAGCACAAAGGTTATTTGCGGCAGCAGGAAAAAGGGGATACGCTTTGTGCGTTGATGGTGGGGAAAGGACGAGAGGCTGCGATGGGCGAGACAACGGAAGCTGCGGCACAGGAGACGGAGGCCCCGGTACAGAGAAGTTACTCGCGATTGTTGCTGGGTTTGCTGGGCGTAGCGGTGTTGCTGGCGCTGGGGGGGCTGCTGTGGAGCTATTCGCTCGCGGGACGGCTGACCGCGGCGGAGGCGCAGGTGGCATCGGCGCAGAACCAGAACGCAAAGCTGGCATCGGCGCTGGAAGAGACCAATGCGCGGCTGCGCGTGACTTCGGAGACGCTGGGCCAGAGGCTCGGCCTGACGGAGAAGCAACTCGACGATCGGGCGAAGGAGCTGCTGCAGCGGCAGCAGGCCGATGCGAAGCGTTTTGAGAACGAGCAGCAGGCAGCACAGCAGCAGATCAGCTCCGTCTCGTCGGACGTGAGCGGCGTGAAGACCGATGTAGGCGGCGTGAAGACCGACCTAAGCGCCACGAAAACGGAATTGCAGAACGCCGAGGCGCAGATGCAATCGATGAAGGGCGACCTGGGCGTGCAGAGCGGGCTGATCGCGACGAACGGAAAAGAGCTCGAAGTCCTGAAACACCTGGGCGACCGCAACATCTACGAGTTCACGCTGAATAAGGGCAGGAAGCAGGCGGTGGGGACGGTGGCGCTGGAGCTGAAGAAGTCCGATGAGAAGCACAGCAAGTTCACGCTGGTGGTCTACTCGGACGACAAGGAGATTCAGAAGAAGGACCGCAACCTCGATGAGCCGATCCAGTTCTATACCGGCAAGGATCACCTGCTGTACGAGCTGGTGGTGAACAACATTGCGAAGAACCAGGTGCAGGGCTATATTGCGACGCCGAAGAATGCGCCGGTTCCCGTGACGACGAGCGGGAACGGGGAGTAGCGGCGCACGACATGCAGCAAGAGACCTTTGGCGAAAGGCTGTTAGCGAGGGACGTTTAGCAAAAGGCTGCCACCGGGATGCTCCTTCCGTGGCCTTTGGCTTGTGACCTCTCTCCTGCGGCATCTGTCTACAATCGGAAGCGTGACTCCGCGCTTTACGTTGGGCCAACGAATCGCGCTGGCGATTGTGCCGCGCGCGACGGCGCTGCTGCTGGCGCTGATCGGCGTGACGCTTCGCTTCGAGGTGATCGCGGAAGAGGGAGCGCGCCCGGAGACTCCACCCGCAAAGGGCATCTTCTGCTTCTGGCACCGCTGCACGCTGCCGGCGGGATGGTACTTCCGCAAATTCCGCTGCTCCATTTTGATCAGCCAGAGCTTCGACGGCGAGCTGATTGCGCGGACGCTGGGGCTGCTGGGGTACGGCAGCGTGCGTGGGTCGAGCTCGCGGGGCGGCGCGGCAGGATTGATCGCGCTGCGCGAAGTGCTGGAGCGCGGCGAGCCGGTGGTCTTCACGGCGGATGGTCCGCGAGGGCCGATTTACGAGACGAAGATTGGTCCGGTCAAGCTGGCGCAGATGACGGGCGAGCCGATCGGCAGCTTCTATCTGCTGCCGGAGCGCGCGTGGACGATGCGTTCCTGGGACCGGTTCCTCGTGCCGAAGCCGTTTTCGCGGGTGGTGGTGAGCTGGGCGCGCCGCGTGGAGGCTCCCGATGCGGATGCCGCTGCGCTCGAGGCGAAGCGGCAGGAACTGAACGAGGCTCTCGAGCGAGCCCGGCGATGGGCGGAAGAGCACGTGTCGCGCCGACGCGGAAAGTAGAATCGCAGAGTGCTGGTCTCGGATTTCGATTTTGATTTACCGCCGGAACTGATTGCGCAGGAACCTCCGCAGGATCGTGCTGGGGCGCGGATGCTCGCGCTCGATCGCGCAACGGGCGCGTGGGCGGATCGGCAGTTTCGCGAGCTGCCGGAGTTGCTGCAGGCCGGCGACTTGCTGGTGCTCAACGACAGCCGGGTGATTCCGGCGCGGCTGTTCGCGCGTCGCGGCGGGCTGCATACGCAGGCGCAGCATCGAACGACAGGACGCGTGCAGGTGCTGCTGGCCGAGCAGATCTCAGAATGGGAGTGGAAGGTGCTGGTGCGGCCGGGACGCAAGGTGCTCACCGGCGAGACGCTGGTGTTCCTGCCTCAGCACGAGAAAGCTGGGCGCGCCGCGGACGACGAGGCTGGAGCCGAATTGCGGGCGGAGGTCATCGCTCATGGCGATTTCGGCGAACGGACGATCCGGTTTGCGCCGGTGGCGGATTTCTTCGGCGTGGTGGAACAGCTCGGGCACATGCCCCTGCCGCCCTACATCCATCGCGAAGACGAGCCGGGGGATCGCGAGCGCTACCAGACGGTCTATGCGCGGGAGAGGGGATCGGTGGCAGCTCCGACGGCAGGGCTGCACTTCACGCCGCAGGTGCTGGCGGCGATTCGGGCACGCGGCGTCGAGATCGCGACGGTCACGCTGCATGTGGGACTGGGGACGTTTGCGCCCGTCCGCGTCGATCGCGTGGAAGACGTGTATCTGCACGCGGAGCGATACAGCCTTTCAGCGGCAACAGTGGAGGCGCTGAACCGGGCGCGGCGCGAGGGGCGGCGGATTGTTGCCGCCGGGACGACGACGGTGCGGACGCTGGAACACTGCGCGAGTTCAGGACCGGAATTTGCGGCGCACTCCGGGGCGACCTCGATTTTCATCCGTCCGGGTTACGAATTTCGCGTGGTTGGCGCGCTGCTGACGAATTTTCACCTGCCGCAGTCGACGCTGCTCATGCTGGTGAGCGCGTTCGCAGGACGCGAGAATGTGCTCCGCGCGTATGAACATGCCGTCCGGGAACGGTATCGGTTCTTCTCGTACGGGGACTGCATGTTCATCGCGTCATCGTGAGTCGGTGTCGTGTTTGCGCGGAGTCCCACATCTGCGAACACCGCGCAGATGTGGGGCACCCGACGATTCACCCATCTTCACCAGATCCTGCAGGCCTTGTGCGCGACCATGGGTTGCCCGGCGTGGCAGCCGAAGGCCGCGGCGAACTGCGGCAGATCGGCGACGATGCCGTTGACGCGATACTTGCCCGGCGAATGCGGGTCGGTGATGGCGTTGACGCGCTGATTCTCCGGCCGCTCGTTCTCGCAGGCCCACTGCGCGAAGCCGATGAAGTAGCGCTGATCGGGGTTGAAGCCGTCCTGGTTCTCCAGCTGCTGGCCCGCGGTCTGCTTCTTCCAGGCTTCATACGCGAGCAGCGTGCCGCCAAGGTCGGCGGTATCTTCGCCGCTGGTGAGTTTCGAGTTGATGTGGATGTCGTCGACGATGACGTAGGAAGCGAACTGATCGCGCAGGCAATTGATGTGGTTTTCAAAGCCTTTCGCGTCGGCGGGCGTCCACCAGTCGCGCAGGTTGCCCTGGCCGTCGAACTGGCGGCCTTCGTCGTCGAAGGCGTGGGTGAGCTCGTGGCCGATGGTGCTGCCGGTGTCGCCGTAGTTGGGCGCGTCGTCTTCCTTTGGATCGTAGAGCGGGGGCTGGAGCACGCCCGCGGGGAAATTGATGTCGTTCATCTGCGGATCGTAGTAGGCGTTCACGGTGGGCGGCGTCATGCCCCATTCGGTGCGGTCGACCGGCTTGCCGACCTTGGCCCAGTCGCGCTTCTCATCAAAGACGTGGGCGCGCAGCACGTTGCCGAAGTAGTCGCCGCGCTCGATGGTGAGCGTGGAGTAGTCGCGCCACTTGTCCGGATAGCCGATTTTGTTGCGCACCGCGTGCAGCTTGGCGATGGCGGCCTGTTTCGTGGCGGGGCTCATCCAGTCGAGGTTTTCGATTTCCTGCTGCATCGACTGCTCGATCTGCTCGGTCATTACAGTGACTTTCTGTTTGGTCGCCGGATCGAAGTCGCGCGCGACGAATTCCTGGCCGAGCGCTTCGCCGAGATGGCGGTCTACCTGACCCTCGCAGCGTTTCCAGCGCGCCTGCATCTGCGGCACGCCGCGCAGGTATTTCGCGTAGAACTCGAACTGCGCATCTTCAAAGGGCGTGGAAAGCGACGGAGCCGCAGCGTTGAGCGCGTGGATGCGCAGGTAGGCTTTGAGATGGTCGAGAGGCTCCCCGGATAATTCGTTCTGCAGGGCGGCCATGAATTTCGGCTGTCCGACATCGACATTGCCGAGCACCGCGGGGGGAATGTTCTCCTGGCGCAGGTACGCGCTCACCTGCAGCGCCGGGACGAGGGCATCGACGTCGGCGATCTTCATGGGGTGGTAAAGGTTGTAGGGATTGCGCTCCTCCACGCGCGTGAGCGAAGCGTTGGCGAGAGCCGTCTCAATCTTCATCGTCGACGCGGCATCGGCATCGGCCTGCGACTGCGGCTCGCCGGCGAGCACCAGCAGATGCGCCAGGTAGGCGACGTAATGCTGGCGAATCTCCTGGCTCTTCGCGTCAGTCTTGGTGTAGTAGTCGCGATCGGGCAGGCCCAGGCCGCCGGCGCCGATGCCGACGAGCATCATGCCGGCGTTTTTCGGATCCTGCTCGGAGCCGGCATTGAGGAAGTAGAGACCGCGCTGGTCCGCGCCGGCGCGCAGGAACGCTGCCAGTTGCTCGCGGGTCTGGATCGCAGCGATCCGGTCCAGCTCCGGCTGCAGAGGCGCAAGGCCGCGGGCATTGATCGCGTCGGTATCCATGCAGGCGGCGTAGTAGTCGCCGATTTTCTGCTGGACGGGGGTGCGGCTGGTGAGCTGCGCGTCCTGCTCCAGGATCCCCCAGAGGAGCTGCCGATTCTCATTCGTCAGCTTGGCATAGACGCTCCACGAGGCCTGGTCGGCGGGGATGGGATTGTTCTTCATCCAGCCGCCGCAGACGTACTGATAGAAGTCGACGCAGGGGTCGGCGGTGCGATCCATGTCGGCCAGATCGAGCGAAGGCGAATAGGGGATCGCGGAAAGCGGCTGGTCGGCAGGAGCAGGCGCGGCTTGCGCAAGACAGGCCGGAAGCGACGCCGCGGCCAGCGCCATCGGCAGAAGGTACTTCATCATGTGCAGGTCTCCGTGCGGGAATTATACGGAGGCCACTGGCCGCGGGCCACAGAATGCGGAGGACCTGGGCGCATGACGCGCACCCACGCAAGCCAGCTGCGGGCTTGAATGGGGCACCCGATAGAAGCGGTACACTCGACTTCTGATGGCCGATCAATCGACGAAACCCGTGGTTTTCTTACTCGACGCGATGTCGTTCATCTTTCGCGCTTACCACGCGATGCAGCGGCAGAGGCCGATGTCGACGCGCACCGGCGTGCCGACGGCGGCAACCTACGTGTTCGTGAACATGATCAATAAGCTCCGGCGGGATTTCAGCCCTGAATTCTTCGCGGCGGTGTTCGATCCGGCGGGACCGGTATTTCGCGACGAGCGCGCGAAGAGCATGGTGCTGCGCAAGCTGAACGCGGCGACGCAGACGTTTGAAGAAGTGGAGTACGGCGGCTACAAGGCGCAGCGCGAGGCGATGCCGCCGGATCTGGCGCAGCAGATTCCCTACATCCGGCGCGCGCTGGAGGCGTTCCGCATTCCAATCCTGCTGGCCGAAGGGTATGAGGCCGATGACGTGATCGGCACGCTGGCCTGCAAAGCAGCGGAGGCAGGGCATCCGGTGTATGTCGTGTCGAACGACAAGGACATGATGCAGCTGGTGAACGACCGGGTGAAGGTGCTGAATCCGGTGAAGGACAACCTGGTTCTCGATCGCGCGAAGGTGGAAGAGACGCTGGGCGTGCCGCCGGAGCGCGTGATTGACGTGATGGCGCTGCGCGGCGACACCATCGACAACATTCCTGGCGCGCCGGGGATCGGCGACAAGGGGTCGGTGGAACTGATCCAGCAATTCGGGAGCGTGGAGGCGGCGCTGGACCGCGCAGAAGAAATCAAGCGGAAAACGTATCGCGAATCGTTACAAAATAATCGCGAGGCAGTGCTGCTGAGCAAGGAGCTGGTGACGATCCACTGCGAAGTTCTGCTGGAGCTGGATCTGGAGGCGATGCGGACCCAGGCCCCCGATGCCGCTGCGTGCCGGGCGCTGTTCACTGAGCTGGAATTCACGACCTTGCTGCGGGAACTGGCTCCGCCGGACACGCCCGCAACGGCGGAGTACGTGGATGCGCCGACGGCGGAGCAGATTGCCGCGTTCGTGGCGCAGGCCAAAGAGCATGGTTTTGCGTTCGCGCTGCCGGCCAGCGAGCTGGAGGCGGCAAGCGAGCAGGTGGCCGAGCAGGAAACGGAGGCGCTGGAGGAGAAAGAGCCGGAGCTGAAGACGATGTCGCTGCTCGATCTGGCCGAGGCGGCGGACGCGGCCTGCGAGCGCGAGGCAGAGGCTCAGGTGTGCCGCATCGGCGTGGCCGCGGGAGACGCTGCGCTGCTGGTTCCTCTGGATGCGGTGCGCACGCAGCTTGAAGACAAGTCGATTCCGAAGCGCGTGCACGACCTGAAGGCGGCGTTGCGTTTTCTGGAGGGACGCGGCGTCACGCTGCGCGGCGCGACCGATGACGTGATGCTCTACTCGTATCTCATCAATCCAACGCACGCCACGCATCGGCTGGCGGATGTGGCGGCGCGGTTCGGCGACCGGGCGCTGCGGGAATCCGGCGACCGGCAAGTTCTCGAAGCTGCCCATGCGGTCCACCAACTGGCGCCGAAGATGCGCGAAGAAGTCGATGCGCTCGGCGGGAGGCGTGTCTACGAAGAGATCGACAGGCCGCTGGTGCCTGTGCTGCTGGGCATGGAGAAGGCCGGCGTGCGCATCGATTCCGGGGTGCTGGGGCGCATGGCGGAGCGGCTGGCGGCGGACATGCAGCGCGTGGGCGAGGAGATTTTCGCGCGGTCAGGGCAGCGTTTCAACATCAACTCGCCCAAGCAGCTCGGCGACGTGCTCTTCAACAAGATGGGACTGCCGCGCCCAATGAAATACGGCAAGGGCAAGGTGATTTCGACGGCGCAGGACGTGCTGGAAGAACTGGCCGCGCACAACGAGGTGCCGCGGCTCGTGCTTGAATACCGGCAGCTGGCCAAGCTGAAGTCGAACTATGCCGATTCCCTGCCCCTGCTGGCGGATGCTGAGGGGCGCGTGCACACGACGTTCAATCAGGTGGGCACGGCGACGGGACGCTTGTCGTCGACGAATCCCAATTTGCAGAACATTCCGATCCGGACGGAGTTGGGACGGGAGATTCGCGCTGCGTTTGTGGCGCCGCAGGGGTGCGTGCTGCTGTCGGCGGATTACTCGCAGATCGAACTGCGGCTGCTGTCGCATTTCTCGGGCGATCGGCTGCTCACGCGCGCCTACCAGACCGGAGAGGACATCCATACCCTGACCGCGTCGGAGGTATTTGGCGTGGCCGCGGAGACCATGGACAAGGAGACGCGCAACCGCGCCAAGGCGGTGAACTTCGGGATCGTCTACGGGATTTCGCCGTTTGGGCTGGCGGCGCAGCTGGGCATCGATCAGCATGAGGCGCGGCTGTACATCGACAAGTATTTCGCGCGGTATGAAGGCGTGCGTGCGTATATCGATCGCATGCTGGAGGAGACGCGGCGCGAGCAGAAGGTGCGCACGATCTTTGGGCGCATCCGGCCGATTCCTGACATCCAGAGCCGCAATGCGAATCAGCGAGGCTTCGCGGAGCGCACGGCCATTAACACGCCACTGCAGGGAACGGCGGCGGATCTGATCAAGCTGGCGATGATCCGCATCGACGCGCGATTAGCGAAGGAGAAGCTGGCCGCGCGCATGACGCTCCAGGTGCATGACGAACTGGTGTTCGACGTGCCGGAAAAGGAAGTGGATGCAGTGAGCGCGCTGGTGCGGCACGAGATGGAACATGTGATCGAACTGAGCGTGCCGCTGGCGGCGGATGTGGGCATCGGGCCGAACTGGAGAGATCTGTAAAGGCAGCTAAGATGCGGTCGGCGGTGATGCGGTCAGCGAGGTGCGGTCAGCGAGGTGCAGCTCACGATGAGGCCTCGCCGCTTCATGCACCCAACTCCACACGAATGGCGGCGGCGATGCGGTCGGCGTGGCGGCGCATCGCCTCCTCGGATTCGGCTTCGATCATGACGCGAGCCAGCGCTTCGGTGCCGGAATAGCGGACGACGACGCGGCCCGTCTCGGCCAGCTCGGCTTCGGCGTCTCGAATTGTATCGGCGACGGTGGCAATTGCTTCGAGCGGCTTCTTCTCGCGCACGCGCACGTTGACGATGACCTGGGGAAAAACCTTCAGGTCGGCGATCAGCTCATGGAGCGGGCGGCCGGAGCGGCGAATCACATCGAGGACGACCAGAGCGGTGAGCAGGCCGTCGCCGGTGGTGGCGAGATGCGGGAAGAGGATGTGGCCCGACTGTTCGCCGCCGAGCGAGGCATTCTCCTGCAGCATGCGCTCGAGCACATATTTGTCGCCAACGGGAGCGCGCAGCATGCGGATGCCATCCCGGCGCAGCGCGGCTTCGAGGCCCATGTTGGACATGGTGGTGGCGACGACCATATCGTTGCGGAGCAGGCCGCGCTTCTTCATGTCACGGGCAGCGAGCAGCATGACGGAGTCGCCGTTGACGACGCTGCCGTGCGCGTCGGCGAACATGGCGCGGTCGGCATCGCCATCGAAGGTGACGCCCAGGTCGGCTCTGAGGTTTTTGGTTTCGGCGGCCACGACCTCGGGATGCAGGGCGCCGCAGTTGGCGTTGATATTGCGGCCGTCGGGAGCGGCATGGGTGAGATGGATGGTGCCGCCGAGGTGGGCAAACAACTCCGGAGCAATGGCCGATGCCGCGCCATTGGCGCAGTCGAGCACGACGCGCAGACCGTTGAGGGTGAGGCCGGGAACGGCGGAGCGCAGGAAACCCTCGTAATCCCCGCGGTACTGCTCGCTGACGCCGGGCGCAGCCGCGACGGGGGGTTGGTCGACGTTCTGCAGCCGCCGGAAGATTTCGGCTTCGATGCGGAGCTCGGTTTCATCCGGTAATTTGTAACCGTCGCTGCCGAAAACCTTGATGCCGTTATCCTGCCAGGGATTGTGCGAAGCGGAGATAACGACACCCGCAGCAAATCCATGGCGGCGGGCGAGCCAGGCGATGGCGGGGGTCGTGACCACGCCCGCATTTTCAACGCCAGCGCCCCCGGCGGCGAGGCCGGCAGCCAGGGTCGCCGCGATCCACTGGCTCGACTCGCGGGTATCCATGCCGAGAATGACCCGCGGATGGGGATGCGTGCCGTTGAGCTGATGCGCGAGCGCGAGTCCGACGGCGTAGATGGTTTTTGCATCGAGCGGGGCTTCGCCGGCAACTGCGCGAATCCCGTCTGTGCCAAACAGCTTTCTCATAGCTCCCCAGGTTCTTCTTCGACGCTGCTGACGCGGCTGCGGATGCGTCCGCGCGCGAGCCGGACGACGATCGACTGCCCCTCGGCGACGTTCATGCTCGTCTTGATCAGCGTACCGGAATCGTCGTACACCAGGGCGTAGCCGCGCTCGAGCACGGCGAGCGGCGACAGCGCACTCAACTGACGCGATAATCCCGCAGCCCGTTCGTGGCAGAGGCGCAACTGCTCCTGCGCGGCCCGGACCAGGCGGGTGTCGAGCGCCGAGTGCCGCGCGCGCGCCAAACTAAGGCGCGATGCGACATCCTGGCGCGTGAGGCGCGTGAGCAACTCGTGCAAGTGCTCTCTGCGCAGGCGCAGACCGGCCCGGCAACGCGACTCTATGCGGAGACTCAGGTCATCGACGCGCTGCTGCCTGCGGCGGAGCTGATCCATTTCCTTCACCAGCATGGCTTCGACGCGCACGCGCGCCAGTGCGCCCGCTGCCTGCATCAACCGATAGCGGCAGGCGCGCACCAGGCGCTGATCGAGGAGCTGGATGCGTTCGGCAACATTGTGCAGGGCCGCAGTGACGAGTTCGGCCGCCGCGGACGGCGTGGGCGCGCGCAGGTCGGCGACAAAGTCGGCGATGGTGAAGTCGGTTTCGTGGCCGACGGCGGAAATGACGGGAAGCTCGGAGGCGGCGATCGCTTCGGCCAGCAGTTCGGTATTGAAAGGAGCGAGATCTTCGAGCGAGCCGCCGCCGCGCGCGATGACGATGACATCGACCTGACGGGTGCGATTGAAATACGCGATGCCGGCAGCCACTTCGGCGGCAGCGGCATCCCCCTGCACCACGGCGGGATACAGCAGAACATCGAGACCGGCGTGGCGGCGGCCGGCGATGTTGAGAAAGTCGCGAATGACGGCGCCCGTGGGTGAAGTGACGATGCCGACACAATGGGGAAACGCGGGGAGCGGCCGCTTGCGCGCGGGATCGAAGAGGCCGCGAGCTTCCAGGCGCGCCTTCAGCTGCTCAAAGGCGATTTGCAGCGAGCCGGCTCCGACCGGCTCAAGAAACTCGGCGACCAGCTGCATCTGCCCGCGCTGCTCGTAGATGGAGATTTTGCCGCGCAGGAGCACGTGCAGGCCGTCGGCGGGCCTGAAGCGCAGCAGCGATGCCTGGCGGCGAAAGAGCACCGCGGGCAGCTGCGCGTCGCCATCTTTGAGCGTGAAGTAGGTGTGGCCGGAAGGAGCCGCGCGCAGATTGGAGATTTCGCCTTCGACCCAGAGGTCGCCGTACTCGCGCTCGACGTGGCAACGCACCTCGGTGACGAGGTCGCCGACCTTCCAGATGCGCCGCGTGACGGGCGACTCGAAGGAGAAGCCGAGCTGGGCCTCCGCGGTGCGCGGCGAGTTGGGCGCGGTGCTCACAATTGCTGAGTATAGAGCCCCGGCAGCGGCGCGAGGCAGTTGTCATGGCGCGGGCGGACAGGAATAATGGCTCAATTCCCACGCAAGAGGAGATTCGATGATCCAGCGCTTCGCCGCCATCGTGTTCGCAGGTCTGATGGGTGCCGCTTTTGCAGGCGCGCAGAGCTTCACGCTGCAACAGGTCATGAGCGCCCCGTTCTGCTCAGGCCTGCAGGCTGCGCCGAAGGGCGACGCGTTGCTGTGGATCGCGAACCAGGAGGGCAAGCGCAACATCTGGGTCGCGGAGAAGAGCGGCTCGGGCTACGCGGTGCGCCGCGTGACGAGCGACGATGCGGATGACGGCATCGACGTAGGCGATATGGCGTGGACGCCGGATGGGCAGAGCATCGTGTATGTGCGCGGGGGCGATTTCGAATTCCCCGAGAAGCCGTCGCCGAATCCCGCGCTGCTGCCGGGCGGAGTGAAACAGGAAATCTGGATGGTGAACGCCGACGGCAGCCATGCGCGCGAGCTCGCGGAGGGGCGCGAGCCGCAGGTTTCACCGGACGGCGCGACGCTGGCTTATCTGAGCGATGGGCAAATATGGACGCTCAACCTGCGCGACACAGCGGCGAAGCCGGCGCAGTTGCTGCACACGCGCGGCGATCTGGGATCGCTGCGCTGGTCGCCGGACGGGAAATATCTCGGCTTCACCAGCGACCGCGGCGACCACGGGTTCGTGGGCGTGTACTCGCTGGGAGAGACAGCGCTGCGGTATCTCGATCCTTCGACGGAACTCGATGTGCACCCGGTGTGGTCGCCGGACAGCAGCAAGGTTGCGTTTGCGCGCATTCCGCCGGACACGTCGGGCGTCGACTTCAAACCGCGGCGGAGAGCGCAGCCGTGGGCGATCCGCGTGGCGGACGTGGCGACCGGCGCCGGCCGCGAAATTTGGCACGCGCATGAGGGGATGGGCAGCGTCTTCCACGGGACTGAGGCCGACCAGCAGCTCTACTGGAGCGCGGATGGCCACATCGTCTTTCCGTGGGAGAGCGAGGGCTGGCTGCATTTGTATTCCGTGGCGGCGAGCGGCGGAACGGCGACGGACCTGACGCCGGGCAGCTTTGAAGTGGATTACGTGGCCTTCAGCAAGGATCGGAAGACGCTCGTCTACTCATCGAACCAGGACGACATCGATCGCCGGCATTTGTGGGAGGTGGCCGCTGACGGTGATTCGCCGCGCGAGCTGACGCACGGCGATGGGCTCGAAGTGATTCCCGCGATGGAACCGGATGGCACGGTTGCGGTGCTGCGGGCGGACGCGCGGGTGCCGATCCGGCCGGCGGTGCTGGGTGCAAACGGAGAATTGCACGATGTGGCGCCGCAGATGATGCCGGCGGATTTCCCTGCGGCAAAGCTGACCGTGCCGCAGCAGGTGATCTTTTCGGCGTCGGATGGATTGCTGATCCATGGGCAGTTATTTTTGCCGGCTTCGGCGAGCGACGGAGCAAAACATCCGGCAATTGTGTTTTTCCACGGCGGATCGCGGCGGCAGATGCTGCTGGGCTGGCATTACATGGACTATTACTCGAATGCCTACGCGGAGAATCAGTATCTGGCCAGCCTCGGCTATATCGTGCTGAGCGTAAATTACCGCAGCGGCATCGGCTACGGGCTCAATTTTCGCGAGGCGCTCAACTATGGCGCGGCGGGGGCGAGCGAGTTCAACGACGTGATGGGCGGGGGCGTGTATCTGCGGTCGCGAGCCGATGTGGATGGCGCGAAGATTGGCGTGTGGGGCGGCAGCTATGGCGGCTATCTCACGGCGCTGGCGCTGGCGCGCGCGTCGGACTTGTTCGCGGCGGGCGTGGACTTTCACGGAGTCCACGACTGGAATCTGGAGATGAATATCTGGCAGCCCCAGTACGATCCCAATGCCGACACGAACGCGGCGCGGGTGGCATGGGAATCGTCGCCGCTGGCGGATGTGAAGACGTGGCGCTCGCCGGTGCTGCTCATCCAGGGCGACGACGACCGCAACGTGCAGTTCTCGCAAACCGTGCGGCTGGCGGCGGCGCTGCGCGCGCAGGGCACGCCCTTCGAGGAGCACGTCTTCCCCGACGAGATTCACGGGTTTCTGATGCATCGCTCGTGGATGACGGCGTATGGCCTGGAAGCGGACTTCTTTAACCGAAAGCTGAAGGGGGCGCAGTGAATGGCGAACGCAAGGGCACTCCGCTAAGAAACAGAACCGCGATTGCCCTTGCCGGCTTCCTGCTGCTGTGTTGCCTGTGGATGAGCGCGCCCGGAGGGAACGGGCAGGAGACGATTGTCGCGGTACGGCATGGCGAGAAGCCGGCGGCAGGGCTGGGGCAGCTGAACTGCAAAGGGTTGAACCGAGCGCTCGCGCTGCCCAAAGTTCTGGCGCGGTACGGGAAGCCCGATGCGATCTTTGCGCCCGATCCGGCGGCCGAGGTGAACGACTGGAGCCGCACCGATTACTCCTATGTGCGTCCGCTCGTGACGATTGAGCCAACGGCGATTGCGCTGGGCATGCCGGTGAACGCAGAGATCGGCTTCAGAAACGTTGCGAAGCTCGAAGCCGCGGTGACGGCGCCGGATTACGCAAACGCGCTGATTTTCATCGCGTGGGAGCACGAGAAACTGAACGAATTTGCGCGGGCGATGCTGCTGCGGTACAGGGGGGATCCACTGAAAGTGCCGGACTGGCGCGGCGATGATTACGACCGTATCTACGTCTTCACGATCACGCAAACGGCGAGCGGGCCGGCTCTGGCGTTTCGCATTGACCACGAGGGCCTGGACGGAACGCTGAGCGATGCCTGCCCGGGACCGGCGCAGTAGGTTTCTTCAATGGAAGTCGTGGGAGTGGATTTCCACCGCCCTGTCGCTCAGCGGTGTAAGGCGTTCGGCCTTGACGTGGATGACGGTGTCCTGGTTCTGCAGCGGGCCTTCGACTAATAAGAAGCGGGCGCGCGTGACGACGACCTGGTTGCGCTCGTAGATTTGTGGCGTGACGATCACGTTGGCGATGCCGGTCTCGTCTTCCATGGAGAGAAAGACGAATCCCTTGGCGGTGCCGGGGCGCTGGCGGGCGATGATGCAGCCGGCGGCGCGGACCCACTCGCCGTCGCGGCAATGGCGCAGCTCTTCGGCGGAG
>JBARMS010000008.1:0-22664 GCA_049802575.1 Acidobacteriaceae bacterium | reverse complement strand
CAGACGAGTTCCGCGGCGGCGTAGAGAACGGCACGGGAGTACACAATGATCATCGCGAAGATTGAGGCATTTCCGTTGCGTATCCCCTTTAAACCGGATACGAAAGCTGCAGCCTCAGCGTGGGGGGCTAGCCGTGGGTGAGATCCGTGCTCTGTCCGACTTCGATGATGTAGCCGTCAGGATCGCGTATGTAGCAGCGTATCTCGCCGTACTTGGGGATCGGCTCGGTGATGAACTCCGCTCCTCGACTTTTCCATAATTTGTAGCAAGCCTGAATATCCGCAACGCGGAAATTCAGAAAACTGTTGATGTGATTCGGGTCGGGGACGCTGAGTGTTACCGTCGGCTTATCCGGGGTCGGGCCGCCGCCAACGTTCAGAATCATCCAGATATTCGCAAGCTGAAGGTAAGCGTGCGCGTTGCCGTCACCCAGACTCAGAATGCGAGCGCCGAAGACCTTTTCGTAGTAGTGAGCCGATCGGTTGATGTCGGCGACGGTGAGAAAATGCGCAATGCTGATTCCCTCGCGCGGGGGCATCTCATAGCTCTTTTTTGCGACTTCGACCGCGTACATTGATAGCTCCTTTCGAACTTGATTACTACAGAGTGGAAATTGCGAAAAGGCCTTCTTTTCGCGGCTCCGCTTTCCGGCGCGTGCCGCGCCTTCCTCCGCAGGCGTAAACCAGAGCTCTCTACTTCCCGGTTACCTCACGAATCACGCGCAGAAAATTCTCGCCGAGGATTTTCTTTAGCTCGGGTACCTTGTATCCGCGCCTGAGCAGAACAGCGACCAATGCCGGCATTCTGGAGACGTCATCCAGGCCGTTTGGCGGGCCCGAAATTCCGTCAAAGTCACTGCCGATTCCGACGTGCTCGACGCCCGCGATCCTGACCGCGTGGTCGATGTGATCTCCAACGTCTTCGATCGTGGCTACCACCTTCAGTCGCTTTCCGAACAGCTCGCGCACATCCTCTGCCGCGTGGTCGTCGAGCGCCCTGCCGGTGAGCGGGACGCCGCCGGTTTCCGCATTGATGTCGGCGTTGAGCGCATGCTCGTCCGCTTGATTGATGAATCCTTCGCCGAAATTGATCCCGATGACGCCGCCGTTCTTTGCGAGCGTCCGCAGCATGTCATCCGAAACATTGCGTGGAACATTGGAGATCGCCCGCATAGACGAGTGGGAAACGATAACCGGCTTGCTGGTAACTGCGATCGCATCGTAGAACGTTTTGTCTGCGACATGGGAGAGGTCGACCAGCATCCCCAGACGATTCATCTCGCGTACAACATCTTTGCCAAAATCCGTTAGTCCGTTGTGCTCCGGAATGTCGGTGGACGAGTCGGCCCAGTTGTTATTGCGCGAGTGAGTCAGGGTCATTGACCGAATTCCCAGCTGGTAAAACATGCGCAGGACGCGAAGATCGTCATCGATCGCGTGTCCTCCCTCGAGGGTGAGGAATGCCGCAATCTTGTTCGACCTCACGATGCGCCTGATATCTGCCGCAGTCGTCGCCAGCTCGATCTGGTCTGTATGCCGGTCAAACACGGATTCCATCGCATCCCGCAAATCCAGCGCACGCCGGACTGCCTCAGCGCCGGGGAAATAGGTCGGCACCCAGAAGGCAAAGAATGGCGCATGAATGCCGCCAGCGCGCAACCGGGGAAAGTCCACATGGCCCACGGTCATTCGCTTGCCCAGATCCTCTCCCATCACCAGAACCCGTTGGATCGTGTCGATGTGGCCATCAATCCCGATTGCCTCGGCGGCCACCTCCCGCGCCCGCGCGGGCACATCGTTCAGCTCACGTTGATGTCGATCTGCTTTCATGGCGGAACTCCCTCCCGATGCCGCAAGCGGGGACACACATATAGGGATGATCGCGAGCGCCAAAGTCTGCGGAGAGAAGATGAGACAAAGGTATCGAGCGATACTTTCGCATTGCTGCGTGGAACAGTCGCACGGCAATGTACGCGCCACCCGTAGTGGGCTCGGAGCCTACCGGACCACAGACATAGCGGATGATGCTGACAGCCGCGTGAGACGAAGGCGCGTGGCGATGCTCACCGATTCGGCAAAAGAATTCGCTTTCATTTTTCGCATCATGCTGTCACGATGCGCTTTTACGGTAATCTCGCTGATGCCGAGCTCGCTGCCAACCTGCTTGTTCGGAAGGCCGACAACCACCAGCGCCATCACCTCGTACTCGCGAGCTGTGAGGCGCGCGTAGCGGGCTTTAAAAGCGCGGATTTCGGTGTCGCGCTCAAGCAGTTCCCTGCTGCGCTCCAGAGCGTTGCGAATGGCTTGCAAATGAACTTCATCGCTGAAGGGCTTGGTCAGAAACTCGACCGCGCATCTCGTGGCGTTCCATCGCGACACGTTTCTCTAGCTCGAGACCGTTGAGACCGGAAGGGATAAATCAAGGATCAGGCAACTGGGTGCGGTTGAACGCGGATGATTGAGGAACTCTCGCGCGGAGACGAATGTCTCGATGCCAAGGCCTTCATGGCTCAGCAGCAGTTCCAGCGACTCGCGAACGGAGATGTCGTCGTCGGCGACGAAGACTATTGGCGGGTTCTGATTGATCTCGCTGGCGCGCAAAGCGTGCTCGGCGTCGCTTTCGATCATCGATCTCCTTCCTCAACTTCTCGTTCGCCGCGGCAAGACTAGCGGTTCGTTCGGCAACGTTGGTCCCCAGCGCTCGCCGCGAAGAGCGGGCATGACCGGCACGGCCGCTTTTCATCCATGCATACAAAAGTATCGATCCATACCTTCGTCCAATAGATTCCGTCTCCGGTATCTGGCTTAATCACTCCAGTTGATCCGAGCTTGAACGAACCCCTGCTAGCTTCGAAAGCGCAAGAAGAGGGGAGCGATTCTCAAGGCTCGGTTCCACGGAGGCCGGTGATGCATTCCAGCTGTATTCATACTTCTCATAAGCGGCATCGCAGCGAGGACATTGTCAGCGAAGATATGGAGTTGGCGGCAGCCGCGAGAGCGGGATCGAACGCCGCGTTCGAGGAGCTACAGAATCGCTACTCGAGCCGGCTCTGCAGGCGGATTCTGTCCATCACCCGAAACCGCGAAGATGCGGAAGACGCCCTGCAGGAAACATTTCTTCGTGCGTATACGGCGCTCCACTCCTTTCAGGGAAGAGCTCAATTCGCCACATGGATAACGAAGATCGCCACAAATTCCGCGCTGATGGTCTTGCGCAGGCACCGCAGACTGGCCGAGGTTCCCTTCGACCTGCCCTCGGAGTCGGAAGAGAATTCTCTATCTTTCGAAGTCCACGACACGGCGTTGAATCCCGAGCAGGCTTTCGATCAACGCCAGAGATGTAACCGTGCCTGGCATGCGGTCCGCGAACTCCGGCCCGCGCTGCGCACCGCGTTTTCAATCTGGTTGAAGCAGGAGTGCTCCATGAAAGAGCTGGCACGCACGCTCGATCTCTCCACCACGACGGTGAAGTCCAGAGTGCACCGGGCGCGTAAGCGGGTGATCTGCGCCACAGCCCTGATGGAGCGGGTTCCGAATGAAGATTCAATATCCGGAGTCAGGCGTGGAGGCCTCATGAGCGGATTCCAGAATCGAGAAGTGCCATGTCCCAGTTGCGAACGATAGCTGGTTTCGAAGCGGGAAGCAACGATCGCGCGTCGCGCAGCGAGCCGACCTGCGGTCCCGAACTTGAACTTTAGGTCATTGTCGAAGTTGCGCAGTAGCGCTCGTCTCGTGGATTCGCAACGAACCAGGAATGGAGGGAATGAAAAATGCGGAGCAGCAGCGGTTTTCGGAATAGAACATGGGTGGGCGCGACGATTGCATTCTGTGCGGTCGCGATGCTTGCCGGAGCGGCTCTTGCCGACCAGGACAAGTACACGGTGACGGCGCCCAATGGAATCGCATTCTCTGAATTCAGGGGATACGAGAAATGGCAGGACGTGGCCGTCAGTCGGACGGACACCGGAATCAAGGCGATTCTCGGAAACCCGGCGATGATCAAGGCGTACCAGGAGGGCATCCCTGCTAATGGCAAACCCTTTCCTGACGGCTCGGTTATTGTGAAGATCCAGTGGGACAAGGCGCCCAACCCTGTTTCACCTTATGCCGTTGAAGTGCCGACAACTCTCGCGTCGGTCTCTTTTATCGAAAAGGACTCGAAGAGATTTCCTGAAACCAGTGGATGGGGCTATGCGCAGTTTCTATACGACCCTGCCACCCGGACCTTCACGCCTTACGGAACCGACGCTTCCTTCGGCAAAAAGGTCTGCTACCAATGCCACACCAGGGTCGCGGCAAGAGACTACATCTTCACCAACTACGCGGAGAGGTGAGCACCCGCGCTCTGATTCGCTTTCATCTTGATTTCCGGCTGAGGACCATTCAGATTTGTCGCGACAAGTTCATCGACACGACGGATGGGCCAATCTGCTGAACGAAGAGATGCAAACGCCGCCGCGCCGCTATGAGGAAGGCTGCAGGATGTCTTAGCCTGCTAGCCCTCACGTGAGACTGGTTCCCGTTCGGGAACTCCAGCTCTTCAAGCACTGCTTCTGGCAGGAAACTCGGATCGCTGTCCTTGCGACCAAACATCGCTTCGACATTGAGACACCAAGCGATGCTTTGAGCTGCCAGTGACTTCCTGAACGAACAGCCGCTTACTTAAGCTTGAAGTAAATGCACCGTTTCGAGTGCATCCAGTGTATTCATTTTTGTCACTACCTTTCGCCACTGGCGCGTACTGGGACTTGCTGGCGCTGACTACGCAGGATGGCTGTAACCCTATGAAGCACAAGGGGAAGTCTCACTTTTTCGGGGAGTTGTCACAGGGTGGTGGGGAGTCCGGGGTCAAGATGGTGTGTCTGCCAATTTCACCACTTCCGCACGCGGGTCGCTCTGTACTGAAAAGTATAACAAAGCGCCCCGCGCCGCTCGGCTCTTCCCTGGCCGCTTCTTCCCTGGCCGCTTCATGCCTGGCCGCTTCATGCCTGGCCGCTTCATGCCTGGCCGCTTTTTCCCTCCCCCCGCTTTTCAATTAGACTGAAAACCTTATTCCGCCCACCGCGAACCCATTTCCCCGGGCGGACCTTTTCGCCGCACGACTTCAGGGAGTCCGTCCCGTATGCCCCGCATCGTCCGATGTTCGCTCATCCAGGCGCATAACGTGGAGCCTGCCGAAAAATCCCTGGCCCAAATCAAGCAGGCCATGATCGACAAGCACGTCGCCATGATCCGCCAGGCTGCCGGCGACGGCGCACAGATCGTCTGCCTCCAGGAAATCTTCTACGGCCCCTACTTCTGCGCCGAGCAGAGCACCCGCTGGTACGACTCCACGGAACCCGTCCCCGAGGGCCCCACCATCCAGCTCATGCGTTCGCTCGCAAAGGAACTCGGCGTCGCCCTCATCGTCCCGGTCTACGAAGTCGAGAACGAGGGCGTTTACTACAACACCGCCGCCGTCATCGACCGCGCCGGCAACTACCTCGGCAAATACCGCAAGACCCACATCCCCCACGTCGCCCCCGGCTTTTGGGAGAAGTTCTACTTCCGCCCCGGCAACCTCGGCTACCCCGTCTTCGATCTCGGCTTCTGCAAAATCGGCGTCTATATCTGTTACGACCGCCATTTCCCCGAGGGCGCCCGCGCGCTCGGCCTCAACGGCGCTGAGATCGTCTTCAACCCCTCCGCCACTGTCGCCGGCCTCAGCGAATATCTCTGGAAGCTCGAGCAGCCGGCCCACGCCGCCGCCAACGGCTACTTCGTCGGAGCCATCAATCGCGTCGGCACCGAAGCGCCCTGGAACATCGGCGAATTCTACGGCCAGAGCTACTTCTGCGATCCGCGCGGCCAAATCTTCGCCCAGGCCTCGCGCGACCAGGACGAAGTGCTCACCGCCGACCTCGATCTCGACAAGATCGCCGAAGTCCGCAAAACCTGGCAGTTCTACCGCGACCGCCGGCCCGACATGTACGGCGATCTGGTCAGACCCTAGGCTTCATCGAGAGATTAGTTTGTAGATAAGCTGCTGAATAGAAATAATCTGTCATCCTGAGCGAAGCATCCGAATTCGTTGCGTCCCGCAGTTGGACGCAACAATCAATTCGGCCGCAAGTCGAACGGACCTGCATTTCCCTGTATTCCCCGAGCTTCTCCAACGGTGGCCAGCTCGGCTATATGTCGATACGCCCTGGAGCGAGTCAGCAACCCAACGGAGTGACGATGGCGGGGCAGCCGAACATTCCGGGCAACGCGGAGATCGCGGCGAAATTCGCCGACCTGCACCCTCCCTTCGCGCCCCAGGCCGCCCGCGTCGAAGCCGATCGCTGCCTCAACTGTTTCGACGCCCCCTGCACCGCGGCCTGTCCCACGCACATCGACGTGCCGCGCTTCATCAAAAAAATCGCGCGCGACAACCTCCGCGGCTCCGCGCTCACCATCCTCGACGCCAACGTCCTCGGCGCAAGCTGCTCCCGCGCCTGCCCCGTCGACGTCCTCTGCGAAGGCGCCTGCGTGATGCACGGCCGCAACGAGCAGCCCATCGCCATCGCCCGCCTGCAGCGCTTCGCCATGGACGCCTTCCACGCCGCCGGCGGTTCGTTGCCGCGCAAGTCCACACAAGACCGCACAGAAAAGATCGCCTGCATCGGCGCCGGTCCCGCCTCGCTCGCCTGCGCGGCCGAGCTGCGCCAGCGCGGCTTCCCCGTCACCATCTTCGAGCGCCGCGCACTCCCCGGCGGCCTCAGCACCTACGGCGTCGCCGAATACAAACTCCCCGCGCGCGCCAGCCTCCAGGAAATCGAGCTCATCCGCAATCTCGGCGTCGAGTTCCGCACCGGCGTGGCGATCACCTCCGAAGCCGACCTCGCCCGCCTCGAATCCGCATGCGACGCCATCTTCCTCGGCGTCGGTCTCGGTCCAGCCCACCGCCTCGGCATCCCCGGCGACGAGCATCGCGACGTCATCGACGCGCTCGCCTTCATCGCGCAGTACAAAACCGCGCACCCCCCCGAGGTAGCCGACAGCGTCGCCGTCATCGGCGCAGGCAACACCGCTATCGATGCCGCCAACGCGGCCCGGCGCCTCGGCGCGACCCGTGTCGCCATCCTCTACCGCCGCTCCGAGCGCCACATGTCCGCGTTTTCCTTCGAGTACGAACACGCCAAGCAGGAGGGCGTCAACTTCCTGTGGCGCGTGATGCCGGTGCGCATCCACGCGGATCACCGCGGCATCCGCTCGCTCGAGTGCGTGCAGGTGACCGTTGGCGCAGGCGGCCTCATCGAGCCCATTGCCGGCTCCGCCTTCCAGTTCGATTGCCGCCAGATCATCTACGCCATCGGCCAGTCGCCGCTGCTCGCGCTGCTCTCCTCGGTGCGCGGCGTCCACTTGCTTCACGGACGCGTCGTCGTCGATCGCCCCACCGGCCGCACCGCCAACCCGAAGTATTACGCGGGCGGCGACTGCGTCAATGGCGGCCGCGAAGTCGTCGACGCCGTTGCTGACGGCAAGCGCGCCGCCATCGCCATCGCGCAGACTTTCGATTCCGTCGACAAGCCCGAGGCCGCCCATGCCTGACAACGGCGCTCCTCCGCGCAACGCACCCGCGCCCCATCCCCCGCCCGACCTCGCCGTCCATTTCGCCGGCATCCGCTCGCCCAATCCCTTCTGGCTCGCCTCCGCTCCGCCCACCAACTCCGGCGAACAGATCATGCGCGCCTTCGACGCGGGATGGGGCGGCGCAGTGTGGAAGACCATCGGCGAACCCATCGTCAACGTCAGCTCCCGCTACTCTTCCGTGGACTGGAACGGCCAGCGCATGATGGGCCTCAACAACATCGAGCTCATCAGCGACCGTCCCCTCGCCGACAACCTGCGCGAAATCGCCGACGTCAAGAAGCGCTACCCGCGCCACGCCGTCATCGCCTCGCTCATGGTCGAGTCGAAGCGCGAAGCGTGGCACACCATCGTCGCGCAGGCTGAAGACGCGGGCGCCGACGGCCTCGAGCTCAACTTCGGCTGTCCCCACGGCATGAGCGAGCGCGGCATGGGCTCCGCCGTCGGCCAGGTCCCCGAGTACACCGAGATGATCACCGCGTGGGTCAAGGAGAAGGCGCGCACCCCGGTCATCGTCAAGCTCACCCCCAACATCTCCGACATTCGCGTCATCGCGCACGCAGCCCTCCGCGGCGGCGCCGACGCCGTCTCCGCCATCAACACGATCAATTCCATCACTGGCATCGATCTCGACACGCTCATCCCGCGCCCCAGCGTCGACGGCAAAAGCTCCCACGGCGGCTACTGCGGCCCCGCCGTCAAACCCATCGCGCTGAACATGGTCCAGCAGGTCGCGAGCGATCCGGAAACCGCAACGCTCCCCATCTCCGGCATCGGCGGCATCGCCACCTGGCAGGATGCGGCGGAGTTTATTCTGCTCGGCTGCGGCACCGTGCAGGTCTGCACCGCCGTGATGCATTACGGCTACCGCATCGTCGAAGATCTCATCGACGGCCTCAGCCACTGGATGGCACAAAAAGGCTTCGCGACGATCGAAGATTTCCGCGGCGCCAGCGTCGCGCGCATCACCGAGTGGAAACATCTCAATCTCAGTTACAAAATCGTCGCCCGCATCGACACAGCGAAGTGCATCGGCTGCGGCCTCTGCTACATCGCCTGCTGGGACGGCGCGCACCAGTGCATCCACCTCGACCGCGCCACCGGCCCCATCGACGGCCACGATCCAGAGATGCACACCAAACCCGCCGCCGTCGAAGCCGCGACACGCGCGTCCATCGCCGTCACGCCCATCCCCAAGCTCGATCCGCCCGTGGCCGCGCGCGCCGACGGCAAGTCCACCACGCCCCTCGCACGCATTCCCCGCGTCGACGAGACGGAATGTGTCGGCTGCAACCTCTGCTCTCTCGTCTGCCCGGTGCACCACTGCATCACCATGGTGGAAGTCGCCACCGGCGCACCCGCGAAAACATGGGCCGAACGAACCCACGCGGCAGAATGTGCCCCACCCAGGAGCTCCGGATGATGACGCGCGGTTTTCGCTGACCTGCTGACCCGCTGGCTTGCCGGCTCGCTGACTCGCTGTTTCCCCGAGGTTCCATGTCCACCCTCCTCCAACACGGCACAATCGTCACCGCGACGGATACATTTCCCGCCGACCTCCTCATCGAGGGCGAAACCATCCGCGAAGTCCGCGCCAACCTTGCCCCCGCCACCCACACCATCGTCGACGCATCCGGCATGCTCATCCTCCCCGGCGGCATCGACGCCCACACCCATCTCGATATGCCCTTCGGCGGCACCACCTCCGCCGACGACTTTGAAACCGGCACGCGTGCCGCCGCCATCGGAGGAACCACCACCATCGTCGACTTCGCCATCCAGGCGCGCGGCACCAGGATGCGCACCGCCCTCGACACCTGGTGGAAAAAAGCCGAAGGCAAGGCCTGCATCGACTACGGCCTGCACATGATCGTCACCGACCTCGGCGCGTCCGGACTCGAAGACATGGACGACCTGGTGCGCGAGGGCGTGGCCAGCTTCAAGCTCTTCATGGCCTACCCCGGTGTCCTCATGGTCGACGACGCCACCATCTTCAAGGCCCTCCAGCAAACCGCGAAGAACGGCGCGCTCATCTGCATGCACGCCGAAAACGGCAGCGTCATCGACGTGATCGTGCAGCAGGCGCTCGCCGAGGGCAAGACCGCGCCCATCTACCACGCGCTCACGCGCCCCACCGTCGCCGAGGCTGAAGCCGTGCAGCGCGCCATCGCCATGGCCGAAATGGCTGGCGCGCCCGTCTACATCGTCCATCTCTCCAGCGAAGACGCCCTCAACCAGGTGCGCGAGGCCCGCGACCGCGGCCTGCCCGCCTTCGCCGAAACCTGCCCGCAATACCTGCTCCTCTCGCTCGAAGAGACGATGAACCACAACTCCTTTGAAGACGCCAAGTGGGTCTTCACGCCGCCCTTGCGCGAGAAGAAAAATCAGCCGAAGCTCTGGGACGGCCTCAAGCACGACCATCTCCAGGTCGTCTCCACCGACCACTGCCCCTTCTGCTTCGCCGATCAAAAAATTCTCGGCGTCAGCGACTTCACCAAAATCCCCAACGGCGGTCCCGGCATTGAGAACCGCATGCAGCTCATCCACCACCACGGCGTCAACGCCGGCCGCCTCTCGCTCAACCGCTTCGTCGAGATCACCTCCGCCGCGCCCGCCCGCATCTTCGGCATGTATCCGCAGAAGGGAACCCTCGCCCCCGGCAGCGATGCTGACATCGTCGTCTGGGATCCCAACGCCGAGCACACCATCAGCGCGAAGACCCACAACATGCGCGTCGACTACTCCATGTTCGAGGGCTTCCAGGTCCGCGGCAACGCGCGCCAGGTCTACTCCCGCGGCGAGCTGATCGTCGAGAACGGCAAATACCTCGGCAAGCCCGGCCGCGGCCGCTATCTGCGCCGCGCCGCTCGCGGCGGAGCCTGGCAATGATCACTCCCGACGGCCATCTCTACAACGCCGACCTCGCGCCCACGCCCCCGCAGCGCCGCACCTGGACCACCTACAACTACGTCGCGCTCTGGTTCTCCATGTCCATGGAGGTGACCACCTACATGCTCGCCTCCGGCCTCATCGCCGGCGGCATGAACTGGAAGCAGGCCATCTGCACCGTCGCCCTCGGCAACCTCATCGTGCTCGTCCCCATGCTGCTCAACGCGCATGCCGGCGCGAAATACGGCATCCCCTTCCCGGTTTTTGTGCGCGCCTCGTTCGGCACGCGCGGCGCCAACGTCCCCGCCATCCTGCGCGCCATCGTCGCCTGCGGATGGTTCGGCATCCAGTCCTGGATCGGCGGCCAGGCGATCGACGCCATGCTCATCATCATCTGGCCGTCAGCGGCCGCGGCCTCGTGGGTGTTATGGGCCTGCTTCCTCGGCTTCTGGGCGCTCAATATGTTCGTCGTCTGGCGTGGCGTCGAGACCATCCGCTTCCTCCAGGGATTCTCCGCGCCCTTCATGCTCGCCATGGGCCTGCTCCTGCTCTTCTTCGCGCTGCATCGCGCCGGCGGCTTCGGCGCCATGCTCTCCGCGCCCAGCCAGTTCCGCTCCACCGGCGCCTTCCTCCGCTTCTTCTTCCCCTCGCTCACCGCGATGGTCGGCTACTGGGCGACGCTCGCGCTCAACATCCCCGACTTCACCCGCTACTCCAAATCCCAGGAATCGCAAATCGTCGGCCAGGCCATCGGCCTCCCCGTCGCCATGACGCTTTGGGCTTTCATCGGCGTCGCCGTCACCTCCGCCTCCGCCGTCCTTTTCGGCCATCCCATCTGGAGCCCCATCGAGCTCATGGGCCGCTTCCATCAGCCCGTCATCGCCTTCGTCGCCATGATCGCCCTGCTGGTCGCCACGCTCAACGTCAACGTCGCCGCCAACGTCGTCTCCCCCTCGAACGACATCTCCAACCTCAACCCGCAGTGGATCTCCTTCCGCACCGGCGGCCTCATCACCGGCTTCCTCGGCCTCGCCATGATGCCGTGGAAGCTCCTCGCCACCTTCCACAACTACATCTTTGGCTGGCTCACCGGATATTCCGGCCTGCTCGGCCCCGTCGCCGGCATCATGGTCGCCGACTACTTCATCCTTCGCTCGAAGCGCCTCGACGTGGAGTCGCTCTACATGCGCGCCGGCATCTATGAGTATCGCCGCGGCATCAATCCCCGCGCTCTCATCGCACTCGCTGCCGGCGTAGCCTGCGCGCTCATCGGCCGCTTTGTGCCCGCCGTCCACTGGCTTTACGACTACGCCTGGTTTGTTGGATTCTTCCTCTCGGGCATCCTCTACGTCGCGCTCATGCGCGGCGCGCCCGCCCCATCCCCGGTCAACACCTTTGCAGGAGAAGAAGTATGAGCACCGTTGCTGAGCCCACCGTCGCCACCCAGAAGAAACCCGCCTTCACCTTGTCGTGGATCGCTGGAGAGTGGGCTGTCCCGCAAGGCGCGCATCACAAAATCGTGAACCCGGCGAACGGCGAAACGCTGGCCACGCTGCCGTACGCCGGAGCGGCGGAAGTGAATCGCGCGGCCAAGGCGGCGCACGAGGCGTGGCTCACCTGGCGCGAGGTCCCTGTGGTCGATCGCGTGCAGCCGCTCTATCGCTTCAAGTCGCTGCTCGAGAAATATGTGCGCGACATTGCGACAATTCTCACCCGCGAAAACGGCAAGACCCTCGACGACGCCATCATGGAAGTGAAGCGCGCCATCCAGATGGTCGAAGTCGCCTGCGGCATGCCCTCGCTCATGATGGGCGACTCGCTGAACGACGTCGCGAAGGGCATCGACTGCCGCACCATCCGCCAGCCCATCGGCGTCTGCGCCGGCATCACCCCCTTCAATTTTCCGGCAATGGTCCCCCTCTGGATGTATCCCTTCGCCATCTCCGCCGGCAACACCTTCATCCTCAAGCCCTCGGAGCGCGTGCCCATGACGCCCACGCGCGTCGTCGAGCTGCTCCTCGAAGCGGGCCTGCCCGCCAGCGTCATCCAGCTCGTCCACGGCAGCCGCGAAGTCGTCGAAGCGCTGCTCGCCCATCCGCTCATCCGGGCCATCTCCTTCGTCGGCTCCTCGCCCGTCGCGAAGATCATCTATAAAGAAGCCGCGGCTCACGGCAAGCGCGTCCAGGCCCTGGGCGGCGCGAAGAATCATCTCGTCGTCATGCCCGACGCCGATCTTCCGCAGACTGTCGACGCCATCCTCGGCTCGGCGTTCGGCGCAGCCGGCCAGCGCTGCCTCGCCGGCAGCGTCGTCGTCCCCGTCGGCGAGGTCGCCGAACCCCTCCTCAACCTGCTCGTCGAGAAAGCCTCCGCGCTGCGCATCGGCGACGGTCTTCACGACGGCGTCGCCGTCGGCCCGCTCGTCGGCGAAGACCAGAAGAAGCGCGTCCTCGGCTACATCGAGAAAGGCGTGGCCGAAGGCGCCGACCCCATCCTCGACGGCCGCTCTCACACCGCCGATCCGGCCGGTGCATTCGTCGGCCCCACCGTCCTCGATCGCGTCGAGCGCACCGCCACCGTCGCGCGCGAAGAAATCTTCGGCCCCGTGCTCTCCGTCATCCGCGCCGACTCGCTCGACGACGCCATCGACATCGTCAACGCCTCCGACTACGGCAACACCACCACCATCTACACCCGCAGCGGCAAAGCCGCCCGCGAATATCAGAGCCGCGTCGAAGTCGGCATGGTCGGCGTCAACATGACCGTCTCCGCCCCCATGGCCTTCTTCCCCTTCGCCGGATGGAAAAATTCCTTCTTCGGCGACCTCCACGCCCACGGCAAAGACGCAGTGTCCTTCTACACCGAGCAAAAAGTCCTCATGACCCGCTGGTTCTAAACCGCAGGGGATAGGGAATAGGGAATAGGGTTGTCAACCGGCAGGGGCATGATGCTCGCGATCAATCTCCCGCACGCGGACTAGCTTGAGGATCATCGTGACTTCAGCCCATATGAAGGGAAGCGTGACGACGAGAGGAACTCTCTCTGCCCCTACTCCTCGGCCGAATATCAGCCAAATCGCCGTGATGTGAACCAGTCCAATGACGAGAAGGCTGCCCCGGAAGGTTCGTTCCTTCCACCTGCGCCTGCTCAGTTCGATAACGCTGGCGAAAGTGGCTAATGTCCAGAAACCGGCTGCGTCCCACTTCTGAGGAGCGCCAAATTTGATGGATAAGGAACCGAAGGTCAGGGCAAGCAGCACGACCAGAGCGAGGCCCAGCAGGCCCGCACTGCTCCTCCTCATTTTCCTGCGCCGATTCAACTCGATTCCCTAGCCGATGCTACCCTGGCGCAGATGTTCTGGGCGTACTCCGCAAGCCCTTGAGCCGTGCCCTGGTACAAAGGCGAAAGTCGAACCCCCCACTCAAGCCAAAACCGGGCTTGAATGGGGCACCCGCATTCTTTCGAACCGCGGCCGGGGTCGTGCCCCGATACAGGGACGAAAGTCGGACCACGCCAGCACCGCGTCTGGCCGTGCGGTGGGCACCCTGTACGCTGTAACCTGTAGTTTTCAGGGAGAGTTCATGCGTGCACTGGTGAAGGCTCGCGCGGAGCGCGGGCTGTGGCTCGAGGATGTGCCCGAGCCGGAATATGGCATCAACGATGTGCTGATCCGGGTGCGGCGCACCGGCATCTGCGGGACCGATGTTCACATTTATCAGTGGGACGAGTGGGCGCAGCAGACGATCCCGGTGCCGATGGTGATCGGGCATGAGTTTGTGGGCGAGATTGCCGCGGTCGGGGCCAACGTGTCGGACTTCAGGGTGGGCGATCTGGTGTCGGGCGAGGGTCATGTGGTGTGCGGGCGCTGCCGCAACTGCCTCGCGGGACGGCGGCACTTGTGCGCGCATACGTCGGGGGTGGGCGTGAATCGGCCGGGCGCGTTTGCCGAATACATCACGCTGCCGATGACGAATATCTGGCGGCACCATTCTGGCGTGCCGGAAGAGATTGCCGCGATCTTCGATCCGTTTGGGAACGCGGTGCACACGGCGCTGGCGTTTCCGGTGCTGGGCGAGGACGTGCTCATCTGCGGCGCGGGGCCGATTGGGCTGATGGCGATCCCGATCGTGAAACATGCCGGCGCGCGCTATGTGGTGGTGACGGACCTGAATCCTTTCCGGCTCGATCTGGCGCGCAGGATGGGCGCGACGGTGGCGGTCGATCCGCGGGAGAAGACGGTGGCGCAGGTGCAGCAGGACCTGGGGATGACGGAGGGGTTCGACGTGGGGCTCGAGATGTCAGGGTCGCCGGCAGCGTTTCGGGAGATGATCGACAACATGTGCCATGGGGGGCGGATCGCGATTCTCGGCATCCCGGCCAAGCCGATGGAGACGGACTGGCGGAAGGTGATCTTCAACATGCTGACGCTGCGCGGCATCTATGGGCGCGAGATGTATGAGACGTGGTACAAGATGTCGGTGCTGGTGACGTGCGGGGTGGACATCAGCCCGGTGATCACGCATCGCTACAGCTATGAGGATTACGAGCAGGGATTCGCGGCGATGATCAGCGGGAATACGGGGAAGGTGATTTTGGACTGGACGGGGATTGAGGGGTAGGGGATAGGGAATAGGGGATAGGGAGATGAGCAAGCTTTCCTCCATTTTTGCGGTGCTCGCGGGCGTGGCTGTGGCGTTCGCCGCATCCGGCATGCATGCGCAGACGACGGCAGAGGCTGCTGCTCAGGCGAGCGCTGCGGCGCCGGTGAGTTGTCCGCCTTCGGCGACGCTCTACCAGCTGATTGTTGCGCTCGACGCTGCTGTGAGCGGGCCGGCTAACAAGGATCGCACCTGCATGAAGCGGCTGCTGCTGCCGGAGGTGCGGCTGATTCCGGTCAATCCGGCGACGGGCGCGATGCGGGTGCTGAGCGTGGACGACTGGATTGCGGCGGTGGGGAAGAATGGCGATGAGGTGGTGACGGAGCAGCAGATCAAGTACCAGTCGCAGACGTTTGGGCACATTGCGCATTTGTGGAGCACGTACACGACGGCGCTGGGGGGCAAGCCGCTGGCGCGCGGGATCAACAGCATCCAGGCGGTGTACGACGGGCAGAACTGGAAGGTGGTGGAGATCGTGTGGCAGGCGGAGACGGCGGATGTGCCGATTCCGGCGAAGGATTTGCCGTAGGACTCGCTGTCCGCTCACGAGATTGCGCCGGGCCTGAAGGCCCTTTTTACGGACCGACTCTGTTCACCGGCCTGAAGGCCGGGGCTTCCACCGCTTTCCTCGCTACCGCTCGGAACTTTCTGGCTCCTTCGATGTTAGTGGCTGGAATCGGGGGCGTGGTAGCCGGGCTTTGTGGTGCCGCCCCAGTCTTCGGGGGCGAGATCGCGGGCGTGGCGCGAGAAGAGCCAGTGGTGCCCGTCCAGATCCTCGGCGGCGTATTGGTATTCGCCGTACTCGGTTTCATGCGGCTCCTCGACGATCTTTGCGCCGGCGGATTTGGCGCGGGCGTGGTGGGCGTCCACGTCGTCGGTGAAGACGGTGAGGGATTGGGTTCCGAAGCCCAGCGCGGACGGGCTGGCTTCGCCGCGCGTCTGGCGGACCATGATGAGTCCGCGGCCGGCATGCAGTTGCGCGCCGCTGGGGCCGTCGCCGTAGCGGAAGTGCTCAGAAAAGCCGAAGACGCGCTCGAGCCATGGAATGGCCTCTGCCAGGTTCTGATAGACGATGTGGGGAAGGATCGTATCGACGGGCACGGTTCGATTGCGCATGGGCCGCAGTGTACCGGGCCGCAGCCGATGCGGCCATAGCCGGCCGTCGTTCACCGAGATGTCCTGGAAACTCGCGGCATGCTCAGGGGGCAGATGCAGGTCCTTCGGCTTGCGTCTGGATTACTTGTTGCGCCTGCGGCGCAACGATTCGGATGCTTCGCTCGGGATGACAGAGTTGTTTTTCGCTTTGGAGTTGCTGTAGCGAACTGCAGGGTCGGCCCTGGCTAGACGACGACGCGCAGGCGGGTCACCAGATCGGTGGGGTGGATGGGCTTGTGCATGAATTCGAAGTGGTAGCCGCGGTTGCGGAATTCCTCGACGCGGTCGGCGGCGCGGAACTGGGCGGAGAGGAGAAATACGCGGCAGCGCGGGACTTTCGCGCAGATCTTCGCCGCGATTTCAAACCCATCGCACCCCGGCATGACCACATCGGTGAGCAGGATATCCGGCTGGAGCCCTTCGGCAACCTGCAGGGCTGCCCACGCGTGATAGATGGGCAGAGCACGGAACCCGCTCTGGTTGAGGATGATCGCAAGGGTGCGGGCAATCGCGTATTCGTCGTCGACGATGAGGACTTTTGGCTTGAAAGCGTCGCCGAGCATGCAGCGGACCCGGCACATTGGATGCGGGCCGAGGCGAATGCGGGTTGCGGCTATCGAAAGAACGGCCAGGAGCAGGTTGCGGGTTGCAGGTTGTGGAAGCAGAGCCGCAGAAGCAACCGCGGATCCCTCGCTGCGCTTCGGAATGACACGGGACGCGGATGGGAGTGGTTAGCGCGGCCTGTATTTCTCAAGCAGAGCGCAGATTTCGCCGATGCGGATGCGGCGCTTGTCGTACTCGCCGGCCTCCGCGGGGGACATGCGGAGATAGGAGGACTTTTGCAGCGACATGAACTGCTGGTGCGAGAGCAGGGCCAGCTCCTGTTCCAAATCTTCCACCTGCTCGGGACGCAGCGAGGGCCTGGGGGTCATCGCGTCTCCCTCGAGCGAGCGCTGCGGCCAGCGCGGACAGGGAAGAATAAGAAGGAGAACCGGCCAGCGAAATCCGGCATTGTCCAAATGTACAACAGAGTCGTCAAACTGATGGTGGACATTGGGGGGAGAATATATTTTGTACCGGGACAACTCGGGGCGAGGCGGACATATCACAGCATTGCGGGTAAGAATTGCACGCCGCTCCCCCAAGGCACGCGGCTATCCCCATTATTTTCTGCGGCGCGGCTTGGCGGTCCAATTGCCCTAGCAGCAGGGTGTGAACCTGGTACTTCCACGTGGGCGACGATTCCTGTTCTGGGGGACCAGAGGGCGGAGAGTCATGGAAAAGCAGAGAATTCGGATTGAAGAGTGGGCAGTGGTGGATGATGTGATTTCCCCGAGCTACCGCGACCTGGAGCCAGGACGGCGCCTGACCGGCACCGTTTTTGCGCACGCCGATCTGCCGAACGGGATCATCTATACGTCCTCTATTGTGAGAGTCGATACCGCCAGGGGGGTGGTAGAGACGCAGAACCGGCTGTATGTGCTGGGCCAGGTGAGCGACGAGTACCGGCGGTGGCGGGAGCAGCGGGAGATGGACCGCGCGGCGTAAGGCGCGGGGGCTGGAGCAGCCCGTTGGCGTGCCTGACGACATCCCTGCCGGGCGCGCCGAACCGAGGTCGTGCTGAGAGAAGGAACCCGGGCCTGAAGGCCCTTTTTTTTGGGTCTCGACGTTCCCCGGCCTCAAGGCCGGGGCTTCTACCGCCTTCCTCGCTACCGCTCGGAGTCGGGCGTCATGACAGAAGTCCGCGGGGACCTGGACAGGAAATCGTTCAGCTCTCTGTAGATCCCATAAGGATTCAGTCCCATTGCGGCCTGGGTTGCAGGCAGAGACTCCCAACTTCATCTCCTAATAGGATTCCAGGATATCCGCGACGGCGGCGCTGGCGAATTCCGCCGCGAGCCGGCGGGTGGCGGCTGAGTCTTCCTGAATGAAGCTGGCGAGGTCCTGGGTCTGCTCATATTGCTGGCGAAACATGTAGGAGGGGTTCTGCCAGATCGTCTTCCCGTGACGGTCGGTGAGAGAGAGCCTGGTCACGATGGTGACCAGATAGCTGGAGGTCTGGCCGGTGGTGTTGTCGTAGGTGAGCGGGATGATCTGGAAGCTGGTGATGGTGCCGTGGAGGGTCGCGTCGGCGTCGGGATCGTCGCCGGAAACGATGCGGTAGGAGGTGCGGGTGGTGAACTCGCGGATGACGGCCTGGGTGAAGACCGCCTGGGTCTGGTAGGCCTGGGTGTTGTTGACGAAGGCGGGGATGGCGAGGGTGCGGGCGTCTCCCGGCAGGTGGGCGGCGGAATTGACGGTGTGGTACTCGCATCCGCTCGCAAGCAGGAGGAGTAACGTCGCGGTGGCCAGGCGGAATCGCATCGTGCGCTTATTTTCGCAGAGGCGGCGGGTAGCGAGTAGCGGGTAGCTTGTAGCGGGTAGGACGGGGTTGGCGCGGAGTTCCCGGACGCTTGGAGCGGAACCCGGGGGAAAAGCAACCGCGGATTCCTCGCTGCGCTCGGAATGACACGGCGTCTTATTTCTGGACATTCGGGCGCGAAGCAACCGCGGATTCCTCGCTTCGCTCGGAATGACACGAGGGTCTGATTCCTGGGTTTTCGGGCGCGCCTGCGGCGCGTGAGACCCACTCAAGCCAAAACTGGGCTTGAATGGGGCACCCGGCAGGAGATCGATCCCAAATAAGAAAAGGCAGCCAGAAGGCTGCCTTTCCATTGCTTATCGCATTTCGCTAACCGGCTCTTCGCTAACCGGGTTTTAGCTGACCGGTTGTTCGCTGACCGGTGCTCAGCTCTCCTATGCTGGGCTGGGGCTGCCTTCCGGGAGGCCGCCGGTGCGGCCCGGTTCCGGCTTGAGCACCTGCTGCACGTCGGCGACGCCGGTTCCCGATCCACCCGAAGGCTTGAGCGGGGGCAGTTCCTTGCCGTCGATGAGCATGCGGATCTCGTTGGCGTCGAGCGTTTCGCGTTCGAGCAGGGCGAGGGCCAGCCGGTGCATGACGGGCTGATTGTTGTTGAGGATGTCCCACGCCGCGCGATAGGCCTCATCGACCAGACTGCGGACTTCGGTGTCGATTTGGCGCGCCGTTTCTTCCGAGAAGTCGCGGTGCTGGGCGATCTCGCGGCCGAGGAAGATCTGCTCTTCCTTCTTGCCGAAGGTGAGGGGGCCGAGACGGCTCATGCCGTACTCGCAGACCATCTTGCGGGCCAGGTCGGTGGCACGCTCGATGTCGTTGCCGGCGCCGGTGGTCATCTGCTTGAGGAAGATCTCCTCGGCGATGCGGCCGCCCATGAGAATGGCGAGCTCGGTCTCGAGGTAGTTCTTCGTGACGGTGTGCTTGTCGTCTTCGGGCAACTGCATGGTGACGCCGAGGGCCATGCCGCGCGGGATGATGGTGACCTTGTGCAGCGGGTCGGCGTGGTCGCGCAGGGCGGCGACGAGAGCGTGGCCGGCTTCGTGGTAGGCGGTGACGCGCTTCTCCTCGTCGGTGAGGAGCATCGATTTGCGCTCCGCGCCCATGAGGACCTTGTCCTTGGCCTGCTCGAAATCGAGCATGAGGACCGACTTGCGGTTGGCGCGAGCGGCGTTGAGGGCGGCTTCGTTGACCATGTTGGCGAGGTCGGCGCCGGAGAAACCCGGCGTGCCGCGGGCGAGGACGCGCAGATCGACATCGTCGGCGATGGGCACCTTGCGGGCGTGGACGCGGAGGACTTCTTCGCGGCCGCGAACGTCGGGACGCCCGACGACCACGCGACGGTCGAAGCGGCCGGGGCGGAGCAGGGCGGGATCGAGAACGTCAGGGCGGTTGGTAGCGGCGACGAGAATGACGCCGTCGTTGGACTCAAAGCCGTCCATCTCGACGAGGAGCTGGTTGAGGGTCTGCTCGCGCTCATCGTGTCCGCCGCCGAGGCCGGCGCCGCGATGGCGGCCGACGGCGTCGATTTCGTCGATGAAGATGATGCAGGGGGCATTTTTCTTGCCCTGCTCGAAGAGGTCGCGGACGCGGCTGGCGCCGACGCCGACGAACATCTCAACGAAGTCGGAGCCGGAGATGGAGAAGAAGGGGACGTTGGCCTCGCCGGCGACAGCGCGGGCGAGCAGGGTTTTGCCGGTTCCGGGAGGTCCGACGAGGAGGACGCCCTTGGGGATGCGGCCGCCGAGCTTCTGGAACTTCTGCGCCTCGCGCAGGAACTCGATGATCTCTTTCAGCTCTTCCTTGGCTTCGTCGACGCCGGCCACATCCTTAAAGGTGACCTTCTTCTGCTGCATGGAGAGCAGGCGGGCGCGGCTCTTGCCAAACGAGAGCGCCTTGTTGCCGCCACTCTGCATCTGGCGAAGCATGAAGATCCACAGCAAGGCGAACAGAATGATGGGGGAAAGCTGGAGCAGCCAGGCCCACCAGGTGTTGCCGTCGGCATTCTTGACCGAGACGCTGACGTGGTTCTGGTCGAGGATGTCGTAGATATGCGAGTAGTTGCCGGGAGCGGTGAGGTGGAAGGCGCCCTTGTCGCCGCGGAAGTGCCCATGGACGTCGCAGGCGTTGCCGGTGACGGTGATGGTGACGTCCTGCACCTGGTCGCCCTGCACGTCGCCGAGGAACTGGGTCCAGTTGATGTCCTGCTCATGGTTGCCGAGCCCGCTGTTCCGCTGGAACAGCTGCCAGAGCACCAGGCAGCAGGCAATGATGAGCACCCAGAACAGGATTTGCTTGACGGTCGAGTTCACCTTGGGGAAGACCTCTCTCTTTCCAAAACGCGGCTCGGAAACAATACGGCGGATCGGCCTGAAACGTTCACAGGATTAGACGCCAAAGGGCAGCCCGCGGAGTCAGCAAGGCGGCCAAAAGGGAAAGAAATTCCGCCGGCGCGGCCGGGTCGCGTAGTTTGTATTGTACTCCGGGGCCCAAGGCGCGCCAGTAGCACGAGGGTGCCATAGGAGGGGCCCCCTGAGGTGGCGTGTGGCCGATTACCGGACAGTGGGCGGGAGTGCGCCCCGGGGTGGGAGCCCACATCTGCGAACAGCGCGCAGATATGGGGCACCCAGGGGATTCTTCGTCCGCGATGGTGGTGGAATCCCACATCTCCGAACGGCGCGGAGATGTGGGGCACCCGGCAAATCTGCTCTGGACCTGATACTAGTTGCGTGACGAGCTGAGGTTTTCCGGGCCTGAAGGCCCGGATATTTGGAGCGCTGATGTCCCCGGCCTGAAGGCCGGGGCTTCTACCGCCATCCCGCTTACGCGGGATCGCTTCGCATTGAGAACCATCATCATGCGGTCAGAGAACCATCATCATGCGGTCAGAGAACCAGTTCATGCGGTCAGAGAACCATCATCATGCGGTCAGAGAACCAGTTCATGCGGTCAGAGAACCAGCATCATGCGGTCAGAGAACCAGCATCATGCGGTCAGAGAACCAGCGCGGGCGGGAGTTGAAGAGGAGGTCAAAGACTCCGCTCTCCAGTGCTCTAATAAAACACGCGTGAATCGAGTCTGTGAGCGAAACTTCGATGTTGTGGTGGTGGGCGCGGGGGCGGCGGGGCTGATGTGCGCCATGGAGGCGGGGAAGCGCGGGCGGCGGGTCGTGGTGCTGGAACGCGCGGAGCAGGTGGGGAAGAAGATCCTGATCTCGGGCGGAGGGCGCTGCAACTTTACCAATCTGCACACGCGGCCGGAGAACTTTCTGTCGGCGAATCCGCACTTTGCCAAGTCGGCGCTGGCGCGGTACGGACCGGCGGACTTTATCGCGCTCGTGGAGCGGTACGGGATTGCGTATCACGAGAAGACGCTGGGGCAGTTGTTCTGCGACGGGCCGGCGCAGCAGATCGTGGACTTGCTGATGAGCGAGTGCGCGCAGGCTGGCGTTCGGGTGGTGACGAGCGTCGAAGTGCGCGCGGTGGTGCGCGGGGGTGCGGAGGGGCCGGGCGGCGGGGAGGATTTTCGGTTCGAGGTGAGGACCGGGGCTGGGACGGGGGCTGAGGCTTTCCGATGCGCTTCGCTGGTGATTGCCAGCGGCGGGCTCTCGATTCCGAAGATGGGGGCGACGGGGTTTGGGTACGACGTGGCGCGGCAGTTTGGGGTGCCGATCGTTGAGGCGCGGCCGGCACTGGTGCCGCTGGTGCTGGGCGGGGCGGAGCTGGCGCGGTGGGGCGATTTGACGGGCGTGTCGGCGGAGGTGGTGGTGTCGTGCGGCAAGGGGCGGTTTCGCGAGAAGCTGCTGTTCACGCATCGCGGGCTGAGCGGGCCGGCGGTGCTGCAGATTTCTTCGTACTGGCGGGAGGGCGAGGCGGTGGTGGTGGACTGGGCTCCGGGGCGGGAGATTTTTTGGGAGATGCGCGGGGCGAGCGCGGGTCGGAG
>JBARMS010000007.1:0-37729 GCA_049802575.1 Acidobacteriaceae bacterium | reverse complement strand
GCCGGCGGCTGCGCCGCTGCTGCGCAAGCCGCATCCTGCGGCGGCCGACGTGCCCTGGGGGGAGTACCGCATCACCGTTGAGGAGGATCCGCTGCGCGTGACGGTTGCGCAGACGGACGGAAAGGTTCGCCAGCTGATCCAGTTCGACCACAGCGGCGGAGGTGTTCGATTTGCGATTGGCGATGCGCCGGTCTTCGGACTGGGAGAGGGACTGCCCAGCTACGATCTCCGCGGGAAGCGCTACGGGATGAGAAACGGAGAAGGCACGCCGCACCTGGATGTGGATGGGGCAATCCTGCCAATTCCGTGGCTGATGAGCGCGGGCGGATGGGGATTATTCATCGGGCAGCCTTCGGGCTCGGTCGATCTGGCGGGAGAGACGGGAGCGTTTTTTGCCGGGGAAGCGACGGCGACCCGCAACGTTTATTTGATTCTGGGAGAGACGCCGGCGGAAATCCTGCAGGAATACGCCGAGCTGACGGGCTTTCCGCATCTGCCGCCGCTGTGGTCGCTCGGCTATCAGCAGTCGCATCGAACGCTGGGCGGGAAGGACGCAGTGCTCGGCGAAGCGCGCACCTTTCGCGAGAAGAAGCTGCCGTGCGACACGCTGATTTATCTGGGGACCGGCTTTTGTCCTTCCGGCTGGAACACGGGGCATGGCTCGTTCACGTTCAATGCAGATGCCTTTCCGGATCCGCCGGAAATGATCAGCGAGCTGCACGAGGAGCACTTCAAGGTAGTGCTGCACGTTGTGCCGCCGGGGGATTTTCATGGGACGATTCACGACACAGGCGCGGCGGCGAAGGCTTCCGGCGACGCGGTGGGCTACTGGCAACAGCATCTGCCGATCGAAGCCGCGGGAGTGGACGGATGGTGGCCCGACGAGGGTGACCGGCTGTCGGTCTACGCGCGCTTCGAGCGCAATCAGCTTTACTGGGAGGGCCCGCTCAGCGTGCATCCCGATCGGCGGCCGTTTGCGCTGCACCGCAACGGATATGCGGGACTGCAGCGGTTTGGCTGGCTGTGGTCGGGCGACATCGATTCGAACTGGGCGGCGCTGACGGCGCAGGTCCGCAACGGGATCAATGTAGGGCTGTGCGGCATTCCATATTGGGGCACGGATACGGGCGGATTTGTCCCGACGCATGAGCTGACGCCGGAATTGTATCTGCGTTGGTTTCAATTCAGCGCCTTCTGCCCGCTGTTCCGCTCGCACGGCCGCGCGTGGCAGCTGCGCCTGCCCTGGGGATGGAACCAGGGAACGCCGGGACCGCTGGAGGGGAGCGAGCGCCTGGGACCGAACTGGCCGCCGCCGGAGGAACTGCACGACGCGCAGGTGGAAGAGATTTGCCGTGCGTATCTGGATCTGCGCTACCGGCTGCTGCCGTATCTCTATTCTTCAGCGGCGCAGGCGCACGCGACGGGCATGCCGTTGATCCGTCCGCTGTGGATCGATCATCCCGACGACAAGCAGGCGCTCACGCGCGCTGACGAGTATCTGTTTGGTGACAGCTTCCTGGTGGCTCCGGTGCTGCAGGCCGGGGCCGGGCAACGCTCGGTCTACTTGCCCGCCGGGCCGTGGTGGGACTACTGGAGCGGAGAGGCGACCGAGGGCGGCAAAGAGATCTCGCGCGCGGTGGATTTGAAGACGCTGCCGCTATATGTGAAGGCGGGCGCGGTGGTGCCGTTGGGGCCGGTGCGGCAATACACCAGCGAGCCGGCGAACGAGCCGCTGACGCTGCGCGTGTATCCCGGCGCGAACGGCGGTTTCACATTGTATGAGGATGACGGCGAGAGCTTCCGCTATCGGCAGGGGGATTTCACGAGGATCGTGTGCACCTGGAAGGAGAGCGATCGCACGCTGACGCTGCGCGTCGATCCGAAGGGGAAGCCGGCCAGTGGACGCAAACTGCAGGTTGAGGTAGCGGGAGCAACGACGCCCACGGCGGTGACACTGCGCGGAGCGATCACGGAAGTGAAGCTATGAAGTGGCGGGTGACAAGATCGGGGTGGCCGGCAGCGGCGTGCCTGCTGGCCATGTGCTGCGGCGGGACGGCGGCCCGAGGCCAGGCGGTGATCCCGGCACTGCCGACTGCTCCGAGCACCCCCGCAGTGCAGGTGACGACGGACCTGTCGCAGACCGTTGCGCCCTTTCGCCCCATCTACAACTGGTTCGGGTACGACGAAGCGAACTACACGACGACCACACTTGGCCGCCAGCTGCTGGGCGAACTGCACGATCTCAGCCCGGTGCCGGTGCACATCCGCGTGCATCACTTGCTGACCTCGGGCAATGGGCAGCCGGAGCTGAAGTTCAGCTCGACGAATGTCTATCGCGAAGACGCGGCGGGTCACCCCATCTACGACTTCACGATTCTCGACGGCATCTTCGACGCGTACAAAGCAGCCGGCATTGAGCCTCTGGTGGAGCTGGGATTTATGCCGGAGGATCTGGCCGCCACTTTGCCGGACCGGCATGAGCCGTATCAGGTGCATTTTCCGCACAGTACGATTAGCGGAGCGTCGAACAATCCGCCGAAGGACTACAGGAAGTGGGGCGATCTGGCCCGGGCCGTCACCGCGCATCTGGTGGAGCGTTACGGGCGCGCCACCGTGCAGCATTGGTACTTCGAGGTGTGGAACGAGCCGGACATCGATTACTGGCACGCCTCGCGCGAAGATTATTTTCGTCTGTATGACTTTGCAGTCGCCGGTGTGCGCGCTGCGCTGCCGACGGCTCGCGTGGGAGGGCCGGCGACGACGGGGCCGGCAAGCCCGCATGCTTACGAGTATCTGAAGGCGTTCCTGGATCACGTGCAGAACGGACGGAGCGCGGCGTCGGGCGGCAAGGTTCCTCTCGACTTCATTTCCTTTCATGTGAAAGGGCATCCGGAGATCGCAGGCGGCAGCGTGACCATGGGGCTGAACCGCGAGCTGGAAGATGCGGATCGGGGATTCGCGCTCATCGCGCAATATCCGAGCTTCCGGCGGTTGCCGGTGATCCTGAGCGAGGCTGATCCGGAGGGTTGCGCGGCGTGCTCGTCGCGCATGAATCCGGCAAACAACTACAGGAACGGGACGCTGTATCCCGCCTACACCGCGGCCGCATTCAAAGGGCTGCTGGGCCTGGCAGCGGAGCACGATACGAACCTGATCGCGATGCTGAGCTGGGCATTCGAGTTCGAGGGGAAGGACTACTTCGAGGGATTCCGCACGCTCGCCACGAATGGCATCGATAAGCCGATCCTCAATGTGTTTCGCATGCTGGGCATGATGGGCGGCGACCGGATTGCGGTGACGAGTACGGGCAGCGTGCCGCTGGCGACCGAAGTGAGCACAGGCGTGCGCGCGGGCTGGGATACGGACGCGCTGGCGACGCGGGAGGATCGCCGGGCCGCGGTCCTGCTGTGGAATTACCGCGACGCGGAAGAGGCGGCGCCGGCCACGCCTGTTGCGGTGACGGTGAAGGGCATTCCGGCTGGAATACGGCGCGTGCTGGTGGCGGAGTACCGCATCGACGACACGCACAGCAACGCGTACACCGCGTGGGAGGCGATGGGATCGCCGCAGCAGCCCACGGCTGAGCAATACGCGAAGTTGCGCAGCGCAGAAGGGCTGCAATTGCTGACGTCTCCGCAATGGGAAGATGTTGCCGGCGGAGCAATCCGCGTGGAGACGGCAATGCCGCCGGAGAGCGTTTCCCTGCTGAGCATGCGCTGGTAGCCCGACGATGCCGCGGAGATGGTACTTCGTCCTGCTGGTTGCGGCGGCCATCGCGCTCAGCTATTTCGACCGGCTGACGCTGCCGGTGGCGATCGCGGCGATCCAGCACAACATTCCGCTCTCGAACGAGCAATATTCGTGGCTGCAGACTTCCTTCCTGTTGTCGTATGCGGCGCTGTACGCGATCGGCGGACGGCTGCTGGACTGGCTGGGCACGCGGCGTGGGTTTCTGCTCATCATGTTGTGGTGGTCGCTGGCCTGCGCGCTGCACAGCCTGGCGACGGGCTTCGTTCTGCTGCTGGTTGCGCGGTTCCTGCTGGGCGCGGGCGAGGGCGGTGGGTTTCCCGCAGCGACAAGAGTGGTAGCGGAATGGATCGAACCGCAGCAGCGGTCGACCGCGATGGGGCTGATCAATGCGGGCACAGCCATCGGTTCGCTGCTGGCGCCGCCGGTGATCGGGTTCATTCTGCTGCGCAGCGGATGGCGTGCGGTCTTTCTGGCGGCAGGCGCAGGCGGCCTGGTTTGGGTGCTGTGGTGGGCCCTCAGCTATCGCGGAAATACACGAGCGCCTGCAGCAGCGGCCAACGATGCGGCGACGGAAGCACCGCCGATGGGTTGGCTCCGGGTGATGCGCCTGCCCAACGTGCAGGCCTTTGTGTTTGCCAAGTTCATGAGCGACTCGGCCTGGTACTTCCTGCTGTTCTGGCTGCCGAAGTATCTCTACGATGCGCGGGGATTCGACATCCGCCAGGTGAGCGCTTATGCCTGGATTCCCTATGCGGCTTCGGGCGTGGGGAGTTTTCTGGGAGGATGGTTCTCATCGGCTTTGCTGCGGCGCGGCCATTCGCTCGATGCGGCGCGCAAAGTGGCGCTGGGTTGCTGCGCGGCAGCCATGCCGGTTGTGATGCTGGTGTCGCTGGCGCCGGTCTCGCTGGCGCTGGCGCTGTTCAGCATTGCGTTTTTCGCGCAGCAGGCGTGGTCGGGCCTCGTGATGACGCTGCCGGCCGATATCTTTCCGCTCAGCCTGGTGGGCACCGTGGCGGGACTGATCGGATTCGGCGGGGCCATCGGCGGCGCGGTGTTCGGCGTGGTGGCTGGTTTCCTGCTGGGCCACGGCGTCCACTACGGCGCGCTGTTTGTCGCGGTGGGGACCTTTCACCTGATCGGCTTTGCCGCCATTCTGATGCGGGGCGGAAAAATTCAGGCGTTTCGCTCGTTTGATTTTGAGCAGATGGAGAGCGCTCGATGAGAATCACGGAAGTTCGCACGCGCGTGGTGCAGTGGGAGGGAGAAACCGTGCCCCTGCCCCCGCACTTCTGTACCAATCCCATGGACCTGGTCGCGTTTCGCGCGCCGTCCATGGGCAACTTCGCCTTCCACAGCTGGCTGCTGGTGGAGATCTTCACCGATGCGGGCCTGGTGGGCCTGGGAAATGCTGCGCTATCGCCCGCAGTGACGAAATCGCTGATCGATGCGTATCTGCGGCCGCTGCTGATCGGCGCTGACCCTTGGGACATCGAATTCCTGTGGCAGCAAATGTATCGGCGCACGCTGGCCTTCGGGCGCAAAGGCGTGGCGCTCGCCGCGATTTCGGCAGTCGATATCGCGCTCTGGGATTTGCTGGGCAAAGACGCGCGGCAGCCGGTGTTTCGCCTCCTGGGTGGGCGCACGAAGGAGAAGATTCCGGTGTACGCGAGCCGGCTCTACGCCATGCCGCTGTCCGAACTGCAGGCGGAGGCCCAGAAGTATAAGGATGCGGGCTACACGATGATGAAGCTGCGCTTCGGCTGGGGTCCGCTGGATGGCGCGGGCGGGATGCAGAAGAACGTGGAGCTGGTGCGGGCGGTGCGCGAGGTGGTAGGCGACGGCGTCGATGTGATGGCAGATGCCTACATGGGCTGGACGCTCGACTACGCCAAGCGCATGCTGCCGCTGCTGGAGCCGTTCCATCTGCGCTGGCTGGAGGAGCCGGTGATTCCCGACGACAAGCGTGGTTATCGCGAGCTCAAGAGCTGCGGGCGAGTTCCCATTGCCGGCGGCGAGCATGAATTCACCATCTTCGGCTTTCGCGAGCTTCTGGAGTCGAACTCCCTCGACTACATTCAGTTCGATACGAACCGCGTGGGCGGCATCAGCCAGGCGCGGAAGATCAGCGCGCTGGCAGAGAGCTTCCAAATCCCGGTGGTGCCGCACGCGGGACAAATGCACAACTATCACGTGGTGATGGCCAGCCTGAATTCTCCCATCGCGGAGTTCTTCCCGCGGGTCGATGTCGAGGTGGGGAACGAGCTGTTCTGGTACATCTTCGACGGCGAGCCGGAACCCCAGCAGGGTTCGATCCAGCTCGACGAGCATCTGCCGGGACTGGGGCTGACCGTCAACGAGGAATCGCTGCGGCGGTTCCGCATCATCGAGTAGGGAGCGAGCCGATGCATCTGGTGCAATTGAGCAGCGAGCAGGGGCGAAGAGTTGCCATCGTGCGCGAGCCGCAGCTTATCCTGCTGCGCGAGGTGGAATCGGTGCTCGCCCTGGTGCAGCGCAGCCTTGCCGAGGGGCGCTCGCTCTCTGAGTCGGCGGTGCGAAGCGCCACCGAGGAGGCCGTGAGCTACGACGAGGTTTGGGAGGGCCGGTCGCCGTGGAAGCTGATGGCTCCGGTGTACTGGCCAGGGAATTCGCAGAGGATTCTGGTTTCCGGCACGGGCCTGACCCATTTGGGCAGCGCGCGCGAACGCCAGGCTATGCACGTTGCCGCCTCCGCGCAGGAGGAAGCGGCCATGACCGACAGCATGAAGATGTTCGAGTGGGGAAGCCAGAAAGGCCGTCCCGCGTCGGGCGAGATCGGAATTGCGCCCGAGTGGTTCTACAAGGGGGACGGTAGCTTGCTGCGCGGGCCATTCGCCACACTCGAGATTCCCGGCCACGCGGAAGACGGTGGCGAGGAAGCCGAAGTCGCGGCGGTGTACTACGTGGCCGATGACGGGACGCCATGGCGGATAGGAATGGTGGCGGGCAATGAGTTTTCCGATCACGTTTTTGAGAGGAGGAATTACCTCAACCTTGCCGGCTCCAAGCTGCGCACCTGCAGCATAGGGCCGGAGCTGGTGGTGGATCCGCGATTCGATGATGTGGGCGGGCAGGTAACAATCCGTCGCGCGGGTCAGGCGCTGTGGCAGAAGGCCATCCGTACCGGCGAGGCGAACATGTGCCACAGCGTGGCCAATCTTGAGCATCACCACTTCAAATTTGCGGGCCACCGCCAGCCGGGCATGCTGCACGTCCATTTTATGGGCGCGGATTGTCTCTCGTTCGGCGAGGGGATTCGGCTCGAGCCAGGCGATGTGACTGAAGTTGCGTTCGAAGGTTTCGGGCGGCCGCTGCGCAACGTCATCGCACGAGAGAATCCGCTAAGCGAACCTGTGCGGGCGCGGCTGATGCGATAGGCGGGGCGGTGGAATTACCTGTCGGCGCAGCCGGTTTGTCCGGGTCCTGCTGCTTGGCGGTTAATGGGCGGGAACCGCCTGGTTGGGCGCGCCCCCCGCGTCCTGATTCGAGCCTGATTGCCTCTCGGTCAGCTTGTCGAGCGTGGACTGCATTTGCTGGATCCAGCCCGCCGTCTCATGCGCAAGGCTGGTTTCGGTCTGGTCCACAAGCAGGTCGACATTGGTTTGCCGCGTCCTTTCCCACGGCGAGAGCCCCTTCCACCAGGTCTCGATGTTCCGCAGCGCGGTGAGTGCCATGTTGTATTGCACCAGCGAGTTCTCGGTCTGATCGATATCGAGTTTGTTTGTGATGGCGGTGGCGAGCGCGGTGGTGAGTGCAACCCATACCTCTTTATGGACGGCAGCCAGGAACGTGCCCAGGCCGCCGATCACGAGGATGAAGCCATTGAGCAGCTTCATTTGCCAGTAGAGCTTGCGGGTCTTCTTTTCGAAGTAGTGGATCTGGTTGTCAATGCGCTCGGTCAGATACTGGCTGGGCGTCAGGAATTGCAGGCGTGCCTTCTGCTCTGCCTCCTTTTTGGCGCGGAGCAGTTGGACGGCCGGGCTCTCGGTTTTTGCATCCTCAGGCTTCGGCTCAGGCAGACTGCTGCGGTTGACCTCCGACTGGATCAGGTTCCCCGTGATGTCCTTGATGTTGGCGGCCAGGGTCGACGAAGCGAGTACCTGCCTGGACTTCGCCGCGCTGTAAGCGCCGGAGCGGGTGCGATAGCGAAAGATCTCGCGCTTGATGGCCTCGGCGGCGGCGCGCAGCAGAATCCATTTGTTGCCTTCGCGGAACCGCGCATTGAACCCCACCAGAATGGAAATCACGATGGGAATGATGAGCATCAGCACATGCAGGGGATTGAAAGAACCGATCCACCGCAGGTGGGCGCTGGTCGGAATCCATTTCCATGTCCTGGTAGTCACAATCGCCACCAGAGTCGCGAACACCGTCAGGAGGAGGACCCAGCCCTGAGTCCAGCGAAAGAGATTCTGCTTGCCGATGGCAGCGCGATCCAGATCGTCGTAGCGGCTCCACGCGTCGGCGAGCACGTCGCGCGGCTTCTGGATCGGCCCGAGCAGGGCGCGCTTGATGCTGTCGGCGCTGTCGGTCAGCGAAAACGAGAGAACGTCCCCGGTATCGACGATCTCCTGCATCACCGGATCGGCGAGCGGCGCGGCCTGCGCCCCGGCCGGTGGCGGCGTTGTCGCCGCAACCAGCGCGTCAGCCACGCCTCCGGTGCCCTGCACGACAAACAGCGGCCAGTTCCGGCGCGCGGAGCGCAGCGCAATGAGTTTTTCGTTGTCGCCACCGCCGGCGAGAATCCCGATCACCGGCTTCTGGTCGTTGGTCGCGTCCTTTGCCAGCGCAGCGGTAATGAGGAAAGCGGCCTTCGCCGGATCGGCCCACTCGGCCGGAAGATGCATGACATCTGCATGATTGGGATCGGGACCGGCCGTGTTCGCAGGAAGGATGCCGAGCAGGATCGGCGCCTGGTCCACCTGCTGCGCGGCCTGCCCCATCAGCGTGGCGATTCCCTCGCTCGATCCGTTATCGCAGATGGCGGCGCTGGTGAGCAGCGCGACGGGGATGAGCGCGCGCGCAAAGAGGGATTGCACCTGCGGCGCCAGATCGGCATCGCACGAACCGAAAAGGAGAATGATGACCTCCGGCTGCTGAGCAAACTTCGCGACGGCCTGTTCCGGAGTGTCGGAAGCTGGAATCTCGATCAACATCAGACTTGCCCCTTTGGTTGATCCTGATCAATGCGCGCAAGGGTAGCACGAACTCCCGTAAACTCGAAGCCGGAATGATGCAGCGTGGGGCCGCTCGGCGGCCCACCAGACGACGGAGGATTGCATGGTGGTTGCGTTGAGTGGACGCCGCATCGATGCGCCGGACGCCGCGCGCCCCGCGTTTCCGCTGGAGAACGTAGACGCGGTGCGGGGCCGCATTCTGCGGGTCCTGGGCGAACTCAGCGTGACGATCCTGGTTTGCTCGGCGGCCTGCGGAGCCGACCTGCTGGCACTGGAGGCCGCGGAATCCCTGGGAGCGCGAAGACGGATCGTCTTGCCATTCGACGCGCGGCTGTTCCGCCAAACCTCCGTCGTCGACAGGCCGGGCGAATGGGGGCAGGCGTTCGATCGCTCGGTGCGTGCGGCAGAGGCCAGCGGGGACCTGGTGAATCTCGCGCTGCCACAGGCCGACGAATCCTACGCCCGGACCAATGCGTTCATCCTCGAAGAGTCGGTGAGGCTGGCTCTTGGCGCGCCTGTGACCGCAATGCTCGTGTGGGACCGGGTTGCGAGGGGCCAGGGTGATTACACGGAGTGGCTGGGGAAGGCGGCACGCGCGCAGCATCTGGACGTTGTCGACGTGAGCACTCTTTGATCGGAACAAGAGACACTGCGCAGGCCGCCGCCGTTGCATCCTGAGTTCGGACTCGCATTTGAGCTCGTCAATACTTCCCTGGGGGGTGCGTTACCAGGTGTACAATTAGCCATTTTCCAAAGGTCTTGTCCTCTTGCGCAGAGCCAGAAAGAGAGCGCAGAGCATTTCCCTGGCCTGATTCCCCGGCGTGATGATGATCCGCTGCGCGCCGGCGGGCGAGGCAGTTCGGCCTGATCCTGGTTCCCGTTGAATGGCCGGTATGCAGTCGCTGGCTTTTCCTTTGCTTTGGAATGATCTTCGCGGTTGAAAACAGGTCCCGGGGAGAAATCGTATGGGTTTGTCTTCCGCGGCAACGGCGGTTTCAGGCGCCGGCGCTATGCCTCTGGTCAGCCCCTCGTTGAACCCCGCCGCGTGGAAGCGGCTGGTCGACAAAATCCAGGAGAGCAATGTCGTCCCGATCATCGGCTCGCGGCTTCTGGTGGGCCCCGATGGGAAGAGCCTGCAGGAGCCCATGGCGCGGCGGCTGCTCGCCGAGTGCAACCAGCCTGCGGACGTGCCTCTGCCTGCGTTCCGCGAGCTGAACGAAGCAGTCTCTTTGTTGCGCTCCTGCTGCGATCCCCAGGATCTGTATGACCTGGTGAACGATGCCATTCGCGCCGTGCTCCGTCCACCGCCGCCCGCGCCGCCGGTGCCCGTGCCGGAGCCGATCCGTCAGCTGGCGCAGATCACCGGATTCCGCCTGTACGTGACGCTGACTCCCGACGATTTGCTCGTGGAATGCCTGAAGCAGCGCTGCGCGGTCAACGAAATCGTCCACTCCCCCAATCTGCCCACCAGCGAGGGCAAAGATTTGCCGGTCGACTGGCAATCCCGGCCGGGCGAGGTGCAGCTGCTTTATCTGTTTGGCAAGGCGCGGTCTGCGCCGATGTTTGCGATTCATGATGAAGACGTGCTGGAGTACGCGCACAACGTGATCTCTCACGGGAGCCAGGTACCCACCGCCTTTCTGGGAGAACTGCAGCAGCGCAACCTGCTGCTGGTGGGGTGCAATTTTCCCGACTGGCTGACGCGCTTCTTTCTGCGCGCGACGAACCAGAAGCGACTGTCAGAAAAAGACAGGCGCGCGTGGCTCATCGAGCCCCTGAAGCCCGAGGAAAGCCTGACGTGTTTCCTGCGCAGCTACAGCCGGGAAACCGAGGTGCTGTCGCAGGAGTCGCCGCAGCAGTTTGTGGCGGAGTTGTACGGCCACTGGATGGAGATGTACGGGGCCCAGACACCGGAAACCGCTGCGAGCCATCAGGATGATCCGCCGCGGGGAGCAATGTTCTTCATCAGCTACTCGCGGAAGACCGACGCGCCCCAGGCGCAGAGCATCTACGATGCGCTGCTGAAACTGGGGCTGAACGCGGGCGAAGTCTGGTTCGACCGAACCACCCTCGAGCCGGGGGTGGATTTCCAACGCAGGATCGTGGACGGGATTCGCGGCTGCCGGTATTTTCTTCCGCTGATCTCGCAGGGAGCCAACGGCCGCGAGGAAGGCTTTGTCTTTACCGAATGGCGGGAAGCCTGCGACCGCGAACGGGCGATGAACCGGGATTTTGTGCTTCCGGTGATCGTCGATACCGATTACGCCCCGGAAAAATATACTGCGCAAGCCGTGTGGGATTGGCGCAAGGAAAACATCGACTTTGGACATGCGCCTGGCGGCGTGCCGGATGGGCGGCTGCAGTCCACCCTGCAGAAACTGGTGCGCGATGCGCGACGGAGCGGTGAGTGATGGCGGACCTTGCGGAGCAGACAATTCCCGTTCCGCCGCCGGACAATCTGGACGGCTCAGGATCCATAGGCCATGCCACGGTGGATCCGCAGAACCCGTGGCCAGGGCCGGATGCCTATGACGAGGCGTCACGCGATTTCTTTAAAGGGCGCGACGCAGAAGCCAGGGAACTCCTGCGGCTGATCCGTGCGGCGCCGCTGACGGTTTTGTACAGCAAATCGGGGCTGGGCAAGACCTCTCTCCTGCAGGCAGGGCTGTTTCCGCTCCTGAGACGCGAACATTATCTGCCCGTTCCGCTGCGGCTGGATTTTGCCCAGACGACAGTCATTCCGCCGCTGGAACAGGTGATGCAGCGGCTGATCGTGGCGCTCAAGGGTGCAGGCGCGGATTACCCGCAGCCGGAGAGCGGCGAAGGCATCTGGGAATATCTGCATCGCAAAGACGCGGAGTTCTGGAGCGCGGATAACTTTCCGCTGGTGCCGGTGCTCATCTTCGACCAGTTCGAAGAGCTGTTTTCTCGGTCAGGCGGCAATGCGCAACTCATCCGGCAGGTCTTCAACGACCTGGCGGACCTGATCGAAAACCGCATTCCCGCCGAAGTGGCAAGTGAAACGGCAGGCGCACGCCGGTCGCGGCTCGACCTGCTGACGCAGCATTACCGCGTGCTCTTGTCCTTCCGCGAAGATTATCTGCCCGATGTGCGGACCTGGGAGAAGCAGGTTCCATCGCTGCTGAGAAACACCCTGCGTCTGGATCCGATGACGAGGGAGTGCGCTATCCGCGCCGTCGAGGAGACTGGCAAGGCGGTGCTGGAGCCCGACGTCGCGCCGTACATCGTGGATTTCGTGGGCCGGCGCGAGCAGGCCGCGGGTACGGTGGACACATCGGATGTGGTGATTGAGCCGGTGCTCCTGAGCCTGTGCTGCACCCAGCTGAATCTGCGCCGGGTGAAGGGGGCCCGGATCGACATCGAACTGGTGAAGAATGCCGGACAGGACATTCTGGAGAGCTTTTATCGCGCGGCGCTGGAAGACCCGGACGTGAAAGGCGAGCCGGATGTAGCGCACTTCATCGAGACCTATCTGATCCAGGGAGATCACTTTCGCGGCGACTATCCAAAGCAGGAGGCGCTGGACGAACACAAGCTGCGGGAGACGCAGCTGTCGGCGCTCACGGACCGCATTCGCCTGGTGCGGATTGTCTATCGTTCCGACACGGCGCGCATTGAGCTGATTCACGACCGGCTGGTTCCGGTGGTGCGCAAAGCGCGCGATCAGCGGCAGGCGCTGGAAGCCCAGGCGGAGCGAGACAAGGAGCGCGCCTACAACGCCGAACTGGTCCGGCAGCGGGACAAGGCCAATCGCAATCTGAAGTGGGCGGCCGCTCTCGCTTTGCTGTCGCTCATTCTGGCGGGGCTTGCTGCGCTCAAGGGCGTGCAGTTCCGGCAACTGAAGACGCACGCGACGGTGGGGTGGGATGTGGAGCGACTGGCCGGCGGCCGGCTCGCCATGGACGCCAAGGATCCGCTGGATGAGATGGGCTATCGCGCGCTGGCTGTCTACCGCCTCAGCCAGAAGGAGAAAAATCTGCGTGAAGCGGCGCCGGCCAGCCTGAGCGCGCTGAACATCGTCCTCGGCAAATACGTTCACCTGTACCGAATCGTGCGCTTTCCCGGCATGTCTCCCACCCCCGCCATCAGCTACAGCCCGGACGGCAAATCCCTCGCCATCGGCACGGAGAGCGGAGTGGTTCAGATCCTGGATCTGGCCACGATGAAGATGACCCGCACGCTGGATTGCCAGCCGCGCGGCAAGGAGGCCGCCTGGGATCTGGCCTTCAACAGCGACGGCTCAAAACTGGCCGTAGGCTACAGCTCCGAGGTGGTGGACCAGCCAGGTTCGGGAATGGTGTGCGTCTTCGATCTCGCGAGCTCGAGTTACCGGCGCTGGTCGAGCCATGAGCATGGCGGCCCTGCTGCCGACGTGTTCAGTGTGGCCCTTGGCGGAAAGAATGACGGCGAGTACGTCATCTTTGGCGGGAGCGAGCACGTCCTGCGCAAATGGGACCTTGCCACCCAAAATGTCTTGGAGATGCCGCAGAGCGCGGCGGTGGTCGCCGTTGCTATCAATTCGAACGGACAGCGGGTGGCCACCGGCGGTGACGACGGAATGCTGAAGGTGTGGAATGTGGCCGACCTCGGAGACGCAACGAAACAACCGATGGTTTTGGCTGGCCATCAGGCGGTCATCCAGCAAATTGCGTTTTCGCCCGTCAACCCCGACCGCCTGATCTCCGCGGGCGACGATGGCCGCATCATGGCCTGGAACGTTGCCGGTGGCTGCCGCACCGACGAGAGCAAGCTGCAGGATGCGAGGATCGAAACAGTAGCCATCAATGCGGACGGCATGTTCCTCGCCTCCGGCGGAGCGGATGGTTATGTGCGGATGTTCAAATTGCCAGCCGTGATTGGGTCGTGCGAAAAGGCGGCGCATAAGGCGAGCGCGGCGGCCGACAGCGAAAAATCGGAGTTCGACGTCATCCCGGAAGGCTTGCTTTCTGGCCATGGCGGAATGATCTGGGGAGTTGCGTTTGGCCCCGACGGCGACCAGCTGGCGTCGGCCGGACAGGACGGATCGGTGCGCATCTGGGTCCGCAACAGCGGCAGCTTCTCCCTGGCGGCTCTCCGAATCCATTCAAACGATGCCATCAAGGACGTGCGCAACGGTGCCCCCATCGTTCCCGGCCTGCTGATCGCAACGGCGATCACTCCCGATTCGAAGAGCATCGTTGCCGGCGACGGGCTCGGCAATCTCTACGTGTGGGATCGCCCTCCCGAGACGGGCGCGCCTTCAATTCTGGAGCCGAATGTGGCGTGGAAAGCACACGACGGCCCAATCCGCGGATTGGTTTGCCTCCGCAACGGCAGCAAGATCACCGTCATTTCCGCTGGCGACGACGACGTGATCCGGCGGTGGGATCTGGCCACGCACCAGGAGATTGGCGCCGATCTCCCGCTGAAATCTGTTTGGGCCATGGCGCTGTCGCCAGACGGCAAAGTGCTGGCCGCGGCAACACGCCGGGGCGCGGTGCAGCTTTGGGATCCGGTGACGGGCGCAGCCGGCGCCGCGCTCCCGCCCACGAAAACCATGGGCACGGCGTTTGCCCTCAGCGGAATCGCATTTACTTCCGATGGTAAGTACCTCGCACTCTCATCGAAATACTTTGGCAGTTTGCTTATCCGCGATCCTGCCCGTCCTGATTGGGACCACCAGCTGTTCGGGCAAAATATGGGAACGACAGGGGTCGCGCATGGCAAGGGAGCGTGGCTTCTGTCATCGGGGGTCGACGGCGGTGTGCTTGAGTGGGAAGCCGCTGCCTTGCAGCGGCCGCCCTCCACTGGCTTGCGTGTGGAGAACGACTTCACCTTCCGCATGGGAACTCCGGGCTTTCGTGCGCCGGACTCCATCGTCGCCATGGGTGCGAGTGCGGATGGGAAAATCATTCTCACCGGCGGCAATCAGGGCCAGGTTCAGCTGTGGGACGGCGTCAGCCATGTCCTGATCAGTAATCACTTCGAAGGACACGGGACCAGCTCCATCGACTCCGTGGCCCTGGCGCCCGACTCCAGTTTCTTCGTGACCGCCGACAACTCGAACATCCTCGTTTGGCCGGGGCCCGAGCGATGGGCAGACATCCTGTGCTCGAAACTCCCCTGGAATATGAGCCACCAGCGGTGGAAGGAATGGGTCTCGCCGGATGTTCCCTACATGGAGCAGTGCCCGGGGCTGCCGGTGTGGCCCGATCCGGTGAAGGTAGCGGCGAAATAGCAACCCGCTTGTCGGGTAGCTCGCCTGAACACCTGGCCATCAACAATCGCATAGCAGGCACCAGTGCTGCTGTTCGCGGACCTCGAAATCGGGCACTCACGCCCGGAGACTCCGAACATCCGTTTCAACGCCCCGAAGGATCTTGGCGTCACCGCTCCGCCACGTTTTGGTGGATACTCGGCACTTCCCGTCAGGAACGCGAAGCAAAGCATGCAATTTCATTCGGTTCTCGTGACTGCCAGCTGAGAGAAAGGTCGCATTTCTGTGCAACGGCCCGTATTAATTTGTCATGAGACCAAGTCCGCAAAATTCATACTTCGTGGCGTAGCGCGGTGACAGGATCGAGATTCCCCGCGCGCATTGCGGGCAGCCATGCGGACAGCAGCGCGACCACTCCAAACAGGAGCACGATCGCCGCCAGGGGAGCCACGCCGAAAGAGCTTTTCGCGAACATCTGGAAGCGGACGAGGCGGCCGATCAGGATGCTGCCGAAGAGTCCGATAGCGAGGCCGAAGCCAGCGAGCCTGGCAACCGTGAGCAGAATGAGCTTCAGGATCTGGCCGCGGCGCGCGCCGAGCGCCATGCGCACGCCGATTTCCTGCACGCGCTGCGAGACGTTGTACGAGATCACGCTGTAAATCCCGATGGCCGCGAGCGTGAGCCCGAGGAAAGCGAAGCTGCTGAACAGCGCCATGTTGAAGCGCGGCTGCTGGGTTTCTTCGCTCATCACCTCGTCGAGCGTATGCGGCTTGCCGAGAACCAGATCCTTGTCGAGATCGCGGGCCTTCATGCGCACCGCGTTGATCATGGCCAGTGGGTCGCCGGTCGTCCGAACGGCGAGCGCGCGCACGGGCGGAGCGTATAAGGTGTACGGCAGGTAGACAGCCGGAGCCGAGGCTTCCGCCAGGCCGTTGTTCTTGATATCCCCGATGATGCCGACGACGGTCACGCCGCTGGCGAGGCCGGGTGCGGTGAGCAACTGCGGATTGTCGGGCGTTTTGGCCAGCACGTCGATTTGCAGGGAGCGCCCCACCGGATCCTGGCCCGACGGCCAGAGACGCGCAGCGCTCTCGTTGATGAGCGCGACGCGCGTGCCGCTCTCGATTTCGGCTTCGGTGAATTCGCGGCCACTCTTCAGGGGAATGCCGAGTGTCTGCGGATAGTGCTGACTGACGAGTGCGATCGCGACGGTGCGGTCTTCCATGCGCGGCTGGCCGCTGATCGTGAAGGGGGAGCGCATCTCTGCATAGGGAAGGCCTGAATTGCCAAGCTCCGCATCCTGCACGCCAGGCAGATTCCTGATGCCGGCCAGCAGATTTTGATCGAGTTCGTTGCGCTGCTGCCAGGTGGGATAACTTTTGGGCGCAAGCGTCACGTCGACGGTAAGCACGCGCGAGGGCTGGAAGCCGGGATCCGTCTCGAGCATCTGCAGAAAGCCGCGCACGGCGAAGCTCGCGCCCGCCAGCAGGATGACCGACAAGGAGATTTCGGCGACCACCAGCCAGCTGCGCATGGCGCGGCCTCGCAAACTGCCGGTAGCACCGCCGCCGCCGTCTTTGAGCGTGCCGACGAGGCCAGGGCGCGAGGAGCGCAGCGCCGGCGCCAGACCGAACAGGATGCCGGTGAGCATCGAGACGGCCAGCGAAAAGAGCAGTACCCAGCCATTGATGGTGATGCGGGCTTCGTTGGGCACGTAGTCAGGCGGGATGAGCGCCACAATGAGGCGCGTGGCTCCGAAAGCAAACAAGACGCCGAGTGCGCCACCCACGACGGAGAGCAGCACGCTTTCTGTGAGGAGCTGGCGCACCAGGCGACCCCGCCCTGCGCCGACGGCGAGGCGCAGGGCAATTTCGCGAGCGCGCCCGGTGGTCCGCGCCAGTTGCAAATTGGCGACATTCACACAGGCGATGAGAAGCAGGAGACCAACCGCGGCCATGAGCAGGTGCAGGCTGTCGCTCATCGCGCCGCTCGCCGAAGTGATGTCCATGTAGTTCAGCAGAATGGTTCGGAGCTGGCCTTTCGGGTAATCGTCAGGGTGCTCGGCGGCGAAATGGACGTTGAGCTGGTTGAGTTGTTGCTCGGCGGCATGCTGCGTGACGCCGGGTGCGAGGCGCATGATGACTGCGAGACCGCCCGGATCTTTCAGATCGGTGGCCAGAGGCAGCCAGAATGCCTCGTTGGTCCACCAGCCGAAGCGCGGCGGCATGACTCCAACGATGGTGCGAGGCACATCGTCGACCGTGATCTTCCGCCCAAGGGCATGAGGGTCGCCCGCGAAGAAGCGCTGCCAAAAGCCGTAGGTCAGCACCACGACTGGCGCAGGCTGGCCGCCGAGGCCAATATCGAAGGGCTGGATGGTGCGCCCGAGCAGCGGCTTCACTCCGAGGAAGTTGAAAGCATTGCCGGTAAGGAAGACGCTGAAGAAGCTCTCCGGATTGATGCCGCCGGTCAGCATCACCCGCTTCGGATCCGTTGCCATCACCTCGGAAAACGCAGGCAACTCCTCGATTTCCTGCATCTCGCGCCGGGAATACCAGTGCCAGCCGTTCACAGCGTCTTTGGGGCCGACGACCGCGGGCGCCCATATCTGATCGGGGTGAGCGTAAGGATAAGGCGCAATGAGAACACCGTATACAACGCTGAACAGTGCAATGCTGGCGCCGATGCCAAGCATGAGCGAGAGCAGCGCCACAACCGTAAATCCGGCATTTTTGCGGAAGGTGCGCAGCGCGAAGCGCAGATCCTGCAGGAGGCGCTCGGGCCAGAGCCAGCCCCATGTCTCGCGGGATTGGTCGCCGGCGAGAGCCACGTTACCGAATTTGCGGATTGCGGCCTGGCGCGCCTCGACTGGCGACATGCCGGCCTCAACGTTCTCCCTGGCCTCAAGGTCGATGTGCTGCTGCATCTCGTCCTCTAAACGCTTGCGTCGATCTTCCCAGCGATCCATGGCGGTATCCTCGCTTGATGATGTTGCGGGGCCCTAGGAGTTTTGGTCCGGCAGCGGAGTCAGCAAGCGGGCAATCGCGCCTGCGAAGCGCTCCCATTTAGAGGTCTCGGCTGTGAGCCGTTTGCGGCCCTTCGCGGTGAGGCGATAGAAGCGGGCCTTGCGATTGTTCTCGGAGAGGCCGTCGTCGGCGACGATGAGGCCGCCGCGCAGGAGGCGCTGCAGTGCTGGATAGAGCGAACCGTGGCCAACTTGCAGCACTTCTTCGGAACGCTGCTGGATGATGCGGGCGATGGCGTGGCCGTGCGCCGGCCCAAAGGCGAGGGTCTGCAGAATGAGCAGGTCGAGGGTGCCCTGCAGGAGTTCCAGTTGGCTGTTGCGCTCTTCAGTCGTCATTCGACCTGAAGGTATTCTCGTTCAGGTCGAATGTCAAGGGGAGAGCGGGAGGTCGCGTTCCCATAACGCGGGAACCGGATTCCCCCTGGCAGCGTATTCGCTCCTGAGGCCTTCCCCATGAAAACTCTTCGCCAGGACCTTGCCTACGCCCTGCGCCAGATGCGCCTTTCTCCTGTTTTCACCCTCACCGCGATGCTCACCCTGGCCCTCGGCATCGGCGCCACGACCTCCATCTTCTCCCTCATCAACACCGTCATGCTGAAGTCACTGCCGGTCGGCGACCCGCGGAGCCTCTACCGCATCGGCGACGGCGACGATTGCTGCGTGGAAGGCAGCACTCAGGACAACTGGGGTTTCTTCTCCTATGACTTCTATCGGCGCATGCAGCAGAACGCGCCTGAGTTCTCCTCGCTCGCCGCTTTCCAGGCGGGCGGCTGGACCTACAGCGTCCGCCGCGGCGAAACAGACCGGGTCGCCAAACCTCTTCGCGAAGAAGCGGTCACCGGGAATTACTTCTCCACTCTCGGCATTGGGGCGTTCATGGGCCGCACCATCGCTCCCTCCGACGATCAGCCCGGCTCCGCGCCGGTGGCCGATCTCAGCTATCGCACGTGGCAGCAGCAGTACGGCTCTGATCCTTCCATCGTCGGGTCGACGTTCATCATCAACGGGCATCCTGTGACGATCGTCGGCGTCACGCCGCCTGGATTTTTCGGCGAAACCCTCCGCGCCGATCCTCCTGACATGTGGCTCCCGGTCAACCTCGAACCGATGTTTGCCGGATCCAACTCGCTGCTTCACCATTTTCAGGCCTGGCTGCGCGTCATCGGCCGCGTGCGTCCTGGGGCGTCGGTCTCCACCACCAGCCAGCGCATGACCGCACTCCTCCGTCAGTGGCTTGTGAACGACAGCGGTATGCCCGCGGACTGGATGTCCGGTATCAAGGCCAACCTCTCCAAACAGAACATCCGCATTATTCCTGCTGGCATGGGCGTAGGTGAGATGAAAGAGGACTATGCCGCCAGCCTGCGCATCCTGCTTACGGTTTGCGGCCTGGTGCTGCTCATTGCCTGTGCCAACATTGCGAACCTGCTGCTCGCGCGCGGGGCCTCACGCCGCACCCAAACATCCATCCGCCTGGCGCTTGGGGCTTCGCGGCGGCGTCTCATCCGGCAGACTCTCACCGAAAGCATTCTGCTGGCGCTCTTCGGTGGCTTCGCCGGACTGGCGGTTGCGTGGCTTGGCGTGAAAGCCATTGTCGCGATGGCTTTCCAAGGTGCGCACTTTGTGCCCATCTCGGCAAGGCCCTCGCTGCCCGTCCTGCTCTTTGCCTTCGCGCTCTCTCTCGTAACCGGCGCCATCTTCGGAACGGCGCCCGCATGGCTGGCTACGCACGCCGATCCCGCCGAGGCACTGCGCGGCGCCAATCGCAGCACTCGCGATCACGCTTCGTGGTCGCAAAAGACCCTGGTGATTGCCCAGGCCGCGATCTCGCTCATCCTGCTGGCCGGCGCCGGCCTGCTCACCCGCAGCCTCGCCAACCTGCAGCACCAGGACTTCGGCTACCAGCTCGACCATCGCATCACCATCGGCATCATCGCCCCATGGCCGTCCTACTCGAAACCGCAACTGGACGCTCTCTATCGCGAGTTGCAGGATCGCCTCTCCCACATCCCCGGCGTCGAGCGCGCCGCCCTCGCGCAGTACACCCCGCTGACCGACAACTGGGGTGAGATGGTCATTCGCCAGGGGCATGGCATGCCCAGCATGAATGAGCCGGTTGGTTCTTCCTGGGATCACGTGAGCGTCGGCTATCTGGAGACCCTCGGCCAGCCAATCGTCCGCGGCCGATCGATCACGGAAGACGACACTGCCTCGACGCAAAATGTGGTGGTCGTCAACCAGGCCTTCGTCAAGCAATTCTTCAAGCCCGGCGAAGACCCCATCGGCCAGCACTTCGGTCTCGATCTGCCCCGCTATTCGAGCACCTATGAAATTGTCGGTGTGGTAGGCAACGCGAAGTACACCGATCCTGCCAGCACCGATCCGCCCCGTCCGCTGTTCTTCGTGCCGCTCGCGCAGCACGCGAAATACGAAAACGGCTCCATGATGCAGCAGATCGACGACGAGACCCACTTCATCGAGGGCGCGGTTCTTCAGGTGCGCGGCAGCACCGAGGGCCTCGAGCCGGCGATTCGGCGCGTTTTTTCCGACGTCGATCCGAATCTCACTCTGTTGGGCATGTGGACTCTGCGCGACACCGTCGATTCACGTTTCGATCAGCAGCGAGCCGTCGCGAACATGACCGGGCTCTTCGGAATCCTCGCGCTCATCCTTGCTGCAGTTGGCCTCTACGGCGTCACCGCGTACACGGTGGAGCGTCGCACCAGCGAAATCGGCGTCCACATGGCGCTTGGCGCGGATCGTCTCGGCATTGTCCGCCTGGTTCTGCGCGGAGCTTTCCTGCAGATCCTCATCGGGCTGGCCATCGGCATTCCTGCTTCCATCGGCTGCGGCCGGCTCATCGCGGCGCAGCTCTATCAGGTGAAGGGATGGGATCCGCTCGTTCTCAGCGTTGCCGTTTTGACGCTCGGCTTCTGTGCGCTCATTGCCAGCATCATCCCTGCACGGCGCGCCGCCTCGCTGGACCCGGTCAAGGCGCTGCGCACCGAATGATCCGCCGAATCCCCGCTCTGCTCAGCGCAAGCTGAGCGATGCGACTAACTTGTCGACCGCGGCGCAGGGCCGTCCAGGAAAGCGCCGATGCCACCTGCCGGTATCGTGAGTGCTGCGGAGCCGTCGGTGGTGAGGCGCAGCCGATTGGGCTGGCAGACGATGTCGTTGACGTGGCGCACGCCCCGAGGAACACGGCACAGAAACATGGCCCACGCGGCATGGACGCTTGCGCGAGCCGGGACCCGGAGCAGCGTGGGCGTGCCGAAGACGTCGCCGCGGCGCAGGGTTTCGGCGCGGCCGATGGGCAGCGGGCTCACCCCAAACTCAAAGGCACGCGCTTGTTCCCGGCTGCTCCACGGCGCCGCTGTGCGAGCACAGTTTTCCTCCCAAATCGTGACCCACGGAAACTCCAAGCGCCGAAAGATGTATCCGAAAGCAAGGCGCTCCGCGTGGTTCACAGCGCAGGCGAACCCGTGTTGTCGGCGAGGGTCGACCTGAATTCCGGCAACAAACCCTTTGCCGGGCTGCTGGCACGGATGCTGCAGATTGACGGTCCCGCCGCCGATGGCTGGCGCGGAGGGCCAGTTGAACTCCGCATCCGCGGCAAGAGCCGGGTGGCCTTCGTAATCCGCCGGATCGGTGAGGCCGCGTAACCCGGGCAGGGTGATGATGCAATCGTTCCGGTTCAGGAACGGAGGCCCGAGCACCGCGTGCTGTTGCCACTGGATGAACTGATCGGCTCCGAGCAGGTTGCGCACGGACTCGCGCACGCGAACGACGGACTCGCCGGGGCGCAGAGAAAGCTCTCGCGCGAAGAGGAGTCCGAACGCAGGCAGCCGGACGGAGAAGCGCAGGCGCGCTTCGTCCCGGCCCGTGCATAGAGACGCTGTCCAGCGACGTACACCAGCATCGCCATGGAGCGCGGCGCCCGCGACGACTTCTTCGTCCGATGGCATGCCGTAAACCCCGAGACAGACGCTGTGGCCTGCGATCGCGCAGAGCAACTTGCCGGCGGCCTCCTGGCCGAACTTCGCCTCATCGCGCGCGGGGCGAAAGAGCATCGGATCGCGGAGCCTCCATTGCGGGATCCAGAAGGGATTGAGGGCCGGCGCGTCGAGAAAATGAAAATCGGGGATTTGACCGCCGCCGGTCAGGTGGGTGAGCGCAACCACATCATTGCCCAGAACGCAGCACGGGCGATCTCGCCAACGACCGCGCCGGCACTCGACTTTCTGCGTGCTCATACAGCGAACATTATCCACTGAATGGTTTTCGCTCAGAACATTTCACCCCGCGTGTGGGCGCACGCGGTTGACACGCTGCGGCGGCAGACCGTATACCGGGGACGGTTTGCGGGCGGCCAATGGACATCGAGATCATTGCCGATGATGGGAATTTATGCGGCGAGGGACCGCTGTGGGACGAGCGCGAAGAGGCGCTTTACTGGACGGATATCACGGGCCGCGGGTTCTTTCGCTATTCGTGGCGCGAGCGTCGCCACGAGCGGCTCAGCGATGGGTTTCAGGTGGGAGGGTTCAGCCGGCAGGAAAACGGCGGGTTCGTCGTGACGAACAGTGACGGGATTTGGCTGTGGCGTCCGGGCGAGGATGGGCTGCTGCTGGCGAAAGCGGCGGATGGGCACGAATGCGTGATGAACGACTGCGCCGCCGATCCCGAAGGGCGCGTCTACTCGGGATCCTGGCATCTCGACGAACGCGGGCACTCGTCGCCGAGCTTTCTCTTCCGCGTGGATCGCGACGGGACCGTGCACGTGGCCGACGACGGCATCTGCTTCTCGAATGGGCTGGCGTTCTCGCCGGATGCGTCCACCATGTATTTCGCCGACACCGTGGCGCGGGTGATCTATGCCTACGATTGGCGGCGCAGTGACGGGGCGCTGAGCAATCGGCGGGTATTGGCGGGGATTGATCGCAGGGAAGGTATCCCCGATGGGCTGTGCGTCGATGCTGAGGGATTCGTTTGGTGCGCGCACTGGTTCGGCGGGTGCGTGTCGCGCTTCGATCCGGAGGGCAAGCGCGAGCGATGCCTCCATTTCCCCGCGATGCAGACGTCGTCCGTGGCGTTCGGAGGGCCGGAACTGGATGAGATCTACGTGACGTCCGCCGCGCAGACCAACGCGGTAGTGCTCGCGCCGGAGGGATACGATCCGGACGGTGTCTTTGTGGGAGGCCCGCTCTACCGCGTGCGGCCGGGGATGCGCGGCCAACTCAAATATCGTTCGAAGATTGAGCCGGCTGCGGCGAAGACGAGCGACGGTACGCGAGGCAGGGAAGCATGAAGGAGACGTGGCGCTGGTTTGGGCCTGAGGACGCAGTTCCCCTGCACTATGCAAAGCAGGCGGGCGCAACGGGGATCGTCACCGCGCTGCACCATCTGTATCGCGGAGAGGCGTGGCCGCTGGACGAACTGCAGAAGCGGAAAGACGCCATTACTGCCGCGGACATGGAGTGGTCGGTGGTGGAAAGCATCCCGATGCACAACTCCATCAAGCTGCGAACCAGCGATTGCCAAAAGGCCATCGGAGCGTGGAAGGATTCGCTCGCTGCGATTGCGCAGATTGGCGTGAAGATCGTCGCCTACAACTTCATGCCGGTGGTGGACTGGGTGCGGACCGACATTGCGTGGCGGCTGCCATCGACTGGATACGCGGTCCGATTCGATGCGATTGATCATGCCGCCTACGACTTGTTCCTGCTAAAGCGGCGCAATGCGGACGACAGCTACGCGCCGGACCGTGTGGAAGCGGCGCGGGCGCGCTTCGCGCAAATGACCGAGGCGCAGAAGGAGAGGCTCGAGAAGAACCTGATCGCCGGTCTCTCTGCGTCGGAGTCATCCTACGACCGCGAATCGATGCGGGCGTCCATTGCGGCCTACGACGGCATGACTGCGGAGGATCTGCGCGCGAACCTGATCGAATTTCTGCGCGAATTGGTTCCAGTGGCGGAGGAGTTGGGGCTGGTCCTGGCGATTCATCCTGACGATCCGCCGTTCTCGCTCTACGGATTGCCGCGCGTGGTTTCGACCGCGGACGATCTGAGGGCGATTCTCGCGGGATACGATGCGCCTGCCAACGGGTTGACGTTTTGCGTGGGTTCGCTGGGATCGCGCGGCGACAACGATCTGCCGGGCATGGCGGGGGAGTTCGCGCCGCGAACCCACTTTCTGCATTTGCGCCAGGTGCAGCGCGAATCCGACAGATCGTTTTATGAAGCGGAACACCTTTCCGGAAGTACAGACATGATCGGCGTGATTCGCGCGATGCTGGAAGAGGAACGGCGGCGGGCTGCGGCGGGCCGCGGTGATTGGGAAATTCCCATGCGGCCTGATCACGGCCATCAACTGGGAGACGATATCGGCAAGCCAGGGAACGCGGGCTATTCGTTTGTGGGACGGCTGAAGGGGCTGGCGGAACTGCGCGGCGCTATTCGTGGATTGCAACACGCGCTGCCCGAATTGCGCGTGGATGGGAGCCGGGGGCGAGGTGAATCGTAACCATGATCGACACAAATGAATTTGCGGGAAAGGCCGCGCTCGTGACGGGCACAACCGGCATTGGGCGAGCGATTGCGCTGCGTCTGGCCACCGGCGGCGCCCAGGTGACGAGCCTGGGCATCGACGACGCGGCCAACCAGGAACTGACCTCCCTGGGAAACGACAAGGGCCTGCGGCTCGTTGCGGTAAGATGTGACGTTGCCGATCCACCGGCGGTTGAGAGGGTCGTACAGTGGGCGGCAGAGCGAATGGGCCGTATCGACATCCTGGTGAACGCGGCGGCCATTCATCCCTTTGGCGACGTGGTGGAGACTGAGCCCGAAACCTGGAATCGCTGCATGGCCATTAACGTGGGCGGCGTCTACCTGCTGGCACACGCCGTGATTCCCGTGATGCGGAAACGCGGCGGCGGCTGCATTCTGAATCTTGCCTCGGTGCAGGGCTACGCGTGCCAAAAAGGGGTCGCAGCGTACGCTACGTCGAAGGGGGCGATCCACAGCCTCACGCGCGCGCTGGCGCTCGACCACGCGAAGGATCACATTCGGGTGAACTCCATCAGTCCCGGGTCGGTGCGGACTTCCATGCTCGCCACCTCCGCCGCGCACTTCTCGCCGGGCATGCCCACGGACGAAGTGTTCGCGCGATTTGGAGCGGCACATCCGCTGGGCCGCATCGGCACTCCGGAAGAAATCGCCGAGTTGGCGGCGTTCCTTGCATCGGAACGCGCGGGATTCTGCACCGGCAGCGACTTCCTTGCGGACGGCGGACTGCTGGCCGGCCTGGGCGTGAGCTAGCCGGCGGCAACCGGGGTTAGCGGCGCTCCGCAGGGAACCGACCGGCTTCAGGGCCGGTTCCGCAATGCGACTGTTTTTCCTTGTTTCGCAACCGCTCCGCTTTCGTATATAAACAAATCGTTCATAGTTCTATGCTGCGGGGCAGGGATGCACATTTCTGCGGTAGTCGATACGACGCCGGGCGGCGCAAATGCCAAGTCGCCGATCTACGTTCTGTTCCTCGCCGTCGTGGCGGCGATTTCAGGCTTCCTGTTCGGATTCGACACGGCCGTGATCAACGGCGTGCTGCTCTTTCTGCAGCGCGACTTCGCGCTCTCGACGGTGCAGACGGAAATGGCGGCGAGCGCGCTGCTGCTGGGCTGCCTGCTTGGCGCGGCGGGCGCCAGTCTGGTGGGCGACCGGTTTGGACGGCGCACCTCCTTGCTGATCGCGGCGGTCCTCTTTGCGGTGTCAACGGTCGGCGCGGCGCTGGCGCACACGGTCACGGTGTTCGCGCTGGGCAGGCTGGCAGGCGGACTGGCCATCGGGCTCTCATCCGTGCTAACCCCGGTTTACATTGCAGAGGTCGCGCCGGCGCGCAATCGGGGGCGCCTCGTGTCGATGAACCAACTCGCGATCGTGGTGGGAATTCTGGTGGCGTATCTGGTGGGCTGGGGCCTTGCCGGTCTGGGCAACGCGAGTTGGCGCTGGATGCTCGGCGTTGCTGCGCTTCCCGCGGTTGGCTTTTTCCTGGGGCTGCTGTTCATTCCGGAGAGCCCGCGCTGGCTCATCAGCCACGGGCAGCGCGAAAAGGGGCGCCACGTGCTGGCGCGCATCTACGGCGCTCTGCAGGCTGATGTCGAAGTAAAGGCCGTAGAAGAGGCGGCGTCGAACGAAGAAGGATCGTGGCGCGAGGTATTCTCCCGGGCGATGCGGCGGCCGCTGACCATCGCGCTGGGGCTGGCAATTCTGTGCCAGATAACGGGCATCAATACGGTGCTGTATTACGGATCGATTCTCATCACCCAGCACTTCAGCGGACAAACGACGGGCACGGCGCTGATGGCGAATGTCATCATCGGCAGCACCAATCTGGTGTGCACGCTGATCGCGCTGTATTACCTCGATCGCTGGGGCCGCCGAACGATGCTGCTCACAGCCTCCGCAGGGATGACCGTCACCCTGTTGTTATTCGTGATCATGGATCGCATTTCCGGTGTCGCGCCGTTTGCGGTGCTGGCGTGCATTCTCGGCTATACGGGATTCTTCGCGTTCGCCATGGGGCCGATTCCGTGGGTGGTGATCTCAGAGATTTTCCCCACCAAAATTCGCGGGCGCGCTGCATCGATCGCGACCTCGACGCTGTGGACGGGAACGCTGGTGGTGACGCTGACATTCCTCTCGCTCATTCGCGCGTTGGGGGTGAGCGGAACCTTCGGCATCTATGCGGCGCTGTCAGCGGTTGCATTCGTGTTCATCTGGAAGATGGTGCCTGAGACGCGAGGCAAGACTCTGGAGCAGATTCAGCACGAATGGGAAGCCTGAGGGTAAGACTCGGGTCAGGCGGCCGGAGTGCACGCCAAGGGCGGTTGAGATTGCCTTTGCAGGTGCATCGTGGGCGATGCAGCACATTTCGATCATTTGTAATGTTCTTTTATACCTAAAACGAACATTTATTTGGTATGATGGCGGTTCGGACAAAATCTGCGCTCCCATGATCCTTCTCGATGCTTTTCGCAATAACGGTAAGCCGGAGCGCCGCATCTCGGCGGCGCCGTCGACCCGGTTTCGTAATGTCGGGCGACCCCGGTGCGGCTGCCGTTTTGCGGAGGACATGCGGTGAGGATCCTGGCGGTCGACCTGGGAGGCAGCCACGCGGCCTGCGCTTTGGTGGAGGATCAGGCGGTCGTCGCGCGCGACGAGATCACGTTTGGCGACGGGGTAGCGCTGCGTGGGATTCTGCCGGAGCTCGCGGACGTGCTCGGACGGCTCGATCGCCAACGCACCGCGCAGGGCGTGGGGTTTGGATTTTGCGGACTGGTGGATGCGCGTAACTCGCGCGTCTCGTCAACGAACGGAAAATTTGTGGATGCCGTGAACCTGGATTTGCGGGCGTGGGCGCAGAGTGAGCTCGGGCTGCCGCTTCGCCTCGAGAACGATGCCCGCCTGGCGCTGCTGGGCGAGTGTTCGGCGGGCGCGGCCCAGGGCGAAACCGACGTGGTGATGTTCACGCTGGGCACGGGCATCGGCGGCGTCGCCATGATGGATGGCCGGCCGCTTCAGGGCAAGCATGGCCAGGCCGGCGTGCTGGGAGGTCATGTCCCTGTCAAGTTCAACGGCCGCAAGTGCACCTGTGGAGCGATCGGATGCGCGGAGTCGGAAGCGTCAGGCTGGTCGCTGCCGCTGGTATGCGCGGAGTGGCCGGGCTTCGCCGCAAGCGCGCTGCGGGAGCGTGAGATCAATTTCGAAAACGTATTTGCCTGCGCGGCGGCCGGCGATCGGGTCGCTCAGGAAGTGCAACTGCATTGTCTGACCGTGTGGGGCGCCGCGGCGGTCGCGGCCGTGCACGCCTTCGATCCCGACGTGCTGCTCTACGGCGGAGGGGTGATGAAGAGCGGCGATGTGATTCTTCCCTTCATTCAGGACTACGTGAATCGCTGCGCGTGGACGCCGTGGGGCCATCCAGCGGTGCGGGCAGCGCGGCTGGGCAACGACGCGGCGCTGCTCGGCGTGGTTCCTTTGTTTCAGCAGGAGAGCGGCTTTGTACGATAGGTTCCCATGCGTGGAGGCGGGCAGCGCGAGCGAGTGCCTGACCGGCTGGGCGCGCATTGGTGCGCACTTGCGCGAGCGCGTCGGAGCGCGCGGCAACCTGGTCGTGGAGTGCTACCCGGGCGTGCATCTCGCGGAAGTGGAGCGCGGGCTGCGGCAGGCTCTGCCGGAGGCCTGCTTCATCGACGCGAATGCGCTGCTGCGTTCACCGGAAGAAATCGGCGCGATGCTGGAGCCGGTGCTCGGCGACGATCCGGTCTTCGGCCGGATGAACACGATCGAGATTGCCGCTTTCCTCGACGCGGAGAACCTGGCTGAAGCGCAGAAACAATGCGCCCAGGATGATGCGGCCGTGGTGGTGATTGGCACCGGGGCTTCGCTGGTTTGCCCGGCTCCGGATGTGCTGGTGTACGCGGATCTTGCGCGCTGGGAGATCCAGATGCGGCAGCGGCGCAGGGAGATTGGCAACTTTGGCGCGCACAACCTGGAAGAAACGCCGTCGCTTAAGTACAAGCGATCGTTCTTTGTGGACTGGCGCTCGGCGGATCGGCTGAAGATGCGCCTGTTCGAGCGGATCGACGTGCTGCTGGACACGAATCGGGCCGGGCAGCCTAAGGCGATCAGCGGCGAGGTATTCCGCCGCAGTCTGCGCGACGTTGTGCGGCGACCATTCCGCGTGGTTCCGTTTTTCGATCCGGGGCCGTGGGGCGGGCACTGGATGGAGCGGGTGTGCGGTGTTCCGGCGGGCGATGCGCCGAATCATGCGTGGTGCTTCGACTGCGTTCCGGAGGAGAACAGCCTGCTGCTGGGCTTCGGGGCGGAGCGCGTGGAGGTTCCGTCGATCAATCTGGTGCTGGCGCACCCGCAGGAACTGCTGGGAAAGGGAATCGTCGAGCGCTTCGGGGCGGAGTTTCCGATTCGCTTTGACTTCCTCGACACGGTTGGCGGAGGCAATCTGTCGCTGCAGGTGCATCCGCTGCCGTCGTTTATCCGCGAGCACTTCGGGATGGACTACACGCAGGACGAGAGCTACTACATGCTGGACGCAGAGCCGGGCGCGTGCGTGTATCTGGGGCTGAAGGAAGGCGTGGACAAGAGCGCAATGCTGCGCGATCTGCATCGTGCGCAGGACGAGGACTTCGATTTTCCGGCGGAGCAGTTCGTCAATCGTTTCGCAGCGAAGAAGCACGATCATTTTCTGATTCCCGCGGGCACGGTGCACTGCTCCGGCAAGGACAGCATGGTGCTGGAGATCAGCGCCACGCCGTACATTTTCACCTTCAAGCTGTGGGATTGGGGACGCGTGGGGCTGGACGGACGGCCGCGGCCCATCCATCTGCGGTATGGCGAAGCCAACATCCAGTGGAACCGGACAACGGAATGGGTGCGGAAGTCGCTGATCAATCGCGTGGAGGCGACAGCCAGCGGGAAAGGCTGGCGCGAAGAGCGCACCGGGCTGCACGAGCTGGAGTTCATTGAGACGCGGCGCCACTGGTTTACCGGCACGGTGCCGCACGATACGAACGGCACCGTGCACGTGCTGAATCTGATTGAAGGCGATGCGGCGATGGTGGAAAGCCCGACGAGCGCGTTCGCCCCATTCGTCGTTCACTACGCGGAGACGTTTATCATCCCGGCCGCGGTGGGCCGGTATTCGATTCGTCCGTGCACGCCGAACCCCGCGCGGGAGCTGGGCACCATTCAGGCGCGCGTGCGCGTTTAGCTCAGCTTTCCCAAATTGCAGTCCAGGAACTTGCGGCAGGGTCGATACTGATCGTTCCCGATGCGAGCGTGCGAGTGCTCGCGCCTTCGACGCGCGCGAAGGCGGCTCCGGTGCCCAGCGTGGCTGGGATCCGCACGGTCTGCGGCGGCGCTGCGGAGGCTTCGCGGGTAAAATGCGCTTTCCATCCGCGACTGCCTGACGGCTCGGCGGAAAGCGCTACGCGACCGAAGCGGGTCGGCGAACCGGCGAGAGAAAAGGGCCGGCGATCGTGCAAATCGGCAGGCTGCACTCCATCGAGCAGGCGCAGCGTGTCACCGTCTTCGAGCACCAGGCGATGGCGAAGATAGCGAATGCATTCCGCGCTGGCCCAGTTATGCGGCATGTCGCCCCACAAATCGCCGACGAGCGCGTGCTGCAGCGGCTGTTCTTCGCGCCACGCATGGAGCGGGGAAGCGTGATTCAGATAGCCTGTGAAAGTCCGGTGCGCCCAGTCACGCATGCCGGCCCACAGGTAGACTTCCGCGACGAAGGCCGCGTTGTAGTTCCACACGCCTTCATGATGGAGCCAGCCTGTTTCGGCGGGGATGTCTTCCTGCATGCAGGCCTGCATGAGCGCGATGTGGCCGCGCACAATGGGATCGTCCTTCGCAAAGACGTCTCCGGGAAAGATGGTGTGGGAGAGCGCCCACTGCGCGCTTTGCGGGCGAGGACGATTCCACGGGTCGAGATGCATCTGGGGATCCTCGCGCATCAGCATCGGCAGGTAGGTGAAGCCGCGCGGGTCACGGACCATCTCGGCACGCGCAGCGGCGTCAAAGGCGGATCGCAGCTCGCGACAGAAATTGTCGGCCAGCGACAGGTCGGCAATTTGCAGCTTCTGATTGGCGCGGGCGACGGCGCGCAGGCCGGCCAGCGTCCACAGCGTGTTCGTAAAGTCGTAGCAGATGCCGCCGATGCCGCCGTCGGGGAAACCGGGCGCCAGCAGGCCGTAACGGCCGTTCGGAGAGTTTCCATTGCGGGCTTCGTCGCGCAGCTGGATGAGGAACTCGATGGCGTGGCCGACGTTAGGCGCGAGCCGGCGGAGCAGCGACCAGTCCTGCTTCAGCTCGCAGGCGCGCACCAGGGTGAACATCGCGATTGCCGTGTCCTTCCAGTGCTCTTTGCCGCCCGAGGCGATGATCTGCCCGCTCGGCACCTGCTGGTTCCACTCCGAGAGCAGGCCCTGATCGGCTGCCTCATCGAAGCCGAGGTAGCGCGCGGCTTCGAGAAGGAAATTGCCATCGACAATCCATAGCCCTCGATACACTGTGGGACCGACTTCGAAGACGAGGCGTCCGTTCTTCACTTCCCGCGCCTGCTGGATATTGCGCGCGCAGGCGGTGAGAAAATCACCCTGCGTGCCTGGGATCGACCACGCCACGGAGGTGCTGAACGCGTGCCATTGCTGCCAATACGTGCGTACCTCCTCCAGGAGGTGATCGGGCGTGGCGGAAGCGTCGAGGTTGGCCGCTCCCGATTGCGGGAAACGGAAAAAATAGCGCAGCGGGCGTGTCTGGCTCGCTGTTCCATGCTCGAGCGTGAGGCGGTAACCGCCTTCCTCCGGTAACCAGGAGACATCACGCGATGCGTTGTCCTGCGGGATGGCGACCATCCACGGAGCTGTATCTCCGCCGCGGAGCACCGTGGTGATGCCGGAGGGAGTCGGCTTCCATTGAAATTTCTCGCATGTGCGGATCCGGACCAATGGGGTTGCCGTTACATCGTCGTTGCGGGCCCGTATCTCCATGAGCACGTTGTCGACGCGCCCTTCGTTTTCGCGGCGCGTGCAGAAGGCGATCAACTCGATCGTTGCTGTGGACCGCTCGAGGCGCGTGCGGAGGATGGGAACACCGGGCGATTCCATCGTTTGCCCGGCCCAGGTATCACGGCCGATGCCAGAGAGCGTGAACTCCACGATGGTTCCGAACTGATTGATCGCCGCGAACTGATCGTGGGGAAAGTCGCAGCGGAGGTCTCCCCATTTGCCGACGAGCGTCTTGAACGGATCATCCGGGAAGCAGATCGTCGACTGATAATCCGCGGGAGCGTAGCGAAAATCGATGGCGGTGTTGAACAAGTCGGATTGTTCATCGACAACAAGCGCGGTCTTCGCAACTTGCGCGGTGGATGCGGGCATTTCGAGCCCGGTGATCAGGGCAGCAGCGGCACTGCTGGTGAGAAACGTGCGGCGATCGATGGGCTTCATGCGATCTTAGGGCTCCAAAGTGTTCCACAGCGAAGCGACTCGGGCCGGTTCCGAAACCCACTGCAGGCGGTCGGGATCGGCTTCGAACTGGCGGTAAACGGGCACGCCGGGGAGGACCCCGAATTCCGGGTAACTGCGCGCGCCGCGGACGCTCAGCCGGGACGGCACGTAGCGCGCATTGGCCTGCCACTCGATGCGCCCTGCGCGCAGCAGCGGAAACCATGCGAGGCCCCCATGAGCGCGGACTTCATCGTAAACAAACCCATATTGGCGCTCGCAGAGTGCGCCAAAGACCATGCGCTCCGATTCGCTCGCGTTGATGACCGCGTGCGCCCAGCCCGGCGGCACGACCACGTGATCGCCAGGGCCGGCTTCGACGGCGATGCAGCGGCCGGGATCGTGGCCGGCAGACTCCTGCGCGTATATGATGGCGCGGCCTTCCCAAATTTCGAACAGCTCCGGCGTAGACCACCCGCAGTGCGGTGCAATGGCGTGGACGTGGCCCTGGCTGCGTACCGGCTCGTCGCCGAGTCGGCCGCTCGCATAGACCACCGCGCCGAAGAGCAACGACCGCCGCTGCAACTCCGCAGCGTCCGCCCTTTTCCCCACGTCCATCGCGATCCCGTATACCGGATCGGGGCCGCTGCAGTGCGGATCGCGCAGGCTTGGCCGGATGTCGTCGAGTCGTCGCAGTTCCGGCGCAGGGCCGAAGACGCCGGGGCCATACTGAAATCCGAGGCTGTCGGGGTCGAGGCGGATCGCAAATCCGGGATCGAAGTGGTCCGTGGTCACTGGATCACTCTTCGGCGATGAACACCGGCTGGCCCTCGCGCTCAACGAGGCGGGCTCCGAAGCCGCGTTCGGCAATAGTTCCGTAGTCATAGCCGGCATCGCTGCCCCAGCACGCCCAGAAGATGAGCGGCACGCTGCCCGTGTTCGCGACGCGATGCGCGTGTTCGCCGTGAATGTAGTGCAGGGAACCCGGCGTCATGACTTCGCCCCATGTGCGGCGTTCCCGATCCATGCGGATGAGCATCCCGCTGCCGGAGACAGCGGCGTAGTATTCGGCGCGTGTGGGATTCGCGTGGAAATGGCCGTGCGTCATGAAGTATTCATCCCCTACTTTGCCTGGCTGCAGCATGGTCACGCCCCAGAAGAGACCGCCCTCCGTGCCGGGAGTGACAGGCATCCATGAGCGCACCCGGTAAACTTCGCGAGCGGGATCGACACGGGCGAACGCGGCGCGATCATGGAAGAGCTTTGCAAGATCAGCAACCGACTTAGAGCTTTCCGACAGCGGCTCGCCCGCCACGGCGCCGTGAAGCCAGTCCAGAGATACGGGCGTTGAAAGGACAGCCGGAGATGCGGGCGCAGCAACGGACTTTTTCATGACAGGTAGGAATGGTAGCAGAGTGAATGTTCGTTTTCAAGGTTAACAATCGTTTCTGATGTTCGTTTTAGCGCGATTAGCAATCAAATGGGCTGGAGCAGCCGATTTTCCTGGATCAGCGGGGAGTGTGCCCACGGCCTGCCTTTGACGGCGGTGATCGGAGACGTTAGGGCCAACACTTTTGCTTCAGGATTCTTTCCGTCACTTTCGAACACGGCAAGTTTCCGATATAAACATCTCGTTCGATTGCGAGGTCCATCCAGCGCGTTCTGATTTCGAATGGGCAGCACATGGCGAGACGCACGGATGGCCTGGGGCGGGGAGGAAAGCTATCGATGGTCAAACGGGCGAAACGAAAGAAAGCCGCGCCGGCAGCCGGCACCGCAGAGGGAACACAGGGCCGCGAAAAGCAGCAGCAGCGGATCAACTCGATTTTGACTTCCTTGCAGGACACCAGCTCCGTGGTGGTCGACGAGCTGGCCGAACAGCTCAGCGTTTCCGTCGTGACCATCCGGCGCGACCTCGACTTGCTGGAACAGCAGGGACTGCTGCGGCGCACGCACGGCGGGGCCGTTTCCATCGAGCCGTTGTTTTATGAGCCGTTCAAGAAGGACCGCTCGTTCACAGCGCAGGTGGAACGGCAGGCGAACGAGAAGCGGCGCATCGGACGAGCTGCGGCCGCGCTCATCACCTCTGGAGAGACGATCGCCATCACGCCAGGCACAACCACGGCGGAGATCATTCGCGGATTGCCGCTCAACAGCAAAATCACGGTGGTCACCAACACCGCGAACATCGCGATGGAGCTATCGAAGCGGAAGGACATCAACGTCTTCGTCACGGGTGGGCATCTGCACGGCGAATGGTTCTCGCTGGTGGGGCCGACAGCGATTCGCAGCCTTGAAAACATGCTCATCCACACCATGTTTGTGGGCGCCGACGGCATCGATCCGCAATGGGGTGTGAGCTGTTTCAACGCGGACGAAGCGGAGCTGAATGCCACCATGGTGCGCCACGCGCGCCGCCACATCGCCGTGGTCGATCACACGAAGCTCAACGTCGTGGCGAACTGGCGCATCTGCGAGACGAGCGTGCTGCGCACCTTGATCACCGATACCGACGCTACCGATGAGATGGTAGCGCCCTATCAGAAACTTGGCATTGAAGTGCTGCGCGTCTGAGAGCGGATTGGGGCTGATTGTCTGGGGGAGGCGGCCGGGATGCGCAAGCCCCTATTCGGTGGGGCCATTCTGACCGAATCATGCGAAATCGCAACTTCCTGTTGTATGATTTGTGGCGAATCATACATTCTGGTGTTCTGGAGCGATTTCCATGAATCGCCGCAATTTCCTCAAAAGCTCGGCGGGGGCTGCTGCGCTCGCTGCCGGCACGCCGTCACTGCGCGCACTCGTCCCCGCGACGCGTCCGGCGATTCCAGGCCACGACGACCTGGCCAGCGTGCGGATGACGCACGGATTCATGGAACTGTTCAACCTGCCGATCGCGATGAACGACTGGGGATACGCGCAGACCGTAAAGTCTGTCTCCGCCATCAGCGCCATCGCTTTTCCGCCCTACGCGTGCTGCGGCGTGCCCGCCATCCAGTGGAGCCCCGGCTACCTGACGACCTGCGAGCTGTTCGTGAATGGCAGGCTCGCGTCGATCTCCGATGATCCGGCGCAGGCAGTCACGTACCAGTGGTTCCCGCATCGCGTGGTGCGGGAGCAAACTGTCGATGATCTAAATATCCGCGCCGCGATGTTTCTGCCCGCAGAAACGCGCGCGGCCGTCGAGAAGCTCGAAGTGCGCAACACGGGGAGTGCGAGCCGCGAAGTCACGCTCGAGTTTGACATGCGCGGCGCCGTCATTCACAAGGCAACAACCTGGTTCAACGAACTGCCTGGGGAGGGCGACAACCAGCAGACGTGGAACGCTGCGCAGGGCCGGATCACCTTTGCGGCGCAGCACTCACCCGCGGCCTGCGCGCAGGGGATTCATCCCCCGGCACAAGAGGCGCGCGGCGGGAACATGCTGCGATACTCCCTGCGCCTCCAGCCGGGAGAGCGGCGCGAATTCCATTTTGTGGCGGCGATTGCCGGCACTGCGTCTGATGCGGAGAGTCTGCACGATCGGCTACAGGACAATTTTGTGGCGCTTGACGGCGAGAATGAGGAGGCATTCGAGCGGCTGGTGCGGTCCGCATTCACGCCCGGCAGCAGTGATTTCTCCGGCCATCTGCCGCAGTTGAAGACCAACAGCGAATCGCTGTGGAACTTGTACCAGAACGGGTTCAAAGGACTGCTGACAGCGCGGCGGCGCTCGCCTGATTCCGCCTACGGTCCGACGCTGCTGACGCTGAGCGGCCATGTGCTGCCGACACTGAGTTTTCCGTGGGACACGTCGCTCACAAGCCTGAGTCTTGCGCTGCTGGACCCGCAGCCGCTGCGGGAACTCGTAGAAGTGTGGTTCCAGCGCGATATGCATCAGCACCTCGCGACGGATTACATCACCGGCGACGCGATTGGGCCGTGGTACGGAGTCAACGATATGGCGATCGTGCGCTGCGCGCAGAACTACCTGCGGGTGACCGGGGATTTCGCCTGGCTCGACAGGACGGTCGGCGAACGCAGGGTGATCGATCATCTGCACGATCACGCCACCTACTGGAAGAAGCTGGCGAAGACGAACACGGGACTCGCCGATTACGGAGAGATTTCGAACCTGCTGGAAGTGGTGAGCACCTATCTCCACGAAGTGGCGGGGATGAATGCAGGCAACGTCGCGAGCATGCGATTTGTGGCGGAGTTGCTGGACCATCGCGGGCAAAGCCAGCAAGCCGCCGCGCTGCGCGCCGATGCGCACGAGCTGGCCGCCCGGATCAATCGGCTGCTTTACATCGAGGGCAAAGGATGGTGGCGGTGCGGGCAGCCGGACGGGTCCTTCAATGAAGTGCGGCACTGCTACGACTTCCTGGCCGTACTCGACAACATGAGCGAAGACCTTACGGCCCAACAGAAGCAGCAAATGGCGCACTTCTTCCATGAGCAGCTCGCGTCGAAGAAGTGGATGCGCGCGCTGTCGGTGGGCGATCCGGACGCAACCTGGAACATCCGGCCGGATCACAGTTGCCTGGGCGCGTACGCGGCGTGGCCGCCCATGTGCGCCAAGGGACTGTACAAGTGCGAAGGGCCGGAGCATATTGTCCCGTGGCTGACCGAAGTGGCGAAGGCAGGGCGTCAGGGGCCGATCGGCCAGGGTCACTTTACTGAGGACGTGGTGCCGCCGCTCTATGGCGGTGCGCACAAAGCATCGGAAGACGCGCCCTACATCGAAGACTGGTGCTGCATCTCGGCTGGCGCGTTCACCGACCTTGTGGTCGAGTCGATCTTCGGCGTGGAACCTACCCTCTATAGCGGCCTGCGCGCTGCCCCAAAGCTGGCGGACTTTGATGCCGCGGCGCGGCTCGAGAATCTCCGGTACCAGGGAGCGGAATACGCAGCGAGCGGAAGCGGCGTGAGACGGATCAGCTAAGCCCGGCTGAATCGGTCGAAAGCTGCGAGACAAACCGCAGTGTGCTGCGGACATGCATCTGCCAATCGGTCCAGTCGTGGCCGCCGGGGTGCTCTTCGTAGATATGCGGAATGCGCGCTCGCAGCAGCGCCGCGTGCAGAGCGCGATTGGCCGCCAGAAGCGAGTCTTCCGTTCCGCAGTCGAAGCGGATCGGAGGGAGGCGGGCCCGATTGCGGCGCATCCAGTAAAGAAGGTCCGCGTCGCGTTTGCCGGCGGCGAGATCTTTCTCGATTGAATCCTGGACAAACTGCCGCAGATCGGCAAGGCTGGTGACCGGGGAATGCGCCGAGATGCCGGCCACGCGCGACGCATGTTTTGCGCCGATGCGTAAAGCGCCGAAGCCGCCCATGGAAAGACCGGCGAGAAAGACCTTGCTGGTCAGAGTCTGCGGGAACAATTCGTGGACGCAGGCGGAGACATCGTCGATGATCCAGGTCTCGGCATCGAAGCGCTTGTGCGCGACGTAGCCGCTGCCGTCGCTCCAAAGCCCATCGGAGGGCATCGCGACAGCTATAGGAGCGATCTCGCC
>JBARMS010000006.1:0-13572 GCA_049802575.1 Acidobacteriaceae bacterium | reverse complement strand
GCACCGCACACGATACGCCAATTACTTCTCCTGCCTCGTCAAAGGCGGGCTGATAAGACGCAAGAAAGACGCTTCCGGGATTACCTGGGGAGGCGTTCGATTCTCGGATCTCCACATTGGCGATACTCTCGCCGTTCAGGGCTCGATGTATGTGGGGCTCGATCAGCCGGTACAGGCTGGGAATAGTTTCCCTGATCGTTCTGCCGTAGTGGTCCTCGATGGAGCAGCCGTGCATTTCGGCGAGTCTTCGATTGATGTTGATGTACTTCAGATTGCGGTCAACAAAACTCAATCCGACGGGTGCGCCGTCATACACCGCCTCAAGCTGAGCCAGTCGCTGTGAGGGTAGCCCCTCCTGGCATGTGACAGAAGGTTCATTGCCGTAGATGCTCCCGATCGTCGGAGGTTGCGACGGCGCCTCGATGATTGCCGAAAGAACGTCCGCCGTGTCTGGACGGCCAAACAGCCAACCCTGCCCCATATCGCAGCCCAGCCGCAACAACAAGTCTCGCTGTTCCCGGGTCTCGATGCCTTCAGCGACAGTGGTAAGCCCCAGGCTTTGTCCCAGTCCCACCACAGCGGCGACGATTTTGCGACTTTCCCGTTCTATGGCCATGGAACTGACGAAGGAACGGTCCACTTTCAATTCGTCGAAGGGAAGAGATTTCAGATGATAGAGAGAGGAGTAGCCTGTTCCGAAATCGTCCAGTGCGATCCGGCATCCAATGGCCTTCAGGTCCCCCGCGATGCGCCGAGCCAATGCAATATCGTCGGCCAGTGCGCTCTCTGTGATTTCAATGGTCGCGTGATCTAGAGGAAACCTGGCATTCTCTGCGAGCTTTCGGATCTGTGCCGGCAAACCTGGGTCTTTGAGTTGTCGCGGAGAGATATTGACTGCCAGGTGCAGATCCAGCGCATGATTGCCGACCGCGGCAAAGGCTCCTTGCAGGATTTGCCTGGTCACCTCGTCGATCCAGCCATCCCGTTCCGCGATAGGAATGAAGGTATCCGGAGAAATTAGGCCGACGCCGGGGTGCTGCCAACGCGCAAGCACTTCAAAGCCGCGTATCTTGCCGGTGGCTAAGACCACAATTGGCTGAAAATGTGGAATGAATTCTCCGCCGTCCAGGGCGCGGCGAAAAGTCCTGGCATCGGTCTTCAATTCCGGCAATTTAGTCACAGTAACACGATCATATGTTGCGGATTTTACTCGCAATGTGATGAATGTCACTCTGTTCCTCGAGGTTTCTGTGCCGGCCATGCTCCAGCTGCTTTTTACAAGGGAACTTAGGCCTGGGTATTCGTAGCAGGCCCGTTGCACATTACCTCCTCGAATCGTCCTGTAACCGGAGCAGTATGAATGAGTTCGCAGTGGGTCCCTGGCGTGCGAAACTGACATCGCGCTGAGTTAAGGATGAATCTCGATACGATCCGGCTGTGCGAGTCCTTTGGGGAAGCCCAATCGGTAGCGGCTTTATCCCGGGAACACCTCATTCGTCGCGACGGATACCGATCCCATCGAGGTGGACCAGCATATCTGCAGGATCCTGATAAACGGGGTAAGCGCCGACCTGTTGAAGTTCTTCTCTGCCGTAGCCCCCTGACAGAACACCAACGCCGAGGCAGCCCGCGCGGCGGGCGGCGAGAAGGTCCCACACACTATCGCCGACTACCATCGCCCGGCCAACAGGCACCCGTAACCGCTGCGCAGCTGCCAGAAAGAGGTCGGGATCGGGCTTCGCACGATGGACCTCCTGGCGGGTGATCACGGGATCAGAGGAAAGCACGCCGAGCTTCTCCAGAGCCGGGGCCGCGGCTTCCCTGCGTCCACTGGTGGCGATGGCCGAGTGAATACCCGCTTCGCGGAGCGTTACCAGTAATTCCGCGGCGCCAGGCAGGGGCTGGATCTCGTTCTGGTATTTCAGGAAGGCAGCGGCGTGACGCTTCTGGAGTTCTTCGGCCTGCTGGTGGGTGACCCGCTGACCGATCTCGCGACCCAGCGCCTGGGCCAGAAGACCGCCGCTCATGCCGATGCGACGGTGGCTCCGCCAGACCGCGAGCAAAAACCCCATACTCTGCAGGGCCTCATACCAGGCGAGGACATGCTGATAGACGCTGTCGATGAGAGTGCCATCGAGGTCGAAGAGCAGCGCGGGGGAATCAAAGGGCTCATCCATGACCGTTCCCTCCGACCGGCTCGGGTACGTGGGGCGGTGCGGCCGGTGCGCGCCCACGGAACAGCTCGATCTTCCCGAGGAGAATCCTGGCAAACCGCGCGCACTTCCCACAATTGGCCATGAGATGGACCTCCTTTGCGAGAAACCGCGCAGGTCGATACAAGACGATAGGTGACTACAGCTCTAAGACCTTCGCCATAGATTCCAAAAATCGCTTTGCACGTCCATGCTTTAGGAATGCTCCGCCTTTCTGAAAAGGCCGGCTGCCAACTGCCCCTAATCCAATGGTCGTAGCTCGAGACTTTATTTCCGGAGCACGGCGCATGCTACTCACTTGCGTATCGGTCTTCCTTCATCAGGACAATTGCTTTGCCATAAAGCCCGTCGTTAGCTTGCCTGCATGGGTTCGTCTATCTCTCCTCCGGAACCCAACGGTGATGCACTCTTCGATCTGTGCCCAGCTAATTTTCGTACTTCGGTGCGGCGCCATCCCAGAGAATGAGGTGGGACCTATGGAACATCGTCACTTTGGCCCGACGAAGCGCGAAGTACCGGTTAGCCGAGCCTGTCGGCGAGAGTGTCGAGGTCCCTGGCGTTACTGGAATCGATGGGATCACATCCAGCGAGGACAAGTATTGGCAGAACTGAAGCGCAAGGGCTGTTCTGTTCGTGGACTCGAGAAGGACATCGATGCACTTGAATTAGCGCCCTCAGCCGAAGAGCAGAGGCTGGGCCGCCAGGAGCACCTGCGCTGCTTTGTTGAGGGACCTCATACGACCCTCTGGTGTCCCGGTGATTAAGGGGCTGATCCTCCGCCTCGAAGCAGACCGTCACAATGCTGTTTCACAAGGTACTCACGGGTATTTGAGACACATCCGTGCTCAATTCCCTCCGGTTTCCCAGGGGCCTCGCTTGCTTCTTGCCGAATGGAGGATACCGATCATTCTGCCGTAGTCATGCGCACCCACCGTTGTCATGCAAAAAAGGCCTTAGACGGTCTATTTGGGCGTGTTTTGCAGACAATCCTGAATCTCGCCTATGGCTCTGATTTAGTTGTATTTATAGGGATCAGAATGAGTTGACGAAAACTGCTGGCGGAGAGACAGGGATTCGAACCCTGGATGCCCTTTCGAGCATACACGCTTTCCAAGCGTGCGCCTTCAGCCACTCGGCCATCTCTCCGTGTCAGGGCGGGACGCGCTCCTCCGCCTCACTCCGCGGACCGCGCGCTACCTTCAATCTACCACGCGGCCTTCCTGAATCTCCGTGCCTAGAATGGGCTATCCCCATGCCGGGCGAGCCCGAAATCCCGATGCAGGAGATCCCCGCGCAGCCCCAGGCGGCAGCGGTAAAGCTCTTCGATCAGAGACAGCATCCCACGCGTCTCGCCGAAGAGCTCCGCGCCCTGCTCACCCTCGCCATCCCCGTCGTCCTCTCTGAACTTGGCTGGATGACCATGACCATTGTCGACCTCATCATGGTCGGCCGTCTCGGACCGGACGCCATCGGCGCCGTCGGCCTGGGCAACGCCATCTACTATGCCCCTTCGCTCTTCGGCATCGGCCTCCTGCTGGGCCTCGATACCCTTGTCGCGCAGTCCTGGGGCGCGCGCCGCTACGACGACTGCCATCGCTCCCTCGCCCAGGCCATCTACATCGCCGCCGCCTTCACGCCCGTGCTCATGCTGTATATGCTGGCCGGCGAGCGAATCTTCACCGGCCATGGCGTCGACCCCACGGTCGCCGCGCTCACCCGTTCCTACGTCAGCGTGCTCAACTGGGGAACCTTCCCCCTCCTCGTCTATGGCGGCTTTCGCCGTTATCTGCAGGGAGTCGCGCGCGTGCGCCCGGTCGCCTTCGCCCTCATCACCGCCAATCTCGTCAACCTCGCCGGCAACTGGATCCTCATCTACGGCCACTTCGGCTTTCCCGCGCTCGGCGTCACAGGCTCCGCGCTCTCCACGTGCGCCGCCCGCGTCTACATGGCTGGCGTTCTCGTTTACGCCGCGTGGGCGCACGAATCCAAGCGCGGCCACGCTCTCTTCGCCCGCTGGCCTGCGCCGGAATGGGCCCGCATCCGCGCTCTCCTCCGCCTCGGTCTGCCCGCCGCTTCCCAGGTCGTCCTCGAAGTCGCCGCCTTCGGAGCCGCCACCGTCATGGCCGCACACCTTAGCCCCATTGCGCTTGCGACCCACGAAATCGTCCTCAGTTGCGCCGCCTACACCTACATGGTTCCGCTCGGCATCTCCGCGGCAGCCGCAGTCGCCGTCGGTCACGCCATCGGAGCCGGCAATCCCGCACGCGCCCGCCGCGCCGGAACCCTCGCCATCGCGCTCGGCGCCGGTTTCATGGCGTGTATGGCGCTCCTGCTCATCACCATTCCGCGCCCCATCATCGGTATCTGGACGCACGACGCCCAGGTGCTCGCCCTCGGCGCGCATATTTTAGCCATCGTCGCCGGCTTCCAGATCTTCGACGGCACCCAGACCGTTTCCACCGGCGCCCTCCGCGGCCTTGGCGAAACCCGCTTCCCCATGCTCATGAACTTCGCCGGCTACTGGATCCTCGGCCTTCCCCTCGGCGCTCTGCTCTGCTTCGCATTCCACTGGGGGCTTTCCGGACTCTGGCTCGGCCTCACGCTGGCCCTTATTACCATCGCCCTGCTCCTCTGCGCGCGCTGGTTTCGCGACTCGCGTAAGCCACTCAAGCCTGCGCACACTCCTGCATGAATGTTTCCGGGGAAATTTGGCAAGACAGAACGGAACGCAGCCGCAAGCTTCCTGTGCCCATGCAAACCCAATATTGGCTCGTGTGGGCGCGAAGCATCCGCCTTTGCCTTTTCTAATCCACCGTCTCTAATGCCTCTTTACCTGAACGTCGATCGCTGATCGCTGAACACCCCCGCATCCCGCCCGTAAACTAAACAAGTGCCACCGCTCCTCATCGCTCAGAACATCGCGAAGCGCTTTGGCGCCATGCCCCTGTTCGAAAACCTCTCCTTCACTGTCAATGAAGGCGACCGCATCGGCCTCATCGGTCCCAACGGCGCAGGCAAATCAACACTCCTGGCCGTCCTCGCCGGTGACCAGGAACCGGACTCCGGCGACTTGACACTTCGCAAACGAACGCGCGTCAGCTACGTCCATCAAATCTCTGAGTTCGCGCCGGGAGCGACCGTGCGCACCACCATCGAATCCGCCATGATCGCCGCCGGTGTGCGGGAAGACGAGCAAGAGCAGCGGCTGCGCGAAACCCTGGGCCGCGCCGGCTTTGCCGAGACAGGCGCCGGCGTCTCCATCCTCACGGAAGCCGCCAGTCTCAGCGGGGGATGGCGCAAACGCCTCGCTATCGCCGAAGCCCTCGTCCTTCAGCCCGACGTTCTGCTGCTCGACGAGCCCACGAATCATCTCGACCTCGACGGCATTGAGTGGCTCGAAAGTCTGCTGCAATCGGCGACGTGCGCCTATGTGGTCGTCTCCCACGACCGGTATTTCCTTGAGAATGTCGCCGAGGAAATCGTCGAGCTGAACCGCATCTACGCCGAAGGATCGCTGCGCGTCGATGGCTCCTATTCAAAATTCCTTGAAGCTCGCGAAGATTTTGTCGAGTGGCAGCAGCGCGCGCAGGAGAGCCTGCGCAACCGCGTTCGCACCGAAATCGAGTGGCTCCGCCGTGGACCCAAAGCCCGCGCCACCAAGGCGAAAGCCCGCATCGACAATGCCCACGCTCTCATCGCGCACTTGCAGGAGTCCGAATCCCGCAGCCGAACCGCCTCCGTGGGCATCGCTTTCGATTCGACCGAACGCCAAACCAAACGCCTCATCGAGGCGGACGGCGTCACCGTGACTCTGGGCGGCCGCGATATCCTGCGCAACCTCGCCTTTAGCCTGCACAACGGCATGAAGGTTGGCCTCGTCGGCCCCAATGGTTCCGGAAAAACCACGCTGCTCCGCGCCATGACCGGCGAACTCCCGCTGGCCGCCGGCTCTGTAAAACGGGCCCCCAGCCTGCGCGTCGTCTATTTCTCGCAGATGCGCGAAATCGATACCGCCCTCACCCTGCGCCGCGGACTCGCTCCCCATGCCGATTCCGTCATCTATCAGGATCGCGTCGTCCATGTCGCGAGTTACGCCGCAAGATTCCTCTTCACCGGTGAGCAGCTCAACCAGCCCGTCTCCCGGCTCAGCGGAGGCGAGCGCGCCCGCGTCCTCATCGCCCGCCTCATGCTCGAGCCCGCCGACGTCCTCATCCTCGACGAGCCCACCAACGACCTTGATATTCCCACGCTCGAGATCCTCGAGGAAGCTCTGCTCGAATTCTCCGGCGCGCTCGTGCTCGTCACGCATGACCGCTATCTTCTCGATCGCGTAACCAACATCGTCATCGGCCTCGATGGCCGCGGCAAAGCCGAGTCCTTCGCGGATTACCGCCAGTGGGAGGAGAGTCGCAAAGAGACGATGGCCTCAGCGCGCGACCAATTCGAATCTCAGCAGTCGAAGCCCGCGCGACCTGCGGTTGACCCGCTAGCCGCCGCTCCCGGTACCGCAAAGAAGAAGCTCTCTTACCTCGAACAACGCGAGTACGACGCCATCGAAGCCCGCATCGACGCGGCGGACGCTCGGCTCCAGGCAGCCCGCCATCGCATCGAGGATCCTGCTGTAGCCACCGACGCCGCTGCTATCGTCGAAGCTCTCGCAGAACTCGACGCAGCCCGCACCGAGCACGACGCCATCTATGAGCGTTGGGTCGAACTCGCCGAAAAAGCTGGAAGCTGAATCCTCGTTAAAAGACGCGGTTACTTTCTCCGCGTTCGTCAACACCAGCAATCTCGATGTCGAGGTGGCCATGGCACATGGAGGGTCATCTCCTGTATCAAGGCTCTGTTGGACAATCGCGCCCGCGAAGAAATCCATGCGGAGGCTAACTCGTGATCGATCGCAGGAAGTTTCTTGCCAGAGCCCTCGGAGCAGCCGGATCCACCCTGTGCGCCCGCGCTGCAGAAGCCGTACCAGCCATGCACGCCTCCGACCCCGCTCCGCACTCCGCTGCGGCGGCAGACAGCGCAGCCTTCCCCGACGGCTTCCTTTGGGGCATGGCTACCGCTGCTTTTCAGGTGGAGGGCGCCTGGAAGGAAGACGGTAAAGGGGAATCCATCTGGGACCGCTTCTGCCACACCCGAGGCAAGATTCGCGGCGCCGCGACGGCCGATGTCGCCTGCGATCACTACCACCGTTACCGCGAAGACATCGACATTCTCCGGCGCCTCAATCAGAAGAGCTATCGCTTCTCCATTTCCTGGCCGCGCATCCAGCCCACGGGAACCGGCACGCCCAATCCCGCCGGCCTCGATCACTACAGCCGCGTTGTCGACGCTGCCCTCGAAGCCGGCATTCGTCCTTTCTGCACGCTGTACCACTGGGACCTGCCCCAGGCCCTCGAGGATCGCGGCGGCTGGCCCAATCGCGATCTCGCCGGCTACTTCGCTGACTACGCCAGCATCCTCGCCAACCACCTCGGCGATCGCATCACGGTCTGGGCTCCGTTCAACATGCCCTGGACCGTAGCCTGGCTCGGCTACGGCGCCGGGGCCTTTCCGCCCGGACGCGCCAACTACTCGGATTTCCTCCGCGCCGCACACACTCTAAACCTCGCCCAGGGCCAGGCCTTTCGCGCGCTCAAAGCTGCCTCGCCCCAGGCCACCGTCGGCAGTGCCTGCGGCATGTCGCCCGCATACCCGAAGACCGACAGCGAAGCCGACCATGCCGCCGCCAGGCGTTATCACGCTTTCAACAACGCCTTCTTTTTAGAGCCCGCGCTCTACGGCCGGTATCCCAACGCCTTCGTCGTCCCGTTTCCTTACCAGACCATGGGCTTCCGCCCCGGTGACGACAAGATTATGCGGGTCCCGCTCGACTGGATCGGCTTCCACTACTACACCCGCCGCATCGTCTCCGACGCCCGTACCGCGCAGCGCTCTGCCAACGGCAGCCTCGCCACCGAAACTCAGGACACCGCCAGCGGAGGCGATCGCTGGACCGAACTCGTCGCGACCATGCCCGCCGAAGGCCCGCTCACCGACGGCGGCCTCGAAGTCTTTCCGCGCGGCATCTACGACCTCGTCACCCTCATCAGTCGCGACTACAACCACCCCGTCATCGAAATCACCGAGAGCGGCTGCGGCTACCTCGACGCGCCCTACGCGAAGGAAAACGGCCGCGTTCCCGACCAGCGCCGCATCGACTTTTTCCGCGCCGAACTGGCCGAGCTCCAGCGCGCCATCGCCGACGGCGCTCGCGTGCGCGCCTTCCACGCCTGGAGCCTGCTCGACAACTTCGAGTGGCTCGACGGATACACGCAGCGCTACGGTCTGACCTACGTCGATTTCCGCGACCAAACCCGCACTGTGAAAGATTCCGGCCTCTGGTACGGCCGCGTCGCCGCCGAGAATCGCGTCATCGCGTAAGTTCGTTTCGCTTCTTTGCGATGCCCATCCGAGATGGTTTTGCCCGGGCGGGGTGGTGAGCGGAGCCCGTCCGAGCCGGCGATCACCGGGTGGGGTTTGACGATCCTCATCGCGGGTCCGCCTGCTCCCCACAAGCGCGCAGGCCCTCCATCGCATCATGCGTGTTCGGCGCCATCGCGAGCGACGCCCGATACGCCGCGCACGCTTCCTGCTTTCTGCCCATCGCCAGCAGCAAATCCCCGAGCATCTGCGACGACGGCCGCGGCAGCACATCCGCAAAGTAAATCGGATGGCTCGTCTCGTAGCTCACCGCATCCGTCAGCTCGCGGATCGCCGCATCCTTCTTCCCCTCGGCATAGAGCGTCCAGGCCTCCGCTTCCGCCAGCGCCAGATGCATCACGTCGCCCCAGCCGTGGCCCCGCGTCCACGCCGCTTCCGATTTGCGAAAGTCCTCCAGCGCTGCCCGCGCCTCCACTGGATTGCCCAGCCGCGCCTCAGCAATCGAGTGAATCCAGTACGCGTCGAAGTTTTCCCCAAACGCCGATCCCGCCGGCGGCTCCAGCTTCAGCGCCGCCGTCCAGTCGTGTGTCTCCACGTCGTAATAGATCTGCGCATCGATCGGTTCCCACGGATCGCCGCCTCGCGCGGCAGCGAGCTTGTCGATGCGATCGATGATCCCCCGCGCGTTCTGTGTATCGCCGAGCTGCAGATAGGAGTACTCGAGATTGTTGAGCGCATGCGCCTCATCGCCCTCGCCGCCCCGTCCTTCCTGCACCCACTCCTCTGCGATCTGCGCCGACGCAAGATTCGCCGCTATCGAGTCCTTCCAGTCACCCAGCCGATTGAAAATGTGCGACGGCATATGCTGCGCATGCGGCGAGTCCGGCGCAATCGCCGCATACTCGCGCGCCGCCGGCAGCGCCACCGAAGCCAGCGACGGCGTATCCGCGGATGGATAATGTAGTGCGCCGCACCCGGATTGTCCGGGTGCTCCTGAAAGATCGGCAGCAAAATCGCCAGAGCCTGCCGCCGCTGCGCAATCCCCTCCTCTCCGGGACCGGCCGTCCACACCAGCCCAAGAGCGTAAAACAAGCTCGCGTTCACGTCGTCCGGATATTTCTGTCGAATTGCCTCCATCCCCGCCAGATAGAGACGCCAGCGCACATCGCCCGGCGTGCTCGCGTAATTCGCGTACATCGCGCGCACCGCGTCTATATACATCTGTTCGCGTGCCGATCCGGCCTGCCGCCTCAGCCACGGCTCCAGCTCGCTCCATCCCTTTGCCAAATCTTTTTGCGGAGCATCCGCGCCCGCCCGTTCCGTCACCGCCAGCGCCAGCCCCCACGCCGCAATCACGCACTGCGGATCGCCCGCCTCCGCCCGCCGGAAGTCGCCCTCCGCCTGCTGAAATTCCATCGAGTGCAGCAGCAGCACGCCGCCCTGAAAATCCCCCTGCACCGCAGCGCTGCACGTATTCGCAAAATTTGCTCGCCCCAGCCGTTCGCTTGCCGCAAACGCTCGCGGGCGCACGCCCACCGCCAACCCACCGGCCAGCAACAATCCCAACAGGACACCTCGCGCCATCGGAGCTATCACGCTATCCATCATAGGGGCGAGAATTGGTGGTGTTGCCGCGCGCCGAACCTGGGAAACCACCGACCGCCAGGATATCGGGGCCGGCGGGCGATCGCGAAGGCACATCACCGCGGTCTCGAAGTCCTGAGCCGCGCCGGCTGAGCCAGTTTTGAGCCGCTGGGCACGGCCGGTGCTACACTCGCCCCTATGGACGAGCCCACCGGTCCGATACCCGGCCCCGAAACCCCTGCTGCCGCACCGCCGCAGCGCACGCCGGCCGCATCAGTTCAGCCGCCGTTTGCCTCTTCGCAGCAGCCGCCGCTGGGCGCGCCACCCCAGTCGCCTTACGGACCTCCGCCGCAGTATGCTTACCCGCCACCTCCCCCGCGCCGTCGTCGCGTCTGGCCGTGGGTGATTCTCGGCGCCGGTCTCTTTCTGGTCTTCTGTGGCGTAGTAGTCACCTTCATGGTGATGGCAGCGCGCAGCTTCAACGGTTCGGCCTCCCCCTTCGCATCGCTCGGCGGCAACATTGCCGTCGTCGACGTCGATGGAGTGATTCTCTCGGCGGACACGATCGTGGATGAACTGCGCCAATATGATCAGGACGACTCCATCAAAGCGATCATCCTCCACATCAATTCGCCCGGTGGCGCAGCCGCGCCCTCCCAGGAGATTTATCACGAGGTGCTGCGCATTCGCGACGAGAAGCGCAAGCCGATTGTTGCTTCCATTGAGAGCGTCGGCGCCAGCGGCGCATACTATATCGCGTCGGCCACGAACAAGATCTACGCCAATCAGGCCAGCGTGGTTGGCTCCATCGGCGTCATCATGGAGTGGACCAGCTATGGAGATCTCCTGAAATGGGCGAAGCTCAAGCCTGAGGTGATCCACGCCGGCGCGCTTAAGGATGCCGGCGATCCCAGCCGCGAGATGACGCCTGAAGAGCGCACTTACTTTCAGGGTCTGGTCGACAACATGTATGGCCAATTCGTAGCCGATGTGTCCGCCGGCCGCCATCTGCCCCAGGAACAGATCAAATCGCTTGCGACCGGCCAGGTCTGGACTGGTGAGCAGGCATTGCCGCTGCACCTCATCGACGAGACCGGTGGGTTCCGCAATGCGCTGCTGGAGACGGCGAAATCGGTCGGCATTGGCGGCGAGCCCAGCGTTGTGAAGCCCTATGTGAACCATCGCAGCGTGTGGGACCTGCTCACCTCCGACGCCGGCAGCCTGGTTCCCAACCCCGGCAAACTGCTCGAGCAGCACAGAGGTTTTTATTTCCTTTGGCGTTGACGCCGGAGGCTGCACGAGGTTTTGCCGGAATCCTGCAACTCCTTGACTTTGCAAGGCCATTAGTTTGCATCTAGTATGTTGAACAGACGCTGGATGAACGAGGAGCGACGCCTGCTATGACTAAAGCCGACCTTGTTGAAGAAGTAACGAAGCTGGGCGACCTGACCCGGCGCGACAGCGAAGTCATCGTGGAAACCATCTTCGACGCGGTGATCGGAGCCCTGCGCTCCGGCGACAAAATTGAAATTCGCGGCTTCGGCAGCTTCCGCATCCGCCAGCGCAAACCGCGTATCGGCCGCAATCCCAAGACCGGAACCCGCGTCGAGGTTCCTGCCAAGAAGGTGCCCTACTTCAAGCCCAGCAAGGAACTGCGCGATCTGGTGAATCCCACAGGGAAATCGCCTGAAGCGCCGCAAACACCGCCGCCCAGCGAAGCGGGCACCACGGCAGCCTGACGCAATCCGCATCAGCACACGAGGCCGGTCCGACCGGGCCGGTTCTTCAGCCGTTCACTTGTAAATCAGATGAATCTCGATCTGCGTCAGGGGGCAGCTGACCTGGGTCGCGGCCGCGTTGAACGACGGCGCTGACAGCGCCACTCTCGGGTTGTTCGCGAATCCAAAACCTTCTTTGGGTATGCCGAGGAAATTCCGATCCAGCTTATGGTTGCCGTTCTCATCGTGGATCGCGGCGACGGCATACCGGCCCGGCGGAATCTGAAAAGTCTCGATGGCCGCACCGCTTGCAATTGGAAATCCGCCATGCACCACCGCCTTGTCCGTTTGCTCCGGCCATCCATCCGGGGAGGCGAAGACCGTTCCTCCGGCTCTGCCTTTGTCGTTGCGGAAACCGGTAACGTGGATTTGCAGCGTGCACAGCGACTTGCCCGGCGCAGGGGCCGCGTAGTGCCCGGAGGCATCGTTCTGCGCGGACGCCCGTGCCGGCAGCCATGCGAGCAGAACCAGAGGAACCCAGGCCGAAAGCACGCGCATGGGGATCAACGCGAAATGAGCTTTCTTGCCCATACCCTCAGGCTACCAGCGAGCCGCCCCACGAGGAGAAACCGCGTGGCCTCACGGAGCAACCGGACAAAAGCGCTGCGATTCGGGTAGCTTTGTGAGTTGGCCCGGAATCGGGCCGGAGCGTCCTGATGCAATCCGCAATCGCCCCTGAATCCGTCACAAGCCCTGCACAAGCCGTATCGCCCATCCGCCGCATCGCCGTCCTCGGCGCCGGAACGATGGGTTCGCGCATCGCCGCCCACATCGCCAATGCCGGCTTCCCTGTTCTGCTGCTCGACCTGGCCCAGGCCAGCGATCCCAATGCCCTTGCCGCCAGGGCGGTCGAAGCACTGAAGAAGTCGAAGCCGGCAGCCCTGGCTGCGCCCGAATTCGCTGTCCGCATCGAAATCGGCAATTTCGACGACGATCTCCCAAAACTCAGGGAATGCGACTGGATCATTGAAGCCGTTGCCGAGAATCTCCAGGTCAAGCGCGACTTGCTGGAGCGCGTCGCGCCGCAGCTGCGTCCCGATGCGATTCTCACCACGAACACCAGCGGCCTGCCCATCGCCGACATTGCGGCCAACCTGCCGCCCGACCTGCGCCGGCGCTGGTTCGGGACGCATTTCTTCAATCCGCCGCGCTACATGCAGCTCGTTGAGATCATCGCGACGCCGGAAACCGATCCTGAGGCCGTAGCGGCCGTCGCGCGTTTTGCCACTGTGCATCTGGGCAAATCCGTTGTTCCCGCCAACGACCGGCCCAACTTCATCGCGAACCGCATCGGCGCGTTCTCCATGCTGAACACCCTGCGCGTGATGGAGCAGCAAGGGCTGAGTATTGAGGAAGTCGACGCGCTCACCGGCAGACCTCTGGGCTGGCCGAAGACCGGAACCTTCCGCCTCGCCGACATGGTTGGCCTCGACGTCCTCGGCAGCGTGGTCCGCAATTTTGCAGCGAACACCCACGATGAGCGCTCCGACGTGCAGCTTCCGCCGTTTCTCGAGCAGATGCTCGAACGCAAATGGTTCGGCGACAAGACCGGCCAGGGCTTCTACAAAAAG
>JBARMS010000005.1:0-18612 GCA_049802575.1 Acidobacteriaceae bacterium | reverse complement strand
CGCCCGTGCTGGCCGTCGCCACCATAGCGTTCGCCTCGCTCGCTGTCTGGCTGGGGACGAGAAATGCCGCGTACCTGCGCCAAATCGATTCGCTCCAGGCGCAGCTTGCCACGGTGCAGACGCAGTCGCAGGAGACCGCCCGGACCGCGGCCGACACCGACAAGCTGTTGGGCATGCCGGGCACCGTGCGGGTTGGATTGAAGCCGATGGCCGGCATGCACGATGGGCGCGTGGGCGTTCTCTACAACGCGCAGATGGGCATGGTGAGCTGCGCCGGATGGCTGCCGGCCGCTCCGGCGAAAAAGAGCTACCAGCTGTGGCTGGTACCCATGAAGGGAAAGCCCATGAGCCTGCGCGTCTTCTCGGGCGAATGGAACGAGCCGATGGCGATGCACGTTCCGGCGGGCGTGGAGGCGAAGGCCTTTGCGGTGACCGAGGAGCCGCTGGGCGGCATGCCGTCGCCGACCGGCCCCATGGTGATGGAAGGCGCGGGCGAATAGGGCTGGTCCGGTAAACTCAGGGTGTATGCCCAGGCAATCGGACGCAAAGCAGTGGACCGGCTCCGCCATTCGCGAAGCTTTCCTGAAATTCTTCGAGTCGAAGGGGCACCGCCGCGTGCATTCTTCCTCGCTCGTTCCGGCGAACGATCCCACGCTGCTGTTTACCAACGCGGGCATGAACCAGTTCAAGGACGTGTTTCTCGGCGTGGAGAAGCGGGACTACGCACGCGCGACCACGTCGCAGAAATGCGTGCGCGCCGGGGGCAAGCACAACGATCTCGAAAATGTCGGCTTCACGCGCCGCCACCACACGTTCTTCGAGATGCTCGGCAACTTCAGCTTCGGCGACTACTTTAAGGCCGATGCGATTGCGTATGCGTGGGAACTGGTGACGTCGCCGGAGTGGTTCGGCATCCCGAGGGATCGGCTGTACGTGACGATCTTCAAGGGCGAGAACGGCGTGCCGCGGGACGAGGAGGCGTACAACCTGTGGCTGCGGCATGTGCCGGCCGAGCGGATTCACGAGTACGGCATGAAGGACAACTTCTGGCAGATGGGCGACACCGGCCCTTGCGGCCCCTGCTCGGAGATTTTCTACGACATGGGCATGGAGGCTGCCGAGGAGCGGGGTGTCGACAAGCCGTTCGGGCAGGACGAGGCTCGCTATGTCGAAATCTGGAACCTGGTGTTCATGCAATTCGACCGCAATGCTCAGGGCGAGCTGGCATTGCTGCCCAAGCCGTCGATCGATACGGGGATGGGGCTGGAACGGACCGCTGCCGTGTTGCAGGGGGTGGTCAGCAACTTCGAGACGGATTTGTTCACGCCGCTGATACAGAAAGCCGCGGAACTCTGTGGCGTGAAGAACGACCTCGGCAATGCCAGCCTGCGCATTATCGCCGACCACGCGCGGGCCTCGACGTTCCTCATCAACGACGGCGTCTTGCCCTTGAATGAAGGCCGCGGGTATGTGCTGCGGAAGATTCTCCGGCGCGGCATTCGCCACGGGCGACTGCTGGGCCAGGAAAAGCCCTTCATGCGGGACATGGTGTACGCCGTCCGCGATGAGATGCAGGATGCGTATCCGGAGCTGAAGGAATCGGCCGATCGCGTCGCAAGGGTTGTCGAGGCGGAAGAGAAGCAGTTCGCCAGGGTGCTGGAGATTGGCTCGGCCCGGCTGGACGAGGTGATCAGGAACGGGAAGCTCGGAGGCCGTGACGCCTTCCACCTCTATGAAACTTACGGCCTGCCGCTTGATTTCATGATGGACGCGGCTCGCGACGCGGGCATTCATTTCGACCTGGAAGGCTTCGAGCAGGCGCGGGCCGAGGAGCAGGCGCGCGCTCGGGCTTCCTGGAAGGGCGGATCGCAGAAATCCGCTGCGCCGGTTTTCCGCGATTTGCCGAAGACTGACTTCCAGGGTTACCGCCAGATCCGCACCGATGGCGCGGAAGTGCTCGCTATCGTGAAAGACGGCCAGGGCGTGCCTGCCGCCGCGCCGGGCGATGCCGTCGAGATCGTTCTCGACCGCACCAGCTTTTATGCAGACTCCGGCGGCCAGATCGGCGACACCGGCTGGCTCTATTCTGACGATCACAACTCCGTCGTCGCGGAGGTTTCCGGCTGCATCAAGCCGGTGCAGGGCGTCTTCGCGCATCGCGCGATCCTGCGGCAGCCGCTGGGCGTTGGGGATAAGGTCGATACCGTCGTCGATGCCAGCTTCCGCAATTCCACGCGCCGCAACCACACGGCGACGCACCTGCTGCATGCCGCGCTGCGCGAAGTGCTCGGCAAGCACGTGAAGCAGGCGGGCTCGCTGGTGGATCCGGCAAGGCTGCGCTTTGACTTTTCGCACTTCGCCGGGATCGCCGACGAAGAGCTGCAGGATATCGAAGACATCATCAATCAACAGACGCTGCGCAACACACCGGTGGTCACGCTCGAAGATGTGCCCATCGACGTTGCGGTGAACGAGTACCACGCCATGGCGCTGTTCGGGGAAAAGTACGGCGAGAAGGTGCGCGTGGTGAAGATCGGGGACTTCTCGACCGAGCTCTGCGGCGGAACGCACACCGGGGCGACCGGCGAAATTGGGGTGGTGAAACTGCTCGGGGAAAATTCCGTCTCGTCGGGCGTGCGCCGCGTGGAAGCCGTCACCGGCCTGGGCGCTTTGAACGAATTTCGCCGCGACTACCAGGTGGCGCAACTGGCGGCTCAGATCGCGCCCAGCCCCGAGCTGTCGCCTGCCGATGCGCTGCGGCAGCGCCTCGCCGCGCAGGAAGATGAGCTGAAGAAGCTGCGCCGGGAGCTCGATGAGGCGCGGATGAAGTCGGCTGCTTCGCGAGTATCGGGCGCTGCCGACCAGGCGGTGGATGTGGCCGGGATTAAGGTGCTGGCGCAGCGCGTCGACTCGCTCGATCGCGGACAGATGCGCACGCTCATCGACAATCTGCGCAACAAGCTGGGGTCGGGGGTGGTGGTGCTCGGCGGCGCGCAGGAGGAAGGCAAGGTCGCGCTCATCGTGGGCGTGACGAAGGATCTCACGGGCCGGGTTCAGGCCGGCAAAATCGTGGGGCAGATTGCGAAGCTGGTCGGCGGCTCCGGCGGCGGGCGGCCGGACATGGCCGAAGCCGGCGGCAAGGATGCGAGCCAGCTCGATGCGGCACTTCGGTCCGCGCCACAGGTGGTGCAGTCGCTGCTTGGTTAAGAGCGGCCCAGCTACAAGGCTAACCTCTGAGGAGCAAACCCTTTACTGAGTTTGTCATCCGACTGTACAGAGGCGCGTCCAATCGGCGCCTTCTGGGAAGAGGTTTGGTATGTGGCTCGCACTTGCAGTCCTGTTTCTGATCGCATGGCTGGTTGCCTTTCTCGCTTTCCACGTAGCCGTGGCGGCGGTTCACATCCTTCTGGGGCTGTTCGTTTTGTCCCTCATCGTGCATTTCGTCCGAGGAGCGCGGGCGCGGCCCGCATAAGGGACGCCACCCCTCTGCCGGTTACCGGCAGAGGGGTGAGGGCGCATGCATTGGCACGCGTCCGGTTGGACGGTGCGGTTACTTCACCGTGTACATGACGCGGCTGCGGTGGATTACCTCGTTGCTGTCGTTCAGGTCTTCCACGGTAACGGTGTGCTGGCCAGGCTCGAGTGTGTAGGTCTGATTCACGTCCGCACCGCGATACCAGCCGAGCTTTGTGCCGTTGTCCCACACCTGCATCTGGTTGACGGCCACCGACTCGCTGGCGTGCGCGACAATCTTTATCTGCGTCGAATCAAACGCCTGGCTGGCCGTCGGAGACAGGATTTGCACGCCTGAGGTCGCCACTTCATACGTCACCACCGAGCGATGGATGACCTGATTGCTGTCGTTCAGATCTTCAACCGTCACCGTGTGCACTCCCGGGTCAAGCGAGAAATATTGGTTGACGCTCGATCCGGCATACCAGCCGAGCTTCACGCCGTTGTCCCACACCTGCAGCTGATCAATCGGCTCCGATTCGGTGGCCTGGGCGACAATGTGAACCGTGAGCGAGTTGTCGATGACCTGATTCGGCGCGGGCGAGACGATCTGCACGCCGTCCACGAGCTGCTCCACGGTATAAGTAACGGTGGTTTTGTGGATCGGCTGCATCGCAGAATCGAGGTCTTCCACGGTGGTGGTGTGGGCACCGGGCGCGAGGTTAAAGATTTCGTTCACCTGCGGGCCGTAGACGCCAAGCTTTTTGCCGTTATCCCAAACCTGGGTCTGGCTGATGGTCTGCTTCTCCGCTGCGCTTGCGATCAGGTGAACGGATCCGGTGACCGTGGCCCCGTCACCCGGAGAGGAAATCACAACGCCATCCTGGCCTCCTGATCCTTTCGACGTGGTGAAGAAGTCCGCCATGGGAGCAGCTGTCTGCGCGGCTCCGGGGCAGGGGTTGAGCCCCATCGCGGCGCAGACGGTCGCCAGGACATTTTCGTTGTGATAGGTGACGGTCGACAGATAGCCTTTCTTCACGTTCGGCCCGATCACCAGCGTGGCAGTGCGCCCGCCGCATCCCTGAGAGACCGTGGCCGAGCAGCGGTTGTCGTTATCGAGTTCGCTCTCATCCCACACGATGAAGAGAATGCCGTCGCCGCCCTTCTGGAATTCAGGGCGCGCGAGGATGGCCGGGACATGCGCCTGCAGCCACTGATCGGCATCCTGCAGGCTGGCGCTGTGCGCGTCGTCGATGGCGTCGGGCGTGACCCAGGCGAAATTCACCGTATGGCCCGCGGCGAAATCAGTCGCCATTTGGGTATAAGGAACGCTGTCATCGGCCTGGCCGGTTCCGGGGCAGACATCGGAGAAGTCGATGAGTGGATTGTGCCGGCGATAGTAGTTGCCGCCGGCGCCGCCATACAATCCCTGGAATCCGGCGTACGGCATATCCTCCTGGTAGGATCGCCAGCTATACCCGCCGTGCTTCAACAACTGGCGGACGACATTATTCTCGGCGTGATCGCACGACGTTGTGTCGTTGTTCGTCTCTACCGCCGCGCCAGCGACGAACCACATGAGCGCGGGCAGGGAACTGTGCTGGTCGGAATAGAACTGCGTGGCCAGCCCATTCTGCTGGGCAAGCTGGTTGTAGTAGGGCATCTGCGCATTGCCGATGACCTCTTCATAGCCGTTGTTTTCTTCGTTGATGATCCAAACGTGAGAAGACTTCGGAACATCCTGAGCGCGGATGATTCCGGTGAAGCACAAAGCGACCAGCAAAGACAACGCAGTCCTGCGAGCCGTGGCGAGGGCCATGGTGGGGGATCTCCTGGTAACGAGTGGGTTGTTAGCAATATTTATACCCGGATCATTCCCGAAGTCATCATGAAGTGTGAGTGAATTGGTACATACCTGGTGTCCGGTGATGGCCCATTCGGGTGATTGCTTTTCACGGCACTGCCGTCTGCGGCGATGAATGCCGACGGCAGGCCGCGAGGGCATGGAGAGCGCGAGGGTCGGTTACAATTTGTTGCGCCAGGAGAGTCCCCATGAAAGTGCTCCGCCGCATCATTGCCGTTGCCGCAGCCGGTCTGGTTATGGCCGCGCTGCCGGCGCTCGGAATCGCGCAGACGGCTCCGATGACGCCCGACATTCCGCCGCACTTTGCGCCGCCTGAGAACGGTTACGACTACGTGCGGCGCGTGGTCATGATCCCCATGCGCGACGGGGTGAAGCTCTACACCGTCATCGTGATTCCGAAGGGCGCACACGGTGCTCCGATCCTGCTGACGCGAACGCCGTACGACGCCGCGGGCCGCGCGGAGCGCGAGTCGCCCGAAGCGGCCACCATGCTGGGCACGCTGCCCGAGGGAGACGAGGTGTTCGTGAAGGCGGGCTATATCCGCGTGTGGCAGGACGTGCGGGGGAAGTATGGTTCTGAAGGCGACTACGTGATGACGCCGATGCCGACGGGCCCGCTCAACCCCAACGGACCGAACGACACGACCGACGGGTGGGACACGATTGACTGGCTGGTAAAGAACGTGCCGGAGTCGAACGGCAAGGTGGGCATGCTGGGCTCGTCGTACGAAGGATTCACGGTGGTGATGGCGCTCCTGCATCCGCACCCGGCGCTGAAAGTGGCCGCGCCGGAGAGCCCGATGGTCGATGGCTGGATGGGCGACGACTGGTTCCACTACGGCGCGTACCGCCAGATCAACATCGACTACATCACCGAGCAGACCACGGTGCGCGGCAGCGGAGAAGCGATCCCGCGCCTGAACTACGACGACTACACCAATTTTCTTGAGATCGGCTCAGCGGGCGATTTTGCGCGCTATGGCGGCGAGGAGCAATCGCCGTTCTGGCGCAAGATCGAGGAAAACCCAGCTTACGACGAGTTTTGGCAGGACCAGGCTCTCGATAAGTTGCTGGCGAAGCTGCCGCTGACCGTACCGGTGATGTGGGAGCAGGGACTGTGGGATCAGGAAGACATGTGGGGCGGCATTCATGCGTGGGCGGCGCTGGAGCCGAAGGACACGAACAACGACATGAACTTCCTGGTAATGGGGCCGTGGCGCCACAGCGGGGCCAACTACAATGGATCGTCGCTGGGACCGCTGCACTTTGATGGCGACACTGCGCTGCAGTGGCGGCGCGATGTGCTGCTGCCCTTCTTCAATCAATATCTGGTGGATGGCGCGCCGAAGGCGAACACGCCGCCGGTCTTCATCTACAACACGGGCGAAAACCACTGGGACCGGCTGGCGCACTGGCCGCTGGCGTGCGATCAGGGGTGCGCGAATCGGTCGAAGGCGCTGTATCTTGAGGCTGAGGGCAAGCTGTCGTTCGAGGCACCGGCGGCGGGCGCGGATCAGTATGACCAATACGATTCCGATCCGGCGAAGCCTGTGCCCTTTACGCCGCGTCCGTTTTGGGAGGCCGATCAGGATGCGTGGACGACATGGCTGGTGCACGATCAGCGCTTCGTCGACGGGCGCCAGGATGTGCTGACCTATGAGACCGCGCCGCTGACGGCGCCGCTGCGCGTGAGCGGAGTTCCGGAGGTGAACCTCTACGCCTCGACCAGCGGGACGGACAGCGACTGGGCGGTGAAGCTGATCGACGTCTACCCCGGCATGGTGCCTGACGATCCGCCGATGGGCGGATACGAGCTGCCGATCGCGACCGACATCTTTCGGGGACGGTACCGCACCAGTTTCTCCGATCCGCAACCGATTACGCCGGATAAGCCGCTGCTCTACCGGTTCGGCTTGCCGACGGTGAACCACGTCTTTTTGCCCGGGCATCGCATCATGGTGCAGGTGCAGTCCACGCTGTTTCCGCTGTACGATCGCAATCCGCAGAAGTACGTGACGAACATCTTCGACGCGAAGCCGGGCGACTACCAGAAGGCAACGCAGCGGGTGTGGCACGCGCCGGGGACGGCCAGCTTCATCGATTTGCCGGTCGTTTCGGAGCTGCGGGCCGAGAACGAGTGACGTCGATGCCCTTTGTGCTGGCGCTCGATCAGGGAACGACCAGCTCGCGCGCGATTCTGTTCGATCGGCAGGGGCAGATTGCGGGCGTGGCACAGCATGAGTTCCCGCAGATCTTTCCTGCGCCCGGATGGGTGGAGCACGATCCTCTCGACATTCTGACTTCGCAGCTCTCGGCCGCCGTGGAGGTGCTGGGGAAGGCGGGCATTGGGCCGCGGGACGTCGCCGCGCTGGGCATCACAAATCAGCGCGAGACCACGATCGTGTGGGATCGGGAGACGGGCAAGCCGGTAGGCAACGCCATTGTGTGGCAGGATCGCCGCACCGCGCCGATGTGCGCGCGGCTGCGCGATGAGGGCGTGGAAGAGACGGTTCGCGGAAAGACGGGGCTGCTGCTCGATCCGTATTTTTCAGCAACGAAGATCGCGTGGATGCTCGATAACATCGAGGGCGCGCGCTCTCGGGCACAGCAGGGCAAGCTGGCGTTTGGGACGGTGGACAGCTGGCTGATCTGGAACCTGACCAGCGGCAAGCGCCACGTGACGGATCGAACGAATGCATCGAGGACGCTGCTCTACAACATCGTTGAGGATCGATGGGACGAGGATTTGCTGCGCGTTTTCGGCATTCCGGCGAGCATGATGCCGGAGGTCGTGTGGTCCAGCGAGAGAATCGGCAAGGTGACCGCGGCATTGGGTCCGGCGGGCGTAGAAATCGCGGGCATCGCGGGGGATCAGCAGTCGGCGTTGTTTGGGCAGCTTTGTGTCGCGCCCGGGGATGCCAAATGCACCTACGGGACGGGGTGCTTTTTGCTCGAGCACATCGGCGCCGACTTTCGCGTCTCGAACCAGCGCCTGGTGACAACGCTGACCGCGAGCACGGCGCGCAAGCTCGAGTATGCGCTCGAAGGCAGCATCTTTATCGGCGGCGCTGTGGTGCAGTGGCTGCGGGATAACATGCGGTTTTTTGCGGCGTCGCCGGATGTGGAGGCGATTGCGGCGGGCGTGCCTGATTCGGACGGAGTCGTGTTTGTGCCGGCGTTCACCGGCCTCGGCGCGCCCCACTGGGATCCGTATGCGGCCGGGATGATCATCGGCATTCGACGCGGGACGGAAATTGGCCACATCGCGCGCGCGGCCATCGAGAGCATCGCTTTCCAGGTGGCGGATGTGCTGCGCGCCATGGACGCCGACACCGGTATCCCATGCCGCGAGCTGCGCGTGGACGGCGGCGCAGCGGCGAATGCCCTGCTGATGCAGTTCCAGGCCGACTTGCTCGGCATCCCGGTGCATCGGCCGGCAATTCTGGAGTCGACGGCGCAGGGCGCGGCGTATCTCGCCGGACTTGCGACGGGATTCTGGTCGAGCGTCGATGAGATTGCACAAACCCGCGCCGACAGCGTGTTTACGCCGCAGGCCGAGCGCGCGCAGGTGGATCGCCAATACGCGCGCTGGCAGAATGCTGTGGAGCGCGCGAAGGGCTGGAACATGTGACGCACTGGCTGGCTACTCGGCCCTCCCAGGAAGCAGGAACGTTTCCGAGGTGAAGGTGGACATGGGCAGGCCGGCGGCGTTGACCACGTTATCGGGCATCACGCCCATCCAGCCGTAGCGCACATACGACGGATGCGGCAGCGCGCTGGACCAGACGAGGACGGTGTCGCCGTCGATCTTCGCCTGCGCCGGGACGAAATGATGATCGGGGCCGGCCAGCTCAAACGCGGTGCTGAGCGCAGCGCCTTTGACGGTGAGCCCCTGCGCGTGATCGAACCAGACGCGCATCGCCGTCGTGCCATCCGGCTGCAGTTCTGCCGTCGCCTCACGAAACAGCGGCGAGGAGTACGCGATGTCTTCGCCGTAGACCAGGTGGCGTGCGGCCAGCGCCAGGCGGTGACCCACCGTCTGCTTGTCGGGGGGATGCACGTTATCGGCCGAGCCTACATCGAGCGTTACGGCCATCGCCGTATTAGCGATCTCGAGGGTGCGCCGCTGTGCGTCACGCACGCGTCCCCAATCCTCGCCGGGAGAATGGAAGCTCGAAATCTGCACGTAGAAGAAGGGCAGATTTCCCTGGGCAAAGTGCGCCCGCCAGTCGCCGATGAGCCCGTTCATCAGCGTCTCGTAATACGGCGCCCGATCGTGCGCCGAGTTCGTTTCGCCCTGGTACCAGAGGAATCCGCGCACCGTGAGCGGCGTGAACGGCGCCACCATCGCGTTGTACAGGCCGGCGGGCGACCACGAAACCTCGTCGGGCTGCCACGGATGCTGCTCCGGCGTCTTTCCGGCGGCTCGCGCCGCTTCGTCCTCGGCCTTCCACGCGGCTATGCGGGCGGCGCGGTCTGCGAGGTCGTCGGCAAAATGCGCGCGGCTCGCCAGGGCCGGCAGCAATTCCGGATGCGTGCCGAGCGTATCCATTGAGACCCAGGAGTCTGCCGGCGTTCCGCCCCACGAGGAATCGATGAGACCTACCGGGACGTCCTCCTTCGCCGCGATCTCGCGCCCGAAGAAGTACGCGACGGCAGAAAACTTGCGCGCCGTGTCCGGCGTGCACAGGGTCCACTTGTCCGGCTCATCGTTCAGCGGAAAGTCCGAGCTCTTGTTATCCACGACCAGTAGCCGCAGCTTTGGATTCGTGGCCGCCGCGATCTCCCGATCCTGATCTTTCAGCACCGCACTGCCCGGAAACCCTTCCAGCGGAAACTGCATGTTCGATTGGCCGGAGGCAAACCACACATCGCCGACCAGCAGGTCTGTCACTGTGACAGCGGGGCCGTCGCCGCTGATCGTGAGCGTGTACGGTCCCCCGGCGGTTTCCGGAGCGAGCCACAGGCTCCACTGGCCCAGATCGTTGGCCACTGCGGAGAGGTTTTGCTCATGAAAGCGCGCGGTGAGGTGCGCTCCGGGCGTTGCCCATCCCCAGATATGGATGGGCCGGCCGCGCTGCAGAACGGCGTGATCGCTGAGCACGTGGGGCAGACGCACTTCGGCGCGCGTGGCGGAAAACGAGAGAACGCAGACCAGCGCAAGCAGCAGCCGGGAAAGTCTCATCCATCACACCTCGGGGTCAAGCGATAGGCGGCGATTTCGCGAAAGGAAATGCGCGCGCTACGATCCTACAACCGGTGAAGCCCAAACATGCCTGACTGGGGCTGGCGTCGACATGTCTTTGGTTTGTGTGCCATTCTGGATGCAATCAGAAGATCGATTGCATCTTGTTTTTCGCTTCAGAGAGCGAGAAGGAATTGCAGTTGAAATTCAGCATTTTGCGAAGCGCCGCTGCCTTGCCCGCTTTGCTCGTTTACTCCTCCCTGGTCCTGGCTCAAACCGCGGGGCCCGTCTCAGAATCTGCCGCCGCTGCGCTCCCTGATGCGCCCGCTCCGGTCGAGACGCAAAGCGCGCCGCCGCAGAATCAGACGCAGAAACCTGCGCAGCCGGCACAACAGCAGCAGACCACGCCTCCCGCTCAGGGCAATCAGCCTTCGCTCGGCGATCTCGGCTTCACGCCCCAGCAGACGCAGGCGAACGCACAGTTACAGGCGCGGCTGAACGAGCGGACGCACGACCTCAAGGTGCACCAGGGACTGGGGCTCATCACGCTGGGGCCGCTCGTAGCGACGGTCGCCGTGTCCAGCGGCGCCACGCAGAAGCACAACCATGGTGTGCCCGGTTCGCCGGTTACAGAGCCCAGCTCGACGGGCGTCGATCTGCACGCGGCGCTCGGCGCGACCACGGTCACCCTGTACGCGGCCACGGCGTGGTATGCCATCCGCGCGCCCAAGATTGCGGGTGTGAAGCCAAAGGGCGCCATCCGCCTCCATCGCGACCTGGTCTGGATTCACGCGCCGGGCATGGTGCTCACGCCGATTCTCGGATCGATGGCGCTGAATCAGGAAAACAATAACGAGAAGATCCACGGCATTGCGTCCGCGCACGCGTACGTAGCCTGGACCACAGTCGCGGCGTACACGGCGGCGGCGGTTTCTATTTCCTGGCCCCTTCACCTCAAATTTTGGGAACACTGATGAGATTTGCAGTTCCGCTCTTTTTGTTGGCAGCCACAATTCCCACGCATGCGCAAAATCAGTGGGTTCTGGAGCAATCCACGATCACGTGGCACATCACGCATCCGGTGCATGAGGTGGATGGCACCAGCCACGCCGCGAAAGGAAAGGGAGTCTGCGCTGACGGAGCGTGCGATTTCCTGATCGCGGTGCCGGTCAACACCTTCAGCTCCGGCGACAGCAATCGCGACCTGCACATGCTGCAGGTGGTACGCGGGGCACAGTATCCGATGGTGGTGGTGCGCGCGCACCTGCCGCAGACGGAGCTGAGCGCGGCGACGATTCATGCCGATTTGGAAATCCAGTTTGCGGGGCAGACGGCTCATTACAGCCAGGTGACATTCACGCGAGCGCAGCACGGTTCCGACGTCGAGATCGCCGGCTCGATCCCTGCCACTTGTTCCGACTTCAAAATCGACCGGCCATCGTTCCTCACCGTCCCGATCCACAATGAGATTCCGGTGACGATCGACCTGACCTGGCGCGCGCCATAGCGCCTGTCTCTGCACTCAGAACGAACGGGATACGGGATTGGCGCTGGCCGCGGCCGGTGGTGGAATGCGCTGGTAGAGAAGCCGATTCAGTTCGAAGTGGAAGCGCGCGGCGATTCCCTGGGCGGCGGACTCCGGTTGATCGTGCGGTGGTTCCTCAGACAGGAAGGCTTTGAGGTACAGCGTGTCCAGCAGGCGCGCGGGGGCGTCGACGGACTCGAGGCGCTTCTTTTCCTCGCGATAGACGGCGAGGGCGAGATCGGCGGCGCGATGCAAGGCGTCGCGGTCCAGGCAGCCGCCGCTCTCGTGGGCGTCGTTCAGCGCCCAGGCGAGAACCGCAAGAGAAACGGCATGCGCAGAGACGTCGTCGGGATGCAGATTCGCCAGCGTGTGGAAGTCTTCCATGGCGCTCCTTTGCGGGTTTGGTTACAGGAACAATGCCAGAAGCCTGGCGTGACGGATGTGAGATTGATCACGCATGCCGCGGCCGCTTGAACTGCCGGTGCGGACGGGCCGGCCGCGCGCGGCGGCGTACAATACGGGCGGCTTCACTGCGGCCAGCTTCGTGGTGATGGAGAGGCAAGACACGTGCACCAGACCATTGACTTTCGCACCCGGGCGAGACGTCCCGGGCGGCTGATCTTTTTCCTCATTGTCGTAGTGATCGCGGTGGTTCTCTTCGGCGGCAGCACGGCCTTGTCCTGGTATGTCGACTCGCTGTGGTTCGGGTCGCTGGGCTATCGCGATGTCTTCTGGAAAAGCTGGGGCCTGGGATGGGGTTCGTTCGCGGCGTTTTTTGTTGCGACATTTCTGATTCTGTATGGCTGGTTCCTCGCGTTCTGGCAGATGCACCAGCCCGATCTGCCCCACGATCGCGTGTTCTACGTTGGGCGCCGAGAGGTTGGGCTTCCGCTGCGCCGCGCGCTGCGCATTGTCGGCATTGTGGCCTGCGCTGCCATCGCCCTGATCAGCGGCGCCACCATGATGGAGGAATGGCCGACGTTCGCGCTGTTCCGTGCGGCGCACAGCGGTGGCCCTGCTGATCCCGTGTTTGGGAAACCGCTGAGCTTCTACCTCTTCACGCTTCCGGTCCTGCAGCTGATCGCGGGATGGCTGCTGACGCTGGCGGTGATCGTCTGCATCGGCGCGGTGTGTTTTCTGCTCATCGCCGGAGGCGGCCGGGCGATCACAAGCGGCAAGGAGGGTCTGAAACTCCCGCTGCCGTGGCGGGGAGCATCCCTGGCGTTCGCATTTTTCCTGCTCATGCTGGCCGTGCAGGTTTACCTCGGCCGGTTCGGCACACTGCTCGACGAGCACACGATCTTCAGCGGCATCAACTACACCGATGCGCATGTGACCGTCAGGGGCTTGCTGCTGGTGACGATTGCGCTGGTGGCCGGCGCGGCTCTGGCGCTCTTCAATGCGGTGAAGCGGCCGCGCGCCAGCCGATTGGTGGCGGCCGTGCTCCCGGCGCTGGTCTGCTATCTCGGGATGCAGGTGGTCGGTTGGTATGTGACCAGCTTCATCGTGAAGCCGAACCAACTGGAGCGCGAGCGAAGCTATATCGGGTGGAATATCAGCTGGACGCGGCAGGCCTGGGGTCTGGACCGCCTGACGCAGCAGGAGTTTCCGGCCGAGCCCACGGTGCAGGCAGCCGATCCGGCTGACAATCAGGCGACGCTCAAAAACATTCGGCTGTGGGACTGGCGCGCGCTGCAGGACACGCTGCGGCAGATCCAGGAAATCCGCACCTACTACGATTTCCCCGACATCGATATCGATCGCTATCAGCTGAACGGCGAACTGCGCGAGGTGATGCTGGCCGCGCGCGAACTGAACGTCGACAAGCTGCCAGAGAGCAGCCGCAACTGGATTAACGAGAAGCTGATCTACACGCACGGCTACGGCATCACCATGAATCCCGTCAACGGATTCACGGCGGAGGGGCTGCCGACGCTGATGCTGAGCAATATGCCGGTGCAGAGCACGGTTCCGCAGCTCGCCGTCAACCGGCCGGAAATCTACTACGGCCAGATGACCAACACCGATGTCTACGTGAAGACGCGGCAGCAGGAGTTCAATTACCCGCAGGGGCAGACGAACAACCTGAGCTCGTATGAAGGGAGCGGCGGCATCGTGCTCGGCGGCTTTCTGCGCCGCATCTTCATCGCAGCCGATCGCGGCGACCTGTGGAAGCTGCCCTTCAGCGACGACATCACGCCCGAGAGCCGGCTGCTGATGCGGCGCAACATTCTCAATCGCGTGCAGACACTGGCGCCTTTCCTCACCTGGGATGCCGATCCTTATATCGTGCTGAGCGACGATGGCCGGCTCTACTGGATGCTGGACGCGTTCACCACTTCGGATAACTATCCCGATTCAAGCCACTACGGCCTCGGCGACTCGTCGATCAACTACATGCGCAACAGCGTGAAGGTGGTGATCGACGCCTACAACGGCACCACCACCTTTTACGTTTTCGATCCGCAGGATCCGATCCTGGCGGCCTGGCGCAACATCTTCCCATCGCTCTTTCGCGATGAGTCGCAAATGCCTTCCGATCTGCGCCGGCACATCCGCTATCCGCAGTTGCTGCTGGAGGAGCAGGCCGCGGTCTACGGGCTGTATCACATGAGCGATCCCGAGGTGTTTTACAACCGCGAGGACCTGTGGACGGTTGCGTCGGAGCTGGGCATGAGCGGCGGGGGCGATCAGCAGGCGCAGGCGATGGAGCCGAACTACGTCCTGATGAAGCTGCCGGGGGCGCCGGACGTTGAGTTCGTCGAAATTTTGCCGTTCACGCCGGCCAATCGCAACAATCTCATTGGCTGGATCGCCGGGCGCAGCGACGGCGAGCACTACGGCAGCGCCGTCGTCTACGACTTTCCCAAGACGAAGCTGATCGACGGGCCGATGCAGATCGAGGCGCGCATCGACCAGAACGCGCAGCTCTCTGGGCAGCTTACCTTGTGGAATCAGCAAGGGTCGCATGTGCGTCGCGGCACGCTGCTGGTGATCCCGTGCGGCAGCGCGCTGCTCTACGCGGAGCCGATCTACCTGCAGGCGCAGCAAAGCCCCATGCCGGAACTGCGGCTGGTCGTGCTGGCGCTGCAGGATCGCCTGGCGTACGGGCCGACCTTCGAAGCGGCCATGGCCTCGCTGTTCGGCGGCGAGACTTCTTCGCTCACAGCCGCGGCTGGTCCGCAGGAGACAGCGCAGCCCGCGACCGGAACTGCACCGGCCGGGAAGGCACCCGATCGTGCCGCGCTGATTGCAGGCGCCGCGCGCGATCTGGCGGATTACCAGAGCCTCACCGCGGCGGGCAAGCTGGCCGAAGCGGGACAAAAACTGGAGGACCTGAAGCGGACGCTGGAAGCGCTGCAGTCGCAGAAGTGAGCATTGGCGGCGAGCAGCGGGGAAGCGAGAGAGGAGGGGCAGAATTCTGGAGCCGACGACCGGACTTGAACCGGTGACCTGCCGATTACGAATCGGCTGCTCTACCAACTGAGCTACGTCGGCTTTTGCTCTATCGATTTTATCGTTAGGGTTCCGGGATGCCAAATCCGAACGCTGCGATCCGGTCTATACTGCTCTGCGATGCGTCCCAACCCCGCGGAAGAATGGCAGCGTCTCACCAAACTCTACGGTGAGATGAGCGACGGCGAGCTCGAGGAAGTGGCGAATGACTTTGCCAACCTCACGGAGACTGCGCAGCCGATTCTGCGGGATGAGATGAAGAAGCGGGGACTGGGTGATCCGGCGTCAGCGAGCCAACCAGCCGCATCGGCAAGGCCCGTCTTTGGTGGGTGGAGGGCCGCACCGTCCGAGAAGAGCGATGAAGATGATTCACCGTCCGACGATTCGGGCGACGACACCGCAGAGGGGCGTTCGACGTACACCTGGAAGACGGACTTATGCGCTCGCGACACTTATGAAGAAGCATGGCAGGTCGCGGAGATGCTGCGCCGCGCGGGCATTGAGAGTTGGCCCGATCGCCCGGGCGACACATTTGGCAACGAGACAGCGCCATCGGAGCCGATACGCATTCTCGTCGCAGCCGATCAGCTCGATGAAGCGCGAGCCGTGATCGCCCAGCCCGTTCCGCAGGACATCATCGATCAGTCCCGCGAGAAACCCGAAGATTTTGTTCCGCCTGTCTGTCCGAAATGCGGCGCTGCCGATCCCACTCTTGAGTCTGTCGTCCCGAGCGACTCGTGGATTTGCGAAGAATGCGGTGCGCAATGGAGCGGCAACCCAGCCTTCGGTCCAGCAACCTCGGACGCGCCGTAATCCCTCTTCCAGAACGAGAAAAGGCCGCCCGGCAACAGGGCAGCCTTTTCTTCAGGGAGAATAGTTCCAACGGAGGCAAAGCCATCAGAACTTTCTGGCGAAATACTATGGGCCACCGCAGGGGGTGTCAAGGCAAAATCCTGTAGACCTGCAAGTGATTGAAACTAAAAGGGGAGTCAGCCGCGCCGCAGCGCAATTCCCCAAATGGGTGATTCGCTTTCTCTTCGCCAAAGGTCCGGCGAAAACACGTCATAATCCATTCTCTTTGTAGGAAATACGCGGCGCTGTGTGGAAAATCCGTCACTTTTCCACTGCGGAAAGCCGGCAAATCTTCAGCTGCCCAGATGCAGCGAGATGAACTCCTCCTCCGATACCGACGAAACCGGCTTGCCCCGCAGGACGCGAAGCAACGCGCGGCCGCCGCCGAGAAAAATTCCCAGCAGCAGCGCGCTGCCGATCAGGACCACTGTGAGCATGGTGATGCCCACCAGCAGCCGATACAGCTTCACCGTCTCCGGCACGTAACCCTCAGGATGATTGATGGTGACGGTGTCGTTGAAGCGAATCGCATCGAGCAGCTTCTTTTCGCTCTCGGGTCCGGCGCTGCCTCGCACCACGGCGAGCAGCGGCCCGCTGCGTTTGGCCAGCGCACCGAGGCCCGCGCCGTTCTGCGCCGATGTTTGCAGCGTCTTCAAATGTGCTTCGGCCATTTGCGGCGTGGGATACATGACCAGCGTCAGCGTGCTCGGTGCGGGACCATACTGCGCGGTAATCGCTTCAGCATCCTGGCTGAAATCGGCTGCGCTCGCGGGCAGCGTTCCGCCCATTGCCGCGTAGGCCGCTGGACCGATTGCGTACCTCACCGAGGCCGGATTGAGACCAGCCTGCGGCAGATAATGCGGCAGCGACGGCGGAACGCCTGCGCCGCCCCCGACTTTCGGCAGATCCGCGGCCAGCGCCGCGAGCGCGGCCGGCTCGTCCTTCGCAGGATGCGCGAAGGTCGCGTCCACGACCGTCGCGCCGGTCCAGAACACGAAGTGATCGCCGGCTGAGGCAGCCCCGTTGCCAATGTTTTCAGGATGCATCTGCGGCTGGAGGTAAAAGGTGAATGCGCTGTAGGCGCCGGTCGCATCCTTGAATTGCCAGGCGCGCACGATCAGGTCTGCCGAGCCGTTCGCGTACGTTGCGGCCGCTTGTTGCGCGAGCCCATCTTCCTGGAGAACCGCCGTCTCGGCCGCAGGAGGAGGAGCCGGAACGTCCTTGCTGGCAACGATCGACCATCCGGCAAAGGTCTGCGGCAACAGGGGCGCAGTCGTGTTCTGCGGCGCTGCGAGCGCCACGGAGGCGAGCAGAAACGGAATGCAGGAGAGGAGTCGGGGCATCGCTCTTCTTTAGAGTGTAAGACACCGCTGTGGGAAGCAGAGTTCCGCCGAATGCCCGGCAGAGCGGTGGCATTCGTGCCGATGCGGCCGTTACTCGGTGGACCCGGAGTGGATTCCGGCCTGGGCGACGCGCATGCCGTTCATGCTGCCGACGTAGCGCGAGACGCCCCGGTAGAGGGACTCGGCGATCCGCTGGCGGTAGGCCGGCTCGCGCAACTGCTGGGCGTCATTGGGATTGGTGAGGAAGGAAATTTCCGCCAGGATCGACGGCATATTTGCGCCGATCAGAACTACGAACGGCGCCTTCTTCACGCCGCGATCCCTCAGCCCGGGATTGCCTTCTTCAAGGCCGGCGTAGAGGCTTTCGTCCACGTCCTCGGCAAAGGCGCGGCTTTCGCTGATCTTGTCTGAGAGCGCGATCTTCTTCACCAGATCGCTGAGCTGATGGATCGACTCGTTCGAGACCGCGTTTTCGCGCGCCGCCACTTCCAGCGCATCGGCTGAACTGGTGAAGCTGAGGTAGTAGACCTCGACACCGCGAGCAGCCGTATCGGGACTGGAGTTTGCGTGCACGGAGATGAAGAGGTCGGCCTGCGCCTGGTTGGCGATGGCCGTCCGTGTCTCAAGCGGGATGAACGTGTCGTCGCTGCGGGTGTAGATCACGTCTGCGCCCAGACGCTGCTTCAGCAGCTTGCCCAGGCGGAGGGCCACGTCGAGCACCACGTCTTTTTCTTCGATCCCACCGGGACCGAGCGTGCCGGAATCATGGCCACCGTGGCCGGCGTCGATGACGATGCGATTGATCTTGAGACCGAGGGCACGCATCATCGAACTGGGCACGCGGGGCTGCGTGCTCACCGGTTCGGCTGCGGAAACGCCCGGCTCTCCGGCTTCGGCGGGGGGCACATCGTCGGCGACGCGAGCGGCGGATGGC
>JBARMS010000004.1:0-9331 GCA_049802575.1 Acidobacteriaceae bacterium | reverse complement strand
GGTTTCCTTCAGGCGGAGAATTTCGCCGGAGACGTCCACGGTGATCTTCTTTGACAAGTCGCCGTTCGCGATGGCCGTCGCCACTTCGGCGATGTTACGGACCTGGCCGGTGAGGTTCGAGGCCATGAAGTTGACGTTGTCGGTGAGATCCTTCCAGGTTCCGGCGACACCCGGCACCTGCGCCTGGCCGCCCAGTTTGCCGTCGGTGCCCACTTCGCGGGCCACGCGGGTCACTTCGCCGGCGAACGCATTGAGCTGATCGACCATGGTGTTGATCGTGTCTTTCAGCTCGAGGATTTCGCCCTTCACGTCCACGGTGATCTTACGGGACAAGTCGCCGCGGGCCACGGCGGTGGCGACTTCGGCGATGTTACGCACCTGGCCGGTGAGGTTGCCGGCCATAAAGTTGACCGAGTCGGTAAGGTCCTTCCAGGTTCCGGCGACGCCCGGCACCATCGCCTGGCCGCCCAGTTTCCCTTCGGTTCCCACTTCGCGGGCCACGCGGGTCACTTCGCCGGCGAACGCGTTCAGCTGGTCCACCATCGTGTTGATCGTGTTCTTGAGCTCGAGGATTTCGCCCTTCACGTCCACGGTGATCTTGCGCGACAGGTCGCCGCGAGCCACGGCTGTGGTGACCTCGGCGATGTTGCGGACCTGGCCGGTGAGGTTCGAGGCCATGGAGTTGACGTTGTCAGTGAGGTCCTTCCAGGTTCCGGCCACGCCGGGCACGTTGGCCTGGCCGCCCAGCTTGCCTTCGGTTCCCACTTCGCGGGCCACGCGCGTCACTTCGCCGGCGAAGCGGTTCAGCTGATCCACCATGGTGTTCAGCGTTTCTTTGAGCTGCAGAATTTCGCCGCGGACGTCCACGGTGATCTTGCGGGAAAGGTCGCCGTTCGCGATGGCCGTTGCCACTTCAGCGATGTTGCGGACCTGGCCGGTCAGGTTCGAGGCCATGAAGTTGACGTTGTCGGTGAGGTCCTTCCAGGTTCCGGCCACGCCGGGCACGTTGGCCTGGCCGCCCAGCTTGCCTTCGGTGCCCACTTCGCGGGCCACGCGCGTCACTTCGCCGGCGAAGGCGTTGAGCTGGTCCACCATGGTGTTGATCGTGTCTTTCAGCTCGAGGATTTCGCCCTTCACGTCGACGGTGATCTTGCGGGACAAGTCGCCGCGGGCCACAGCCGTGGTGACCTCGGCGATGTTGCGGACCTGAGCCGTCAGGTTGCCGGCCATAGCGTTCACTGAGTCGGTGAGATCCTTCCAGGTTCCGGCCACGCCAGGCACCACAGCCTGGCCGCCCAGCTTGCCGTCGGTGCCCACTTCGCGGGCCACACGGGTCACTTCCGAGGCAAACGAGCGGAGCTGATCCACCATCGTGTTGATGGCTTCCTTCAGCTGCAGAATTTCGCCGCGCACGTCGACGGTGATCTTGCGGGAAAGGTCGCCGCTGGCCACGGCCGTTGCCACTTCGGCGATGTTGCGCACCTGGCCGGGGAGGTTCGAGGCCATGGAGTTGACCGAGTCGGTCAGGTCCTTCCAGGTTCCGGCCACGCCGGGCACCATGGCCTGGCCGCCCAGCTTGCCGTCGGTACCGACTTCGCGGGCCACGCGCGTGACTTCAGCGGTGAAGACGCCGAGCTGCTGAATCATCGTGTTCACGATGGTGGCCGAGCGGAGGAACTCGCCCTCCAGCGGGCGGCCATCCACGTCAAGCCGGACGGTCTGGGTCAGATTGCCCTGGGCGACGGCAGCGATGGCGCGGGTCACCTCGTTGGTCGGCCGCAGCAGGTCCTCGATCAGGTTGTTGACCGAGGTTTCCATGTCGTCCCATGCGCCGCGGTAGCGCGGAACACGGATACGCTCGCGGGTCTTGCCCTCCTTGCCCACTGCCAGGCCCACGCGCTTCAACTCTTTCGCCATCAGCTCGTTCGCCGATACGATTTCGTTGAACTGATCCGCGATCTTGCCGGCGAGGCCGGTCCACGCAACAGGCAGACGGACGCTGAAGTCGCCCTCTTTCATGGTCTTCAGTCCCTGCAGAATGATCGGCAGATAATCGCCGCCGGTTTTGTCGGCAGCGGGATCGGGCACAGTGCGTTGACCGTTCTTCGATTTGGGCGTGGGCTGAACCGCGGTCGCCATGCGTAACTCCTGGAGAAAAGGCAATAACTGAATTCCGGCCCTGGAACTCACCCCGGGGAAAGGCGGATCCTGGTACTGGTCTGAAACGGAGCGTTCAATGGATGCCTTTTCAGCGATCAGAGGTTGCCTGTGGAAAATCGGAAAAGGAGCCATAACTGCAGTAACCACTGGAGTAGCGGCGGACCGATTCGCCACAATCCGGGTGGATGAGCGATCATCGTAGGGTATGGCAAACCTGAGCAGAAGACAATTTGTGCAGGGGGCGGCGATCGCTCCAGCCGTCGCCCAGCAGTGGTGGTCGCGAGGCGGAGAAGAGGCGAAACGGCATCTGCTGTTTGTGGGCACGCAGACGGTTAACGGCAGCACCAGCCAGGGTATCTACGCGTACCACTGGGATCCGCTCACCGGAGAACCGCGCTCGGCTGGGCTGGCTGCCGCCAGCGACAATCCCACGTTTCTCGCTGTCGCTCCGGATGCGAAGTACCTTTATGCGGCCAATGAGTTAACCAGCTTCGAGGGCCAGCCAAGCGGGGCCGTCAGCTCTTTCACCATCAACCATGCTGCAGCACGATTAAATCCCATCAACCAAATGCGCTCCCTGGGTACCGGAACCTGCATGGTGGCCGTGGATTCACTCGGCCGCAACCTCTTTTGCGCCAACTACAACGGCGGCAGCGCCACGTCTTTCTACATCAACTCCGACGGCCAGATCAGCGACCCTGTCTCGCACTTCCAGTATCAGGGGCACGGGCCGAACAAGGATCGGCAGGAAGCGCCGCATGCACACCGCGTGACGGTCTCTCCGGACGACCGATTCCTGCTGGTGAACGATCTGGGCCTCGATTGCATTCACATCTACCACCTCGACAATCGCAACGCGAAACTGACGCCGAATGGTCCGCCGCAGTGGGACGCCGCGCCTGGTACGGGTCCGCGCGCACTGCGCTTTCATCCCAACGGGCGCATCGCGTATTGCGTCTGCGAGATGGGCTCGGAAGTCGACGTGCTGGAATGGGATGCGGCAAAAGGGACGCTCCGGCAAATCCAGAAGATCAGCCTCATTCCGGAGGGCTATCGCGGCCCCACGCGGGGCGACGACATTGTGATCACACGGGGCGGACACTTTGCGTACGCGGCCAACCGGGATTACGACTGCCTGGTCACGTTCGCCGTCGATCCGAAGAGCGGGCGGCTGACTTTTCTGGCGCGCGGCTCATGCGGCGGGAAGATTCCGCGGCACCTCGCACTCGATCCGACAGAAAAGTGGCTCCTGATTGCGAACGAGGGCTCCGACACCATTGCGGTCTTCAGCCGGGACGCCAAATCCGGCAAGATCGCGGAGACCGGCAAAGACTATCCTCTGGCCAAGCCGCAGTGCCTGGTGTTCGCGTAATTTTCCTCCGCTGCTTTCTGTCGCGGGAGCCGCAAAGAACACGCGGAAAGGACAACGATGGTTTCCATTCAGATCGACTATGAGGGTGAGTTGCACTGCAAGGCGGTTCATGGCCCGTCAGGCACCAGCCTGACGACCGACGCGCCGAGGGACAATCAGGGCCGCGGCGAGAGTTTTTCGCCCACCGACCTGGTGGCCACAGCGCTCGGAACCTGCATGCTCACCATCCTGGGCATTACGGCGCGGACGCTGGGAATCGACATCGCCGGAGCGACGGCCACGGTGGACAAGGCGATGACCAGCACGGGACCGCGCCGGATCGAGAGCCTGACGGTCCGGATTCATGTTCCTCAGGACGTGAGCGTTGCGGACCAGCAAAAACTGGAGCGGGCGGCGCTGGCCTGTCCGGTCCACAAGAGCCTGCACCCCGATGTGCAGAGACCCATTGCGTTCACGTGGGGAGAACAGCGGCAAACCGGCGGATTACCGGCAGCCTGATGGGTTGGGGCTGGCAAACGGCCAGGCCATTCGGGACTGCGGGAAGTCAGGGCTTCGACGCGATGGCTTTGTCGAGGGCATCGATCTGCCGCGCAATCTCGGCCAGGTCAGCCTCGGTGAGCGGGTTTGCAGACGTCAGGCAGGCTTCGATCCGGTGAGCGGCTTCGCTGCCTCCCGGAAGACCGAAGGTTCCAAGGACACCGGAGAGTTTGTGGGCGGCTTCGCGGGCTCGGATGCGGGCTTCGGCGTCATCGGGATTGGCCGTGAGCGCGGCATGCGATGTGCGCAGGACGTCCATGCGTTCCAAAATGACCGGGCGGCTTTTTACCCACAGCTGGGCGAGGCGTGCGGCGACCGCAGCTGCCACAGCAGCGGATGGGGATGCTGGGCCGCTCATTCGTCCTTCCAGCCCAGTGCGGCGGCGATCTCTTTGGCCAACGTGAGCGGGTCGAAGGGCTTGAACATGACGCGCGCCACCCCGAGGTCGGAGAATCGTTTCTGATCCGCGGCCTGCACCTTGGCGGTGAGCAGAATCACCGGGATATTGGCGGTTTCCGGGATGGCCCGAAGCTCGCGGAAGGTGGTAGGCCCATCCATCACCGGCATCATGACATCGAGCAGGATTGCGTCCGGTTTCATTTCCTGCGCTTTCACGATGCCCGCCGCGCCCGATCCCGCCATGGCCACCTCCCATCCGGCAACGGTTTCGAGGCTGAGAGCAGCCACTTCGCGAATATCGTCCTCGTCGTCAATAATCAGAACGCGATGCGGCATCGTTGCCTCCGTTCATCCATGCGTGCCCGGGCGCGAACTCTTCCGCGGGCGCGGTCAGCGATGCACGGTCGGGCAGGAAGACGCGAAAAATGGAGCCGTGGCCGCCATTTTGCTCCGCCCAAATGCGTCCGCCGTGCTGCTGCACGATGGTGCGGCAGATGGCGAGGCCCAGACCGGTCCCGCCCTTTTGCCGCGAATCCGACGCGTCCACCTGCTGGAAGCGGTCGAAGATAGTCTCCAGCTTGTCGACGGGAATGCCGCGGCCCTGGTCGATCACGCTCAGGGTAACTCCCTCCCCGGAACGCATGATGCTCACACGAACGAAGGATTTGGCCGGCGAAAATTTGATGGCGTTGCTGAGCAGGTTGGTCAGGACCTGGAGCAGGCGATCGGCGTCGGCTTCGACCGTCGCCGTCGTTGCATCGCAGAGCAGGGCGATCTCGGCGTTGTCGGCCATGGGCTGCATGGCGTCGATGGCCTGGCGCACCAGTTCTTCCAGAGCAATCTGGCGGAAAGCCAGCGGCGCGCGTCCGGACTGCATGCGCTCCAGGTCGAGGATGTCGTTGATGAGGCGCACCAGCCGGTCGGAATTGGACATGGCGATGCGCAACAGGGTGGAGGCCTTATCGCTGACCTTGCCCAGCATTCCGGCAGAAAGCAGGCCGAGCGCTCCGCGGATGGAGGTGAGCGGAGTGCGCAGCTCGTGGCTGACCGTGGAGATGAACTCATCCTTCATGTGGTCGAGCGCATAGCGCTGGCTGATGTCGCGGAAGCTGAGCACGCTGCCCACGGATTCGACCTCCTCGACCATGGGCATCAGGGCAAATTCGACGGGGAAGCTGCGGCCGCTGGCACGAACGTAAACGTCCTGGCCGGAGGCGCGCTCGCCGGAGAGGAAAGCCCGGCGCGTCGCGCAGCCGGCGCCGCAGCCCACCGAGGCCGGGTGCAGAGTGTCGTGCACGTCGCGTCCGGCGAGATCGGCTTCGGAGAACTCGAGCAGGCGCGCCGCGGCTGGATTCACGAAGGCGATGCGATTCGAGGAGTCGACGCCAATGATGCCGTCGGCGACGGAACTGAGGATGAAGGCCCTCTGCCGGTCCATCTGGCGCAGGCGCGATTCCTGGCCGGCGCGGGCCATAAACTGCCCGACCGAACCGCAGACAGTTTCGACGGTCGCCAGCAGGTCGGGATCTTCCCGGATGAGTTGCCGCGAGAAGCACTCGATGACGGCGATGACCTGGTTGCCGACGCGCACGGGAACGGCCCAGCCGGAGACATAACCGCTGAGGCGCGCGGTGCCGCGGCGCAGGAAGCCGCTTTCCTGGCGGACATCGGACACCCAGACCGGCTTGCCCTGGGACCAAACCGATCCGGGAAGGCCCTCGCCGCGAGCAAAGGTCTGCGACTGCGTTTCGCGCAGGAAGTCGTCGCTCGATCGCCCGCGCGAGTTCCAGGTGACCCGGGGGCGAATCGCGTGCTGCGTCTCGTCGACGATCCACAGCGCGGCAAAATCGGCAGAGAAAGTACCGCAGAGCGCCTCCAGAACGCGCGTCAGCCCTTCATCGACCGAAGTGGTTTCGCCGATGATTTGGCTGACAACGAGCTGAATTCGCAGCCGGCGCTCGCGGCGGTTCTGCTGGGTCACGTCGCGGAAGTTGCAGCGCACCGAGACGGGGCCGGTTTCTTCGCGGCGGCAGCTGAGGCTGGCTTCGACCTCGACGGTTTCGCCGGCCGCATTTTGCAGGCGGAGCGGATGGCGCTCGACGCGCACCCCGTGCAGGGCTTTATGAAACAGGGCAGCGGCTTCCGCCTGGGCTTCCGGCGGGAAGGCCGACTCGAACCCGATGAGGGTTTCAAACTGCGCCGAATCCATGCCGAAAAGGTTCTGCCAGGCAGGGTTCACGTAGAGATAGCGTCCGCGGGGGCTCAGCGTTGCGATCATTTCCGCGGAGTTCTCGAACAGATCGCGGTAGCGCTCCTCGCTCTCGCGCAGGGCATATTCGGCGCGGCGGGTAGCGCTTAAATCGACGGCAACCGAAACCAGTCCGTCGATGGAGCCCTCCAGGGAACGGACGGCGGAGAGATACACCATGGCGGGAAAAGTGCTGCCGTCGCGGCGGCGGTAGCGCATCTCGAAACCGCGCACGCGGCTGGCCGGAAAACTGGCGACATAGCGGATGTAGGGCAGGAGTGGGTCAGCGGTCTCCGCCGGCACATCCGGCAGCGTCCGGGCAGAAGGCATGGACGCAGAGAGCTGTTCGCCCACCCGGACCATTTCGCTCTCCGGAAACAGGTCGGCGGCGGTGAGCTTGCCGACCACTTCCGCCGCCCGGTACCCGAGCATGCGCTCGGCAGCGGGATTGAAGAGATTGATACGCCCGGTCAGATCGCAGGCAATCATCACCGGGCCGGCGGAATCGAGGATGCTGCGGTGCAGCCGGGCGACGCGCTGCAACTGGCGTTCCGCCTGGGTCTGACGCAGGGCGGAGCGGAAGCTGGAAATGGCGACGGCGATAAAGAGGGCCTGGGCGATGGTCCAGAAAACGGCCATCCAGAAGAGCCACGGGTCGGCCTGCGGGATATTGCTGAGAAAGTGTGCGAGGATCCAGGCGCCGACGAGCGAGCACAGCAGAGCCACAAAGAATGCGCGAGTGGCATTACGGGATTGGGAAAATCGGGCCAAACGAATTTCCGTGGCAAGCACCCCGAGTGGTTAGCTGCGCCAAATACGGGGTTTGCGAAAAAGTATAGGGGAAGGCGCACCAATCACGAAGCAAAATCAGCCGCGCGGAGGTTCAGCGGTGCCTGTTCAGCCACTCCGCCGGGCGGGGTTCCTGGTGACCGAATCCCTGCGTTCGAAGGGGATCACATTGGACGGTCTGGGGGCCGTCGCGACCGGCATCCGGTGGGTACGCCGCAGGGCGCGGCGAACGACAACCAGACCCGCGGCAGCCGCAACCATGGCGGAGCTGACAATTTCCAGAGTGACTGACATAGGGAGGCGTGCGCGCAATCGGGGGGAGGGATTACGTAGTGGATGCGAGACTACCCTGGGTTGCGGAAGAATGCAAACCTTTCCGGAGCCGAGAGTGCGCAGCTTGCCGCCCGAGATTGTCTTAGAACGAACGAAACAACCGCCAGTCGCCAGAACCCTAAATCAGCAAATGAAAAAACCATTGATTCCGTCTCCCTTTCACTTCAATTCGTCGTTTTGCGTCAGCACGAGGGTCTACCTGAAGCACAGGCGCCTGTATGAACTTGGACTACGGGTTGGGTTTGTTGCGTTTGCTGTGTTGACTGAGCTTTTTCCTGTCCCCCCTGCCCATCAGGTGAGCCTCGGCGAGCCGTATCGGCGGCAGTTTCCACAGCCACCGGGACAGCGGTGTTGAGCGTTGTGGAGGCAAAGGTCTTTTCAGCAACAGACTCGATCTTGGTTCCGGCAGCGCCTGCCAAAGCATCCGTTGCCATTGCTTTGGGATCGACAACCTTTTCCCGTTCAGCCCCCGCTCCGCTTCTCCACCAGTAACTTGGCCAAGCACAGACGCAGCTATTTTCGATCCGATGCCTGCTTCAGGGCCTGCGAGTCCCGTTATCGCCCCGGCCACGGCGCCTCCAGCTGCGGCATGCCAAATCTTCGTACTGTCTACTTTCTCACCCCTCAATTTTTCTCCGGCATATTCGGCGAGGGCACCCGCTCCAGCCCCGATCGCCGCCCCGGCCAGAATCGTGCAAACCGGGTAACAGTGCCCATCTTTGTCGGCCTTCGCGAGAGGATTGTTGCCTTCATACTGGTAAAGATTCAGGGTCTGAGGATTTGTGAGATCGGCGAACGGGACGGCTGTTGGTGTCGTTGACCAATCCGGCGACATCCAGCGCCCCATCGTAGATGCATAGTACCTAGCGCCGAAGTCGTCGTTGCCGGATTCGGCGTCTCTTTCTTTGCCGGTGAAAATCGATGGATGGCCAGACGCTGTGCTGAGAAGACAAACTAGGGGCGGCATCATAGATGAATCCGGCATTCGAATTGAAGTCTGTGCTTGCATCGTATCGATATCCCCGATCCCCAAAGGCGAGGGACCGGGGGCACCCTCAGCGTGGTTTGGAACCATCATCGAGACCGGGGCCACCCGCCTAAGGAAGAAGCCTACTGGCATTGCCGATGCTTCCACCGGATCGTTGCGACTAGGTCCTCCGCAACGGTTCCGCTTTTACTAGAACTGAGCGAAGTGTCACTGTAAATTCGGATCGAGACATTCTCATACTCCGTGTTCGTAGCCATGGAGTTTCCAGACTGCAGAATCAAGCCGCCCGCTCCGATGTCCTCTATTCGTTGACCCCTTTCACTGGCCGGTGCGAGTTCATCCGCAATCTGGTCAATCACCTTCCGCGAAAGGGTAGGGTCTAGAGGCTGTTATTAAGTTTGAGTAAGCATTTTGAAGAGGGTGGCGAGCATGAGGCAGGCGCAGGCGAGAAAGTGGAAGGCACCGAGAGTGGTAGCCAGGCGTTCGTAATCGCGGGCCAGGCGGC
>JBARMS010000003.1:0-16006 GCA_049802575.1 Acidobacteriaceae bacterium | reverse complement strand
GGGAAGAGGCGGGCGTGGCGCGTCGCGCCCACGCCGGCTCAAAGGGATTGCGGATTGCGCCGATGCCGCAGGCGCGGGCGGCGCGGAGCAGCGGGCGCAGAATGCGAGGAAAGACGTGCGTATGCTTATGCGTGTCGATGTGCGAGACGCGCACGCCGGCATCCTGCAGTCTGCGGATTTGCGCCGTCGCTTCCGCTTCAATCTCCGGTGTGAGCACCCGGCCCAGGTAAAGATCGCGGACCAGTTCGGTGAGCGTGACGCGCAATTGCCGTCCATCCGGGCACAGGGAAGGAATTTGCGCGGGTAGAAGCGCGGGCGCGCCGTCGACGAGCTGAATGTGGCAGCCCACTTCAAGCGTCGGATTCGCCCGCGCGACGCGAACGGCATCCTCGAAGTACGCGCCGGTGGCCATGAGTGTTGCCGAAGTGAGCGCGCCGGCCTGGTGCAATTCGGCAACGGAACGATTCACGCCCGGCGTCAGCCCAAAGTCGTCCGCATTAATCAGAAGAGGCACACATCAGGGTACAGGCTTCAATACCCCCTGCACCCTGCACCTTATCCTTGCCTGGTACCCTCACGAGGCTCCGTAAATGGCGGGATTTAAGGAGGGATCGTTGTACATCTTCATTTGCCGGTAAATCTTGAAGTGCCGCGTGCCCGCGAGCACGTCGGCCCAGAGCCGGTCGAGGCAGGCGGCCAGATCGTCCCGCTGCTCGGTCAGCAGCGCCAGCCGCTCGCGGTTGCGTTCCGCATGCCCGGCCGGCGCCCCGGCGCGCTCGACCTCCTCCCGCGTGTGATAGATCTTCAGCGCCAGGATGGAGAGCCGGTCGATCATCAGTCCTGCGCTTTCGGAATGCAGCTCCGCCCCCGCCTTCGGCAGTCCCCGCGCCGCCAGCGTCTCGAGCAGCAGCGCATCGCAGCGCTCCATCAGGTCGTTGCGCCGCTGGTTGATCCCATCGATCGCGCGCTTCGCGTTCGCTATGTCCGCATCCGTGGCGCGCGGATCACGCGCGCGATCCTCGGTATGCCACAGGTCAAAGTTGGCTCGGTGCTGGGCAAGCACGGCGTCGAGAAGCTCGGATGAGCCGGAGGGGGACGGCTCCGCACCGTCGTGCCACGCCCTTGTGGCGCGGTCATGCAGGGCGGCAATCTGCTGCGCTGAAAATGGGTGTGGTTCCGGCATGCGGGCCGACTCGTGGCTATGGTAGAACAACCGGGAGGGATCCCCCGCCTGAGCGAGCTCGCCCAACCAGGCCCCCAATTGAGCAACGACGGCGGTGTGACCATGAGCGGGCCTCCACGGATTCTCTGCATCACCAGCTATGAAAAAGGGCAGGCCTTCATGCGGCAGTGCGCGGCCATGGGCTGTCGCGTCATGCTGCTCACGCTCGATAAGCTGCGCGAAGCCGACTGGCCTCGCGACATCCTCGATGAGCTGGTCACGATGCCCGAGGGCCTGACCCTCGAGCAAATCACCAACACCGTCACCTGGCTGGCGCGCACGCGCAAGTTCGACCGCATCGTCGCCCTCGACGAGTTCGACATGGAAACGGCCGCGCACCTGCGCGAGCACATGCGCATTGCCGGCATGGGACGCACGGCGGTCTCACATTTCCGCGACAAGCTGGCGATGCGGTATGCGGCGCGTGCCGCGGGCATTCTGGAGCCGCCCTTTATCCGCGTTCTTTTCCACGACGAGCTCCGCCAGTGGATGGAGCGGGTGCCTGCGCCGTGGGTGCTCAAGCCGCGCGCTGAGGCGTCGGCCATCGGCATCCGCAAGATGTACAGGCCCGACGACGTGTGGCGCACCCTTGAGGAACTGGGCGACCGCCAGAGTTCTTATCTGATCGAGCAGTTTGTGCCCGGAGCCATCTTTCACGTCGATTCCATCGTGAACGACGGCGGGGTCGCCTTCGCCGCCGTCAGCGGCTACGGCAAGCCTCCCATGCAGACCATGCACGAGGGCGGCGTCTTCACCACGCGGGTGCTCGATCGCCATGCATCGACGACCATGGACCTGACCGAAGTCAACGCTACTCTGATGCCGGCCCTCGGGATGACACGGGGGGTCACTCATGCGGAGTTCATCCGCGCCGCCGATGGTCGCTACTACTTCCTCGAAGCCGCGGCGCGCGTGGGCGGAGCCTTCATCGCCGACGTCGTGGAGTTTGCCACCGGCGTGAATCTCTGGCGGGAGTGGGCGCGCCTCGAGGTCGCGACGGTGCGCGGCGATCCGTATGAGCTGCCCGAGCGCCGGGCGCTCTACGCGGGCAGCGTCCTGTGCCTGGCGCGCACCGCCGAGCCGGATACTTCGATGTTCACCGACCCCGAGATCGTGCTGCGGCTGAAGAAGCACCATCATGCCGGGCTCATCGTGCAGTCGGCCGACCCGGAGCGGGTGCGGATGCTGCTCGACTCCTACGCGGCCCGGTTCGCCAACGAATATCTGGCCATCCAGCCCGTCCCCGACAAAGCCACGGCCTGAGAAGGCTTTGGGTGCCGCGAAGCGGCACGGCGGTAGAAGCCCCGGCCTTCAGGCCGGGGAAAGGGCTCAACGGAGAAGGGGGCTTCAGCCTCGGCCCTTCGTGTCAGGCCCCCGAGCTCTCTGTGATGAATTCTCGCGGATGCCCGCCGAACCGAAACCCCGCCGAGGTGGCTCCAATTAGAATAGGCTTTCGATCCAGGGAGGCGTATTGCCCGAATCCCTGCAATTCCCCCATCGCCGCTACAACCCGCTCACGCGCGACTGGGTGCTGGTTTCGCCGCACCGCACAGCGCGTCCGTGGCAGGGCGAAGTGAATCCGTCCTCCGGATTTTCCGATGTGCATTACGATCCGGAATGCTATCTGTGCCCCGGCAACAAGCGCGCCGGCGGCCATCTCACGCCCGAATACGAAAGCGTCTACATTTTCGACAACGATTATGCGGCGCTGCTGCCGGATTCGCCCGACCCTCAGCGCGAGAACGCTCCGGCTCTGCTGCGGGCGGAGCGCGAGCGCGGGCGATGCCGCGTCCTTTGCTTCCATCCCGACCATAGCCTTACGCTCGCGCGCATGGCGCCGCCCGATATTCGCCGCGTGGTCGATGCGTGGACCGAGGAGTTTCGCACGCTGAGCGCGGTCCCGGAATTCCGCCACGTGCAGATCTTCGAGAACCGCGGCGCCATGATGGGCGCCAGCAATCCCCATCCCCACGGCCAGATCTGGGCCACCGAGCACGTCCCCAACGAGCCCCAGGCTGAAACCGACGGCCTGCTGGCATGGCGCGCCGAGCACGGCTCCTGCCTGCTTTGCGAAACCACGCGCCTCGAGCAGCAGGAGCAAACCCGCGTTGTGTGCGACAACGGCGGGTTTCTGGCCATCGTCCCCTGGTGGGCGGTGTGGCCGTTCGAAACGCTGGTGATCGCGAAGCAGCACCGCCGCTCTCTCCTCGAACTCACCGGCCCCGAGCGCGACGCCCTCGCAGACATCCTGAAACAGGTCACGACCCGCTACGACAATCTCTTTTCCACCAGCTTCCCCTACACCATGGGCTTCCACCAGGCCCCATGCGACGGGCAGGAGCACCCGGAGTGGCATTTCCACGCCCACTTCCTGCCTCCTCTGCTCCGCTCGGCCACGGTTCGTAAATATATGGTTGGGTTCGAGTTGATGGGCATGCCCCAGCGCGATCTCACGCCCGAAACCGCCGCCGAGCGCCTGCGCTCCCTCCCGGCGACCCATTTCCTCGACGCCTCGAAATAGCCCGATAAGGGTAACGTAGTAACCCGAACATGGGTGACTGATGTCACATCCGGGTCATTTACAACCTGCCATCATCGCTGCATTCTTACCCAAGGAGCACCTCGATGCGGGATTCATTCGATATGGACTGGGATGGTGCAGGATTCGATATGGACTCGTTACCACGCCAAAAGCCGAACGTCGAGGTATGGCGGTGGTCCTTTGCCTATTTGCCCGACGCGCACATGAAGTCGATCGTCGCCGGCTGGATGATGCGGGTATGGCTGGGCGCCGATCCAGCCGAGTTGAGCCCGGAGGAGATTGAGGTGCTCGCGGTGGTCGCGCTGCTGGCGGCCGATTCGCGCAGTGAAATCGGCGGCGGATTGCGCTGCGACGCCTAAAACTGGTCTGACCAATCGCGTTTGAAAGGGGCCCGGCTACAGTCGCATCCGGCGACGGATCGGTCTTTTCGACGGTGGTGAGCGAAGAATCTGCCCCGAGAATTCGTAAACCATGCCACCGGTGTCATCCCAAAGCGCAGCGAGGGATCCGCGGTTGCTTCTGTTTTCATGCCTGACCCGAAGCGTCCTGCATGGCTGCCGCTGTTTCCAGCCCAAATATCCGCGTTACCGAGGCTGTCTCGACTACGAGCCGGCATGTGAAACGAGACCTCTACGCTTCGACAGCCAGGCTGCTGATCGCATCGAGAAAGGAATCGATCCCCTCGGCCGCCGGTATGACTCGGTGAAACAGCGAATCCTCGAAAGCCGGGCGCTCGACCTTCTTGATCAGCAGCAGCCGGCTCGCCGGACTGTACCGCCGGATGCTGCACGCCAGGTACACCACCTTCGGCAGCTCAATGCTGGAGCAGAAGATCCACACGCGCGGATCCGTGTCGCGCGCCGGCGTTTCGGCGTCCTCCGGCGTCAGCGTCCGGATGCGCAGATCGGATCGGCTGAGGATGATCTCTTCGCGCGATTGCAGCAGCACCCTGTCCCGGCCCACCAGAAGAATCGGACGAGGAACGCTGCGGCTGAGAATTCTGTCTTTGCAGGGGAAGCCAACAACATTTTCGGGAAGGGGATGGTGCGCGGACATCGGGGGACCTGCCAAATGAGATTCCTGTCTGTGAGACGGAAGCTGCTATCGAAAAGTAGGCGCATTGGGCGCCTGGATGAAAGTGCCAACTCGCGCCAGGCAAGGGACGATGCCTGGAGGTCTTCCCGGCAAAACGTTTTATCGTCCCGGACATCGGCCAGGTTCGCTCCGAAACAGGTCGCACTCGTGCCGCCCCACCTCGAAAATTCCGAAATTTTCAGCGGGGTTTGCGAACGATCAGGCGGGATGCGTAGTGAGCCCGCTGGGATTCGAACTTGAGCCGATTTGCGGGCGTATGAGCCCGCAGGCGAAATCCTGAGCGGCTTTACCGCGAAGGACCTCGATCCAGGAAATGTCAGGGTGATGCGTGGTGAGCCCGCTGGGATTCGAACCCAGGACCCACGCCTTAAAAGGGCGTTGCTCTACCAACTGAGCTACGAGCTCACTGCAGATTCCAGGTTAGCACAGCCCGAGCAGGCCCGGACGATGCCCGCGCCGCAGATTTTCCTTGCGCAATCGCACCTCGAGCCGTACAACGGCCACAACCATTCTCTCGACAGCAGCGAGCCTTCGCTGCCATGAGGGCCGGAAAGGGATCTCGTGGGCCGCGTGTTGCGCAGAGTAGTTTTGCTGGCAGTTAGCCTGGCTGCAATTCCCGCTTTTGGCAGCGCCAAATGGACGCAGCCCACTCCCGAAGAGCTGAAGATGACCTCCGATCCCGCGGCGCCGGGCGCCTCCGCGGTCTATCTCTTCCTTGAAGAAACCGGCGACGACATCAAACACCAGCGCACCTGCTACGCGCGCATCAAGATCCTGAAGGACGACGGCAAGCAGTACGGCGATATCGTGATGCCCTACTGGCAAAAAGAAGAATCGATTCGCGGCGTCGAAGGCCGCACCATCCACAGCGACGGCACCGTGGTTCTGTTTACCGGCAAGCCCTGGCAGCGAGAAGTCGCCAAAGGCTTCGGCCTGCGCAGGATGGAAAAGGGCTTCTCCATGCCCGACGTTCAGGTCGGCAGCATCATTGAATACCGCTACATGACTACCTACGACGACTGGTGGCCGCCCCACTGGTACCTGCAGCAGCCCATCTTTGTCCACGAGGCGCACTACCATTTTGTTCCCGGAGGCGGCGGCATCGTTTTCTCCGCGCGCTTCGTCCCGCCCAACGCGCAGGTGGATGACAAAAAAGGCTGGGATCTGCGCGTCAGCAACGTTCCGGCGGAAGTGGACGAAGAAGACGCTCCGCCGCGCTCCGCCATCGGCTACCACGTCCTGTTCTTTTACATGCGCGAGGAAGTTGCATCGGCTGACGAGTACTGGGCCCGCCAGGGTGCGTTTTGGAGCCAGGGGGTGAATGACTACGTCGCCCCGGATCAGCTCAAGCCCATCGTCGCGCAGTTGGTTGCGCCCGGCGACTCCGACGAGCAGAAGCTGCGCAAGATCTACATCGCCGTCATGAGCCTCGAAAATACCGATTTCACCCGCGAGCGCGGCGAGGAGGAAATCAAAGCCGAAAAGCAGAAAATCAATACCGTCGCCGATGTGTGGACGCAGAAGCGCGGCAACCGCCAGCAAATCGCGCTGCTGTTCATCGGCCTCGCCCGCGCTGCCGGTTTAACGGCCTACGCCATGCGCGTCACCGACCGCGATGAAAACGTCTTCTCGAAGAATCAGACCGACTGGGACCAGCTCGACGACACCCTTGCCATCGTGAAGCTCAACGGCATCGAGACGTACGTCGATCCAGGCGACCGCTACTGCACCTTCGGCCAGCTGCATTGGAAGCACACTTTTACCGCGGGCGTGCGCCAGACCGACAAAGGCACCGAGCTCGCCCAGACACCCTACCCCTCGTACACCGACACCGGCGCCAAACGCTCCGCCGACCTGACCATGGACGCCGACGGGCAGCTGCACGGAGAGATTCGGGTCGTGATGACGGGCGCGGAGGCTCTCAGCTGGCGCCAGGAAGCTCTCCTCACCGACGCGGAAGCGACGAGGAAGGATTTCGTCGATTCGCTGACGCCCGCGCTGCCTTCCGGCGTCAGCCTGCAGATCACCAGCCTCGGACCTCTCGACAACGGTGAGGTCCCTCTCACCGCTACCCTCAGCGTCAGTGGCGCCATGGGCACGCGGACCGGCCACCGCCTTTTTCTCCCGGCCAGCTTCTTCGAGGCGCAAACAAAGGCGCGATTTGCCAGCGACACCCGCGAAAGTCCCGTTTATCTGCACGAAGCCGGGACCATCGAGGACGATGTCAAGATCACGCTTCCGCCCGCAGCCGCGATCGAGTCTCTGCCGCAGCACGGGGCCCTCACCTTTTCTGACCGACTGAATTTCGACGAGACTTACCAGGGAAAGCAGAATGTCTATCAATACTCCCGCCGCGAGAAGGTGGGTCAAATACTCTTTGCGACCAGGGATTACTCGAACCTCCGCGTTTTCTTCCAGAAGGTCAACGCCCAGGATCAGATCCAGTTACTGCTGACCATCGCGCCTGCACCCCCGACGGCTGCCGTCCAGGCGCGTTGACACGGACGGACCTGCGTCACCCAGGTGACCAGAATTTCCTTGCACCGCGCGCCTGGAAGCCGTACAAATGGGTCCACACTCCTCATGAATTCCGCTCAGGTTCTTTCCGGAACCATAACGGTTCGGGGGAAAACCTGTCGATCGCTCTGAGGCTGCTGCCATGAATATCTCCTGCCGTCGTTCCTTCCTCGCCGTTCTCTCGTTATTCGCCTTAGCTTCCTGTCTGCCCGCCTTTGCCGGCCCCACGTGGACCGATCCCACGCCGGAAGAGCTAAAGATGACCTCCGATCCGAAGGCCCCCGACGCGCCCGCGGTCTACCTCTTCCGCGAAGAGACGGTCGATGACAAGATGCACATCCACCAGCTCTATGCCCGGATCAAAATCCTCAATGAAAAGGGTAAGGAGACCTACAGCGATATCGAGATCCCCTATGAGCCCGGCATGTCAGCCATCAAGGACATCAGCGGCCGCACCATTCATGCCGACGGTACGGTGGTCCCGTTCACGGGAAAGCCGTATGACAAGGTGCTGGTAAAGTCCGGCAACCTCAAGGTCAACGAGAAGGTCTTCAGCATGCCCGATGTAGCGGTCGGCAGCATTGTGGAGTATCGCTATGAGCTTGCGTACAACGATAACTATTACATCCCGCCAAGCTGGTACATCCAGCAGCCGATCTACGTCCACAAGGCGCACTATCACTTTGTCCCCGTCGATCTGAGCGTCCGCACCATCGTTGCGACGGACGCATTCGGCAAAGAGAATCCGGTGAATCGGATGATCTATTTCCCCCTGCTCCCGCCGGGCACAGAGGTCAAGTATGGGCTCAACGGCTACGACCTGGAAGTGGACGATGTGGCCGCCCTGACCGATGAAGAGTACGAGCCGCCGCTCGACAGCTTCTCCTACCGGCTGCTCTTCTATTACTCGCCGGCTTTGACCGGCCTCGAGTTCTGGAAGGAAGAAGGGAAGACCTGGTCGAAGGAAGTGGACCGCTTCGCCAATCCTTCCGACAAGATTCGCCAGGCGGTCGCGCAAATTGTCGCCCCCACGGATACCGACGAGCAGAAGCTGCAAAAGATCTATGCCGCGGTGATGCAGCTGGAAAATACCCGCTTCACCCGCGAGCATTCGAGCGAGGAGAACCGTGCCGAGGGCCTGCGTGTCAAGACCGCGGCCGACATCTGGGACCAGAAGCGCGGCAGCGACGACGAGATTACCCGCCTCTTTATCGCCATGGCGCGCGCGGCCGGCATGAAGGCATCCGCCATGATTGTGACCGAGCGCAACAGGAACCTGCTCAACCGAGGCTACCTCGACTGGACCCAGCTGGAAGACGAAATTGCGATTGTCAGCTTGGGCGGCAAAGACCAGTTCTTCGATCCCGGTCAACGCTACTGCGAATTCGGCAAGCTGCACTGGATGCACACCGAGATCCTCGGCATCCGCCAGACCGACCATGGTCCGGACTTCGCCATCACGCCATCGCCGAACTACCCCGACAATGTTATCCAGCGCAATGCCGACCTGGAATTGAGCGCGGATGGCCAGTTGAAGGGCATCGCCAGAATTACCATGAGCGGCGCGGAAGCCCTGCGCTGGCGCCAGGAGGTGCTGCGCCTCGACGAGCAGGAGGCCAAAAAGCAATTCGAGGACGAGCTGCAGGGTCGCGTTCCGCCGGGCGTGCACGTGAAGATGGACCACTTCCTGGCGCTCACCGACAACACCAGCGCGCTGATGGCCGTAGTCGACGTGAGCGGAAACATGGGAACCATGACCGGCAAACGGGTTTTCCTCCCAGGCTCATTCTTCGAAGCCGGCGCCAGGCCCCTGTTCTCTGCCGAGAAGCGGGAAAGCCCGATCGATCTCCACTTTCCTTATCTGGCCCATGACCACATCAACCTGACTCTGGCGCCAGGCCTTTCCGTCGACAGCGTTCCGGCCAATGCTGACGTGCCCTGGTTGCCCAACGCCCAATACAAGGCGAAATACGATCACACGGCGAACATCTATCAGCAGGAACGCGTCGTCGCGGTCGGCGTCACCCTCTATAAGACAGACTCGTATCCGCAGCTGCGCGATTTCTTCCAGAAAATCGGCGCGCAGGATCAGCAGCCCGTCATCCTGGCGCGCACCCCGACCACCGCGAGCCAATAGCCGATGTTACTTCGGTACGAGCCGGAGCGCCCCGGCCGAGATTCTGCTTGCCTGGAGGCGGCCCTGGGTTTAGAAAGGTGTCAACTGAACCCTCTCCCTCCTGAACCATGCGCAGCAACCTGCTCTCTGCGACGAGGTATCTTCCCATGAAATATTCCGGCCGTATCTGCCTGGTAGTTGGATTGTCTCTCTTCTGTGGGCTTCACGCTTCGGCAGCCACCTGGAGGCAGCCCACTCCGGATGAGCTCAAGATGACCTCCGACCCTCAGGCGCCCAACGCGCCCGCGGTGTATCTGAACTATGAGGAGTATATGGACGTGCCGGGACACTTCGACCGCTGCTACGGGAGAATCAAGATCCTGTCGCAGAAGGGAATCGAGGAGTTCAGCGACGTCGAGCTCGCCTATCCGGCAGGCATCATCAATATACGCGGCGTGGAAGGCCGCACCATCCACAGCGACGGAACCATCGTCCCCTTCACCGGACAGCCTCACCAGAAAGAGCTGGTGCGCACCGGCGGCGTCAAAGAGATGGCGAAGGTCTTCTCCATGCCCGACGTCCAGGTCGGCAGCATTCTCGAATATCAGTATGAGGTCCAGTACGACGACAGGTGGATCTTTTGGCCGGAGTGGTACCTGCAGAAGCGCGTCTTCGTCCACCAGGCACACTATCACTTCCGTCCCGCGGCGCTCGATGTCAACAGCACCTATGAGATCATGGTGCCCGACCCGGAAGGCCATCTCACCCCCGCCACCCGCCTCGTCTACGATCAGCAGTTGCCGCCGGGCGCAAAGGTGCAGGACCTCTCCACTGGCTTCGACCTCGACGTGAAAGACGTTCCGCCCATTCCCGATGAGCCCTGGTCGCCTCCTCTCAACAGCTTCTCCTATCGGCTCTGCTTCTTTTACACCGGAAACTATTCGGCTCAGGAATTCTGGAAAGGCGGGGGCAAGGCCTGGTCGAAAGACCTGGACCGGTTTGCCGCTGCCTCGGGCCCCATCCAGCAGGCTGTCGCGCAGATCGTCTCGCCAGGCTATACCGACGATCAAAAGCTGCACAAGATTTACGCGGCTGTCATGAACGTGGAGAACACCGATTTCAGCCGTAAACATACGGAACAAGAGAATAAGGTGGAGGGGGCCAAAGAGAAGACCGCGGCCGATATCTGGGCGCAGAAGCGGGGAAACTCCGTCGAGATCAACCGCCTGTTTATTGCCATGGTGCGCGCCGCGGGACTGAAGGCGTCGGGGATGGCTGTCACGCAGCGCGATAAGCGGATCCTGAATGCCAGTTACCTGAGTTGGAAGCAGCTCACCGACGAGATCGCGATTGTCGATGTCGGCGGCAGGGAGGTGTATTTCGATCCTGGCGAGAGGTATTGCGATTACGGCAAGCTCCACTGGAAACATACCCAGGTGATGGGCATCCGCCAGACCGACGGAGGCACCGAGCCGGTCCTCACACCTGCGGCCGACTACAAAGATACGGTGATTGATCGCAGGGCAGCCCTCGAACTGGCCCAGGACGGAACGCTCACCGGAACGATTACTTACTCGATGACCGGCGAAGAGGCGCTGCGCTGGCGCCAGGTCGCCCTGCGGGAGGATGCGGACGAAGCCAGGCGGCAATTCGACGACGATCTGCAGAAGTGCGTCCCCCCCGGGGTCATCGTCAAAGCCGACCACTTCGACGCGCTTACCGACGACACCCAACCCCTGGTGGCGCAGGTCAATGTGAGCGGCAGCATGGGCACGGCCACCGGCAAACGTGTCTTTTTGCCGAGTAGCTTCTTCGAGGCCGGCGTCAAGCCGCGGTTTGCCGAAGAGACACGCCTGAATCCCGTCGATCTCCACTACCCCTACGCCGTCCGCGACACGGTGAAGATCACGCTGGCCTCCGGCCTCACCGTCGAAAGCGTGCCCTCCAGCACGCAGATCCCCTTCCCGCAATCGGCCACTTATGTCGTCAAATACGCCCAGTCGGGCAGCCTCTATGAGCAGGGGCGGCTGCTGGCCGTGGGCAAGACGGTGTATTCGAAGGATCAGTATCCGCAGCTGCGCGACTTCTTTGACAAAGCCAATGCTCAGGATCAGCAGCCCGTCATCCTCGATCGAACAGCAACAACAACGACTGCAGCCGCCGGCGATGCGGGGAAGAGCGAATGATGAACCTGAAGCGCTCCGTCGGTCTGCGCGCTCTCGCGCTGTGCCTGCTGTGTGCGCCTTCCATCGCGGCGCATGCCTCATCGAATCCGAATCTGCCCGACTGGGTCACGCAGGCGGCGCAGGCCACCGGAAAATGGGGCGACGCGAAAGCCGTGTATCTTCTCGAAGACACGCTGCTGACCGTCGAGCCCGATGGCCGGCCCGTCGAGCGCTATCGCGCCGTGGTCAAAATTCTGCGCCCCCAGGGGCGGAGAATTGCAGCCCCGCGCGTGTGGTTCAACAAGGACGAAAAGCTCGAGTCGTTCCATGTGTGGAGCATCGGCCCCGATGGCCACCACTACGCAATGAAGGATTCCGATTACGTTGAGACCGGCGACCAGGAGTGGGGCATGCTCTACGTCGATTACCGGCAAAAAACCGCATCGCCGCCGGGGGCGGACCCGGGCGGCATCATCGCGTGGGAATACACCGTACAGCTCCCGTCCTATTTCAGCGAAGACACCTGGGGATTTCAGAATGAAGTGCCCACGGCGCATTCGGTGTACGAAATCGACCTCCCTGCGAACTGGCATCAGTACGCCGTCTGGTTCCGGCATGATCCCATCCCGCCCGTCGCGGTTGCCGGCAACGGATTCCGCTGGGAGCAGACCAACCTCGACGGCATCGATCTCACCGACGTGCCTCTGGCTCCGGCCCCCGAAGCCCTGGCCGGCCGCATGACGGTGCATTTCTCGCCCGAGCCTGTGCCCGAGGGTGATGCGCTCTGGGCGAAGATCGGCAACTGGTACTACAACCTGGCCGCGCCCCGCAGCGAAGGCGGATCGGACATCTCGGCAGTCGCGAAATCCGTGGCGGGCGACGGCGATTTTTTGGCCAGGCTCTCGAAGGTCGCCGATTTCATGCAGCAGCAAATCCGCTATGTCGGCATTGAGATCGGCATCGGCGGCTGGCAGCCGCATCCGGCTGAGGACGTCTTCCGCAGCCGTTATGGCGACTGCAAAGACAAAGCCACGCTGACCATTGCCATGCTCGATGCGGTCGGCATCCGCGCCACGTGGGTCTCGGTCGATACCGACCGCGGATTCATCGATCCGAAGACGCCCTCTCTCTTCGGCAATCACATGATCACCGCGATCGAAATCCCCAAAGGCTACGACGATCCGCGGCTCCAGGCCGTGGTCACGGCCAAAACCGGGAAGCGCTATCTCATCTTCGATCCGACCAATCCATTCGTTCCCGTGGGACAACTGCCCACCTATCTGCAGGGCGGATACGGCGTGCTGGCTGCCGGTGCCGACAGCCAGGTGATTGCCCTGCCGATTCTCAATCCCGCGGTCGATACGGTGAAGCGAGTCGCGAAATTCACGCTCGCGCCCGATGGCACCCTGACCGGCGACGTCACCGTGCTCCGCGACGGCGCCCGGTCCGACGACTGGCGCGGCCGCCTGGCCATGAGCAGCGACAAAGAACAGCGCGAGATGATTGAGCGCTCGCTGCAGCAGGATTTCTCCACCTTTACCCTGGGCACTGAGAAGGCCGACAACATTCGCGTGCTCGACAAGCCGCTGGAGCTGGATTACTCCGTCACCGCGCCGCTCTACGCCAAGGGCGCAGGCGCGCTGCTGCTCGTGCGTCCGCGCGTCGTCGGCTCGGTGGCCGAAGCGCTCGACGACAAGCCGCGCCATGTGCCCATCAGCTTCGAAGGGGTCGGGACCTGGCAGGACAGCTTCGACGTGAAGATTCCGGCGGGCTACAAAGTGGATGACGTGCCCGACCCGGTCACCCTGGACGTGGGCTTCGCCACCTACCACAGCGAAGTGAAGGCGCAGGGAGACTCGCTCCACTACGAGCGCGAGTATGTGCTGAAGAAGCTCACCCTCGATGCCGGCGATTACGCCACGCTCCGCAAGCTCGAAGCCGCCATCACCACCGACGAGAACAGCGATGCCGTGCTGAAGAAGGAGTAGACACTCTCGAGTGCCCCATCCGAGCCGGTGTCGATCGGGTGGGATCGCGCCGCAGCGAAAATCCGTGATCCATCCCCCGCGTGTCATCCCGAAGCGCAGCGAGGGATCCGCGGTTGCTTCATGGTCTTCGGGCCACCCACGAAAACACTTGATTCTTTGTTGGGGCACGGCTTTGAGCCGTCCGTAACAGCGCCCCTACCGCTTCTCCTTCTGAATCGGCACCACCTGCACCGTCGTGTCGCGCATTTCGTTCAGAAACCGATTCACGATGGAACCGTGCAGCAGAATGTCCCACCGCGTCCGCGCGGACTGCCCAAAAACCACGTGCGAGATGTTCTCCTTGCGGGCAAATTCAATAAGCGCGTCGGCGACCTTCTTGTCTTTCAGCACCACCACGCGCGCCCCCAGATCGCGCGCCATGCGCTCATATTCCTCAAGTCGCGCAAACGCCGCGGGATCGCCGTGGCGATGATCGGTGCCTGGCGTCTCCACGTAAACCACGTACCAGTTCGTGGCCAGCCGCCCGGCGATGCGCGCGCCCACGCGCAGCAGCCGCTCCATCCCCAGCCGCGGCGACAGGCAGACCATCACCTTTTCCGGAATCGGCGCCTGCTCCAGTCCCTGCGTGCGCCGATACGCCGCGGCCGCCGTGCCCACCTGCTCGGCGGTCGTCCGCAGCGCCAGCTCGCGCAGCATGTTCAGGTTGCCCTTGCGGAAAAAGTTGGCGAGCGCCTGCTCGACCTTCTCCGGCGCGTAGATCTTGCCCAGGCGCAGCCGGCTGCGCAGTTCGTCGACGGTGATGTCGACGTTGATTACCTCGTTCGCGCGGCGCAGGAAGCTGTCGGGGACGGTTTCGCGAATCTGCGTGCTGGCGGAGCGCGCCACTGCGTCGTTCAGCGTCTCCAGGTGCTGGACGTTCATCGCCGTCATCACGCTGATGCCGGCATCGAGCAGTTCCAAAACATCTTCGTACCGCTTGCGATTGCGCGAGCCCGGCACGTTGCTGTGCGCCAGCTCATCGACCATGCACCACGCCGGATGCCGTGCGAGGATCGCATTCAGATCCATCTCGCGCAGCGTGACGGACCGATACTGAATCTCCTGGAGCGGAATAACTTCCAGATCCCGGATCAGCGCGGAAGTATCGGCGCGGTTGTGCGGTTCCACCAGCCCGATCACGATGTCGATGCCCTGGCGGCGCATCAGGTGCGCGTCTTCAAGCATGCGGTACGTCTTGCCCACGCCGGGCGCGGCGCCGAGATAGACGCGCAGACGTCCCGGCTCGGCGGATTCCGGGAGGGGTGCTGTCAGGTCGCTCATCCGGCCTCCACGGGGTGCCGCGCGGGTTCGGCCGCGGCAATCGGCATCGTGAAGCGGAACGTGGTGCCCGCGCCCAGCCGGCTCTCGACCGCAACCTGTCCGCCCTGCGATTCCACCAGTCGCCGCACCAGAGCGAGCCCCAGGCCCGAGGTACCGCCTTCTGCCTCCGCGGTAAAGCGGCCGAAGATCGTCGGCAGGCGCTCAGTTTCGATCCCGCGCCCGTTGTCATGCACGAAGAATTGCACCCTCTCCTGTATTTCCACCGCGCCGATCTCGATGTGCCCGTCCTGCGGCGTGTAGCGAATCGCATTGGCGATCAGGTTGTCGAGGATCGTGCGCAGCGCGCGGCGATCCGCCTGGATGATTGCCAGGTCCTCGAACGCCTCCAGCTCGATATCGATGTTTTTCGCTCGCGCTGCGTCGCGAAAACGGGCCGCGGCATCGCGCAGCGCATCGAACGGCCGGATTTTCTCCGGCTTGAGTTGCCGCCGGCCCGTCTCCAGCTCCGCCACTTCGATCAAATCCAGCATCAGGTCGTCCAGGTGCTCCGCCTCCTGGGCTGCGCTCATCGCCAGCTCTTCCTGCAGCGGCTGCAGTTCGCCCGCGTGCCCTTCGGTGAGGGCGTAGAGCGACGTCCTCAGCCGCTGCAGCGGATCGCGCAGCCGCTGCGACGCCACCGACAGAAAGCGCGACTTGAAGCGATCGACCTCGGCAATCTCCGTCACGTCTTCGAGCAGCGTGACGGCGCCCAGCAGCTTGCCCTCCGCGTCGCGCATCGGCGTGGTGCGCAGCCGGTAGCTTCGCTCCGCTTGCCCGATCCGCATCGGCAGCAGCGCGGACTCGCCTTCTTCGCCGGTGCTGGCGCGCTGCATCGAGACGGCGGAGCGGATCGCGCGGAGGATTTTGTCGCCGCCCGGCGTGCTGGCCAGAATCATCCGGTCTTCCGAGGACCCGCCCAGCACCTTCACCGCCGCCTGATTCAGCTTCAGCACCTGGCCGCGTCCGTCCGTCACGATTACCGGCTCAAAGATGGAGCGCACC
>JBARMS010000002.1:0-50055 GCA_049802575.1 Acidobacteriaceae bacterium | reverse complement strand
AGCTCGGCCTCGAGCTGCAGCGCAGCTTTGCCGGGACGAATCCGCTCGTCGCCGCCGGCCGCGAGATCGCCGACCTCGCTTCGCCCGGGCAGCTGCGGGCCATTGTGCGCCGTGTGCAGCCCCACGTCATCCTGAATGCCGCGGCATACACCGCGGTCGATCGCGCCGAGTCGGAGCCGCAGGTGGCCGCGGCCGTCAACGAACGCGCGCCGCGCATTCTCGCCGAGGAAGCGCGGCAAATCAACGCGCTCTTTGTGCACTACTCCACCGATTACGTCTTCGACGGCAGCAAGCTCGAACCATGGACCGAAGACGATGCGCCCCATCCGCTCAACGCCTACGGAGCCGGCAAGCTGGCCGGCGAAGAGGCGGTGCGCGCCGTGGGCGGCCGGTATCTCATCCTCCGCACCAGCTGGGTCTATGCGCCGCACGGGAAGAATTTCCTCCTCACGATGTTGCGTCTGGGCCGCGAGCGCGACCGGCTCAGCGTGGTCGACGATCAGTTTGGCGCGCCCACCACCGCCATGGAGCTGGCTCGCGCCACCCGCGCCATCGCAGATGGCGTTCTGGCCGGGCAATTCGGCGCCACGGAAGACTGGGCCGGCCTCTACCACATGACGTGCGGCGGCTCGACGACGTGGTGCGGCTTCGCCCAGGCCATCTTCGCGCGCGCCGGCTCGCTCCTCGCGGGGGGCAATCCCGAGGTCGCGCCCATTCCATCGAGCGGGTATCCCACGCCCGCGAAGCGCCCGCGCAACTCGGTTCTCTCGAATGCGCGGCTCCATGCTCGATTCGGCGTGCAGCTGGCATCGTGGGAAGCCGCTTTAGACGAGACGCTGGCCGTTCTGCGAGCCCGCGCCTGACGCTCCGCATCATTCGCCGTGGTTCAAATTCCAGGTAACGCCGATTCCGCGGCCCAGCGGCGTCTCGACCGCCGAGACGTCGGGCACACCATGCTCCCGTGAACGATGGTGGAGCACGTAGCCGCCCACCAGCCAGCCGAGCGTGCTGCCCACGATCACATCCGAGGGAAAATGTTGCCGCGCGATCACCCGCGAAACAGAGACCGTCGTCGCCAGTCCGTAGACCACCACGTTGGTCGCGATGCCGTTGTATTGCCCTGCGATCACGTGCGCGAAGGCCCACGCGTTCATCGCATGTTCCGAGGGCATCGACGGCGAATTCGGCCAGCCCTTTGGCCCCTTCGGCCACAGCCCGCCGCGCGCGTTGTCGAGCATGGGATTCTCCCGGTCGAGCGCATATTTCAGCCCCTCGTCGAGAATGCCCGCGTCGGCCATGGCCTCCGCGGAGAGCACGGCCGTCTCGGTCATGTAGTCGTCATGGCGCACATCGCCCGCAACGTAACCCACGGCGGCCGCCGCGAACGGCAAATACAATCCCGTGTCGCTGGAGAGCTTGTTGAACTGGTTCTCGCGGCTCGGATGCACTCCGAGATCGTGAATGGCCCGGCTGTCGTAGTGGACGGTAACGCCGGTGGCCACGCCGAAGGGCAGAAGCCACCACAGATCGGTGGCGGACATGTGCAGCGGGCTGGTGACGATGTGCGCTTCGTCCTGCGCGACATCCTTCACGCAGGTGGGCAGTCGGCTCACGCGGCAATCGCTCGCATCGGGCTGCGGCGTGGGAGCGTTGACCTGGGCGAGCACGGGCGCGGCACAGGCAAGAAAAATGAAAGCTGCCGCGACGGTCAATCGTTGCCTGAAACCGCTCAAGATTTTCTCCGGATGAACTTGCGGGAGCCGCTACCGGATTGTAACCCGCGCTCATGAACGGATTCTTTCGCGGGCCGGAGGGCCCAGTGCTGCCCGTTCGAGCGGCTCACGCCCGATAAAATGAAGATATGCTGCAACTCTCCGGCGCCGGCAAGCGTTTCGGCCCCAGACTTCTCTTTGAAAACGCTGACTGGCTGATTACGCCCAACGAGCGCACCGCTCTCGTTGGCGCCAACGGCGCGGGCAAATCCACCCTCATGAAAATCCTCGGTGGCATGGACTCGCTCGACTACGGATCCATGCAGCGCATGCGCGGCATGAGCATTGGTTACTTGCCGCAGGATGGGCTCACGCTCTCCGGCCGCACCGTCTTCGACGAGTGCCTCAGCGTCTTCGACGAGTTGCGTGCCATGGAGCGCGAGTTCGAAGCGCTCTCTGCGTCGCTGGCCGAACTGGACCCGGCCGGCCAGGAATACGCCACCGTCGCCGATCGCTATTCGCACGTTGAAGGGCGCCTGCGCCACCACAACGTCTACGCGCTCGACGCGGAGGTGGGCGCGGTTCTCACCGGTCTCGGTTTCGCCAAAGAGGACTGGACGCGGCGCACGGAGGAATTTTCCGGCGGATGGCAGATGCGCATCGCGCTCGCCAAGCTGCTGCTCGAGCAGCCCGACCTGCTGCTGCTCGATGAGCCGACGAACCATCTCGATCTGGAGACGCGCAACTGGCTCGAGAACTACCTGAGCACATGGCCCAACGGCTACATCCTCATCTCCCACGACCGCTACTTTCTCGACGTGACGGTGAACAAGATCATTGAAATCTGGAACAAGGGCCTGCACGTTTACCACGGCAACTACGAAAAATACCTGACGCAGAAGGCGGAGCGGCGGGCGCAGCTTGAGGCGGCGTACAAGAACCAGCGGGAACGAATCGAGCATCTCGAGGTCTTCATCAACCGCTTCCGCTATCAGGCGACGAAGGCCAAGCAGGTGCAGAGCCGGATCAAAGAACTGGAAAAGATCGAGCGCATTGAGATTCCGCTCGAAGAGCCCGTGCCGCACTTCAGCTTTCCCCAGCCCCCTCCGTCAGGTCGCAACGTAGTGGAAGTCGCCGGCCTCTCGATGCAGTATGGCGAGAAGCGCGTGCTGGAGGACGTGTGCTTCACCATCGAGCGCGGCGACCGGATCGCGCTGGTGGGCGTGAACGGGGCGGGCAAGTCGACCCTCATCCGACTGCTCAGCGGCCAGGAATTGCCGGCCGCAGGCACGCTGAAGCTGGGGCACAACGTCATCGCCGAATACTTCGCGCAAGATCAGTACAAGGTGCTCGATCCTGGCGCGCGCATGCTCGACGATATCGGCCGCGTCGCGCCCAGGGTCGCTGAGAAGGATTTGCGCAGTCTGCTCGGCTGCTTTCTCTTTTCCGGCGACGACGTGTTTAAGCAACTGGGCGTGCTCAGCGGCGGCGAGCGTAATCGCTATGCGTTGGCGCGCATTCTGGTGAGCCCGGCCAACTTCCTGCTGCTCGACGAGCCGACCAACCACCTCGACCTGCGCGCCAAGGATGTGCTGCTGGAGGCCATCGGCAAATTCAACGGGACGGTGATATTCGTTTCGCACGATCGGTACTTCGTCGATGGACTCGCGCAGAAGGTTTTCGAGGTGGCGCGCAGCGAGAACCTGACGCGTGGATCGCAGGTGCACGTCTTCCCCGGGAATTACGAGGACTATCTCTGGCGCAAGGAAGGCGGCGCGGCGGAGATTGCAGCGGAGACCGCCGCGGCTGCGACTCCCGTGGTGGCAGCACCGCGGCCTGTGGCTGAGCCGGAAGCCGCGCAGGCCACGGCGAAGAGAGTGAATCCCATCAAGCTGCGGCAAATGCAGGAGCGGCTGGCGCAGGTCGAGGCGGAGATTCCGCGCGTGGATGGCTGGGTGGCCGAGACCGAACAGGCCCTCAGCTTCTACGTCAGCGCGGAAGAGACGCAGAGGCTCACCGAGGTGCTTTCCGTGTTGCGTGACCGTCAGGCCGAGTTGAACAGCGAGTGGGAAGAGCTGTCGCTGCAACTGCAGGGCCAGGAGACGGCGAGCACCTAGCACGCGGCCGGCGGGAAAGAGGTCAGCGAGAGAGCGGATGGCGACGAACCGGTCAGCGATGGGCCGCGGCGCCTTTCAACGAAGCGATCACGTCGGGCGCGGTTTCCGGCGGCGTACGGAAGGCGATGGCGAAACGGTTCCACGCATTGATCGTGGTGACGGCAAGTGTCAGATCGACCAGTTCCCGTTCCGAAAAAACCGCGCTAACCTCAGCGTAAACGACATCGGGTACATGGTTCTGCGCCACCAGCGTAAGCGATTCGGTCCATGTGAGCGCCGCGCGCTCGCGCCGGGAATACCACGAGGCTTCGCGCCATGCGGGCAGGCCGTGAAGCTGATCGTCACTCAGGCCGTCCTCTTTGGCTTCCCGCCAATGCATCGCGATGCAGAAGGCGCAGCCGTTCATCTGCGCCGCACGTAAGAAGACCAAGTCTAACACCGAGGGCTCGAGCGTCGTTTTGGAACGCAGGTAACGCGTCGCTTCGTAAAGAGAACGCAGAGCTTCAGGAGAAGCGGAAGCGTAATTCAGCCGCTGGGTCATAGCAACTTCCTCCGGAGAGCACTTTGCCCGTCTCTGATGATCGAACCCGCCGTGCGGGTGCAGGAACTGCTACTCGCTCCTGGTGGTCGACGGAGCGGGTGAGCTTGAAGAGCTGCTCCCGTCCGACGAGGAGGATGCTGGTTTGTCACTCGGGCTGCTCTCGCTGGATTTGGAACTGCCATCGCCGTCAGCAGACGCTTTCATCGTCCCCGATTTACTCTTGCCGCCGTAGTCGCTCACGTACCAGCCGGAGCCTTTGAACTGGAACGCGGGCGCGGAGAGCAGCCGCTCCACCTCGCCATGGCACACCGGACACTCCTTCTCTTCCGGAGCGCTGAAGCTCTGAATCTTCTCGAATGTGTGGCCGCACGTTTTGCAGCGGTATTCGTACAGGGGCACGGTTCTGGAGACCTCTGGGGTTTCGGTGCTGGTTCTATTCTAGCGGGTACGAACTGGCGGACCGGCCGCGCTGGACCGGCTCGGTATAATCGCGGCAATTTCCGAAGGGAGCGCGAGTTGGGGACGAAGGGCGAAGTCTCGCCACGGAAACGGAAGCGCGGGCAGGAGGGTTTTGGACTGTCCCGGGCGGATGTCCGCACGTTGAAGGCGCTGAAGACTCCGGCGCGCATCCAGAAGTTCATCGACGACCTGGCGTACCAGTATGCCGACACGGTGGGTTCGCCGGCGCGCGTGCTGCGCGAGCGCAAGGGGCACTGTATGGAGGGAGCGCTGGTCGCCGCGGCGGCGCTGCGCGTACAGGGGCATCCGGCGCTGCTGATGGATCTCGAAGGCGTGCGCGACGACGACCACGTCGTGGCGCTCTACCGCGAGCGCGGCCTGTGGGGCGGCATTGCCAAGTCCAACTTCGCCGGCCTGCGCTTTCGCGCCCCGGTCTACCGCACCCTCCGCGAGCTGGCCATGAGCTATTTCGAGCACTACTACAATCTGCACGGCGAGCGCACGCTGCGGTCGTGGGCCGGACCGGTCAACCTGGCGCGCCTCGACAACCGGCACTGGATGACCGCGGAGGAGGACGTGTGGTGCGTCCCGGAACTGCTGATCGCCGCGCGGCATTACCCGCTCTTCCCCGACAAGGTCGCACGCGCCCTGCCCCGGCTCGACCGGCGCAGCTTCGAGGCGGGCATGCATGGATGGGTGAAGCACTGAAGGCAGGGGATAGGATTTAGGTGTGCAGGATTTCCCCCTTGCCGGCGGAAAAATGGATCCGCAGTGCTCGCGTTACGACCGCGTGCGAGTTGCAAGTTGCGTCTACAGCGTCACCTGCCGCACGCCGGTGATCGCCTCCACGGACCGCAGCTCGCGGATCACCGCTTCGCTCACCTCGCCGTCGATCTGGAGCACGGCGAGGGCCGTCATATCCGTACCGCCATTCGATCTGCCCAACGCGAAGTTGGCGATGTTGATCCTGTGCTCGCCGAGAATCGTCCCGATGCGGCCGATGACGCCGGGCACGTCCTTATTGCGGATGGCGAGCAGCGTGCCCTGGAGCGGCGCTTCAATGTCGATGCCGTCGAGGTTCAGCAGGCGCGGTGAGTTGCCGTGGAGCACCGATCCGCTTGCGGAGATACTGGTCTCGCTGGTGTGCAGCGAGAGCTTCAGTATGCTGCCGGCTCCGCCCTGCGTCGCTTCCTTCTTTTCTTCGTGCAGGCGAATGCCGCGCTCGGCGGCGATGGAGGCCGCGTTGATGCGGTTGACCTGCTCCAGATGTGCCAGCACGCCGGCGATGGCGCTGTTGCGGATGAGGTCGGTCTTCAACTCGCCGAGGCGGCCGTTGTACTTGATCTGAATGCTGTCGATGGCGCCCTTCGGGAATTGCGCGAGAAACGTTCCGAGCCGCTGCGCCAGCGTCATGTACGGGGCGAGCTCCTGGTATTCCTCGTGCGTCAGCGAGGGCAGGTTGACCGCGTTCTGCGCCACGCCCGATTTCAAATACTCGCAAACCTGATAAGCGATCTGGATGCCGACCGCTTCCTGGGCCTCGGCTGTCGAGCCGGCAATATGCGGCGTCAGAATGGCGTTCTCCAGCGATGCGAAAGGCGAGTTCTTCGGCGGCTCCTCGTGAAAGACATCGAGGGCCGCGCCGGCCACGTGTCCCCTGGCGAGCGCCTCGGCCAGATCCGGTTCGACGACGAGCTCGCCTCGGGCGCAGTTGATGATCCGCACGCCTTTCTTCATCGTAGCCAGCGTGGTTTTGTTGATGATGCCCGCGGTTTGCGGGGTGAGGCCGACGTGGAGCGTTAGATAGTCGGCGAGCGAGAACAGCTCTTCGGCGGAGACAAGGCGAATGCTGTTTTCGCGCGCGATGGACGCGGAGACGAAGGGATCGTGCGCCAGCAGCTCCATGCCGAAGCTGCGGGCGCGCCGGGCGACTTCGAGGCCGATGCGGCCGAGGCCGAGGATGCCGAGCTTCTTACCGCGCAGCTCGCCGCCTTGCAACGACTTTTTCTCCCACTTGCCGGCGTGCATGGTGGCGTCGGCTTTGGGGAGCTGGCGGGCGAGGGCAATCATGAGGCCCAGGGCCAGCTCGGCGACGGCGATGGCGTTCGCGCCCGGAGTGTTCATCACCACAATGCCGCGGCGTGTGGCTGCGTCCGCATCGATGTTGTCCACGCCGACTCCGGCGCGGCCGATGACGCGGAGCTTCGGTGCGGCGGCCATCAGCGCGTCGTCCACCTGCACCGCCGACCGGACGACGAGAGCATCGGCATCGGCCAATGCTTCGGGCAGGCTTTTCACCTGATCGTGGGTGAGGACGTTCCATCCCCGTTCAGCCTGGAAGACGGCCAGCGTTGCCGGAGACACTTTTTCCGCGAGAACGACTTTCATCCTGTCCTTTCGTGACCAAGGCTTACGAGTGCCGCGCCCGACGCGCGAAGTTACGCCTTGACCAGCTCGGGCTGCGGCGCTGACTCCCCGGCTTTGGGCAGAGGCGCTGCGCTGCGTTCGGCGTAGACCTGTTGCGCCGCCGCGAGGGCTCGCCCGAAGGCAAATCCCGGCAAGTGCAGCTTCGACGCTGCGACCTGCTCGAGAGCGCCGATGATCGCGATCGTGTCCATGTAGTCGAAGAGACCGATGTGGGCTATGCGGAAAATCTTGCCCTTCATGTCGCCCTGTCCGTTGGTCACGATTGCGGCAAAGCGGCTCTTCAACTCCTTGACGATGACGCCGGAATCTATGCCCGCCGGCGCAACCACAGCCGTTGCCGCGGCCGAATAGCTGCCGGGACCGAAGAGCTCGAGCCCTATCGCCTGGACGGCGGCGCGCGTCATCGCGGCGCAGGTCTCCGCGTTATCGATGAGCGCATCGCGGCCCGCCGCCAAGTCGCCTCCTCCCTGGGCAGCAATGTAGTCGAGGGACGCGCCCAGAGCCGCGATCAGAGCGACGGCCGGCGTGTAGCTGCTTTCGCCCTTCTGTGCGTTCTTGCGCTCCTTGCGCAGATCGAAATAGTAGCGCGGGTTCTTCGATGTTTCGGCGGCCTTCCAGGCGCGGTCGCTTAGGCTCAGGTAGGCAAGGCCGGGCGGAATCATGACGGCCTTCTGCGATCCGCCGATGATGACGTCGACGCCCCAGCCGTCCACATCCAGCGTGGTGGTGCCGAGGCCGGTGATGCCGTCGACGATAAGGAGCGCATTGGGGGAGGCGGACTTCAGCAGCTTCGCGATGCCCTCGATGTCATGACGAATGCCGGTGGAGGATTCGGTGGCCTGCACGAAGACGGCGCGCGTATCGGGGCGCAGCGCCTGCTTCACGTCGGCAAGCGCGAAAGTCTCGCTGTAGGGGCGAGTCAGCACGTCAACCTGGCAGCCGAAGGCCTTCGCCAGTGATTCCCAGCGCTCGCCGAATTTGCCGGCGGAGAGCACGAGCACGCGGTCGCCGGGCGAGGTGAGGTTGGACACCGCAGCCTCCATCGCGCCCGTACCCGAAGAAGCCAGAAGCAGAACGTCATTCTTCGTGCCTACGAACGTTTTTAGCTGCGCCAGCACCCGCTCGTAGAGGGCGCGAAACTCGGGCGTGCGGTGGTGGATGTCAGCGGCGGCCATGGCAAACTGCGCGGCCGGCAGCAGCGGCGTCGGTCCCGGAGTAAATAATCTGGTCTTGCGGATCATGATGGCAGTCCCCTTTTGCATCTATTGTAGCCAGCCGCGCAATTTCAACCGCCTCTTTATAATGAGAAGTTTGAGTGGAGTTCGCGCAGGGAGACGCCCCCCATGGAACTCGTCAAGCAAGTCGACCATGACATGATCGCCGCGATGAAGGCGCACGACCTGGAGCGCACGTCCACACTGCGCATGGTGAAGGCCGCGCTGAAGAACCGCGAAATCGAGAAGCGCGCCTCGCTGACCGATGCTGAGGCGCATCAGGTGTTCGCGACGATGATTAAGCAGCGTCGGGATTCCATCGAGCAGTTCCAGAAGGGCAACCGGCCGGAGCTGGCGGCGAAGGAAGCGCGCGAGATCGTCCTGATCGAGAGCTATTTGCCGAAGACGCTCGATGAGGTGACACTCAGGAAGATCGTCGATGAGACGCTGGCGGCGGGGAGTTACGGGCCGCGCGACATGGGTCCGGCAATGAAAGCGGTGCAGGCGAAGATCGCGGAGACGGGCGCGCGCGCCGATGGCAAGCAGGTGAGCGAGTTGGTAAAGGCGAAGCTGGCGGGGTAGCTAGCCGGCACAAATCCCGAAAAATCCTCTTTCCCGCATTGGCTCGGCGAACCCCGGCACGTGCGATTTCCTTTTGCACAGTTTTCTCAGAGACCAGGATTCTCCGGCTTGAGCTGGCAAAACAGCGTTGACCGTCCAGCGTACGGCGTTTGGATAACCCCGAGCGCTGCCCTGGGTACGAAAGCCCTGTCGGCTTGGTGGCCAGGCAGGGCTTTCCTGCAGTTCAGAACGGGAACCACAAAGGATGCGAGGCACGGAAGAGCGGCCGCGGCGCGATTTGACTATTGAACAGCCGATCCTTCCGGGTAGAACCACATCCCTGTCGCGCTCAACAGCATTACATACGACTCTGGATTGCTGCTGTTATCGAGCATCGTGATCTTATAGTCACTGGCGGTCCCTGGCTGGCCCGGGTTGTAAAGAATCTGATTTGTATCCCACGCCTGGGCGAAAATCCAGGGATTGGCCACATAATCCGGGAGTGTCGCGAGGGCGCCGTTGACCTCGGTGCGTTCGACGATCCACTCCACGTCTTGCCCTACCACCTCAGAACCACCCAGGGAAGAGGCTGTGAAGGTCAGGGCAATGCTCCAGCCCTGGGTCACGTCAGAGAAGCCAAGTGTGCCGGACTTGGAAACGCCACCCGAGAAATTCGTAGCCGTCACGGTAGCGATGATGTAATCGCCAGCCGCAAAGGGATACAAGGTTTCGGTCGCTGCGTTCTTGTAAATCACCATTTCCGGTGCGGGGAGCCATTCGATCCAGGGGAAGTACTCTGTGACACTTTGGCCGATGTCGCAAAAAACATTGGCTTGTGATCCCGCTTGCAGCAGATCGCTGTTCGTCGCCCCATCAATGCCGACCCATTCCGACGAATAGTCCCAGCCACCCGAACAAGTCCCCGGGGCCTGCTTCACCGTCGGCACCGTCCAGCGCCCGGTCACTCTGTAGAACGGCGCTGCGCCGCCAGCGCCCGCCAGCGCATACCCACTCCAGTTGGATGAGGTCGCAGCAATCGTATTGACCCCTTTCGCGCCCGCTTTGAACCCCATCGCCTGCCGGTTGTAAGTGTTCGGCCGGATAACCAGTTCGGGTACCGACCGCTTCAAGCCGGGGTTGACTTCCTCGAGCCATCGCGCCTGAGCCTCGGGGCCTTCCGACACGTCTGGCCGTGGCGGGTAACCCCAGGATTCCAATTCCGTCTTCGATGCGGTTCGGGGATTAAAGTCGGCTGGCGGTTGCGTGAAAGCATAGACACCCGGCACGTTAGTCGGTACCACGTGCGGTGCGGCCACATGGCCGGTTGGCAAAGTAGACGAGGCGGTCTGTGCCTTCACGTGAACGGACGCGAGCAGACCGGAAATTGCAATCATCGACAGAGGGAGTTTCATCATGCCTGGGCTCTCCGTGGGTTGTGGTCTCGATAATCCGGGATCGATTGAAGTCCTGAATCGCAGTGAGGGAAAGAGGGAAAAAGTATCTGCCCAGCCGTAGTGTTTGTCAACAACAGCGAGTTTGAAGCGCCGGTCAGCTTGGAAAATCGTTTAGCCAGATTTCTTTTCCCGTAGTAATGTCCCTGTTGCTGTAATTTCGCGCTCCGCGCGGTTCATCGGCTACTCGGAACATTGCCGTCCCGGACTGGTGGAGTTCCCGACATCCGAAGCGTCCGGGTCGCAGTTAATACTTTGCCCGTCCGCGCCAGCCATGGCGACCCGATCACTTCGGTTTGTCAAACCGGTATGCCGCAAGGCACAAGCGTCACCGTCAGCACCGTGATGTCGTCTTCCTGCCCGAACTGGACCCCGGCAGCGGCCGCGTCGTCCGCCGCCCGCGTGTTCCCCACCAGCTCGGCCAGGCGCTCGAATCCGAAAAGTTCTCCCCTCGAGTCGCGCGCTTCAAGCAGGCCGTCGGTGTAGAAGGTCAGCCGGTCGCCCGGCGCGAGCATGACGGTCTGTCTCTCATAGCGCTCGTCGCGGCTGAGCCCGAGCGGAAGCATGCCGACCAACTCGATCTGGCGGCCGTTGAGGAAAGGCGGCAGGTGGCCGGCATTGGCGAGAAGGCAGCGGCCATCCGGGTAAAGATGCGCTACCAGACATGTGGCGAAGCCGCCCGGGAGACGGCCTTCGAGATGGCGATTCAAACCCGCGAGCACCTGGGCCGGATCGGTGGTCATCTCGGCGAGGGTGCGCAACGCGCCAACGATGAGCGAGACGGCCATCGCGGCCCTGAGCCCTTTTCCGCTCACGTCTCCGATGACGACCATTACGGAATCATCAGTTCCCGGGATGATCTGGAAGAAGTCGCCGCCCACTTCCTGCGCCGGCTGGTAGGCGCTGGAGACGGAAAAGCTGCGCAGAGCGGGCTGCGCCGAAGGGATGAGGACGCGCTGGACCTCCTGCGCATTGCGGAGCTCCTCGTCGTTGCGAAGCTGGCGGAGGCGCTGTTCGCGCTCATAGCGCCATACGGCGGCAACGATGGCGATCAGCAGCAGGGTGTTGAGAATCGTGACGGGGCCGAGGCCGTTGCCGGCCACCGTGATGAGCGGCGCAAAGAACCACGCGGAGAAATCCCAGTGCGTCCAGCGCAGGCCGGCGGTGACCCAGTTGCCGAGTCCCTGGAAGCAATCGGCCAGCGCGGCGGCGACGGCGAGAAACCAGAGCTTGCGGTCGAGGCGCCGCCGCACGGCGAGGGCGATGAGGATCAGCGGATACGCCTCCAGCAGCAGCGCAGGGATGGTGAAGACGATATCGAGGGTCAGGAAGCGGTGACCGGGCCACGTCCACCAATGGAATGCCTGCAGCGCAGAGTCGAGTCCGTTGAAGAGGAGGCAGGCAAGGGCGAGCCAGCGAGTCCAGAGGACAAGGCGCCGATCTTTGGTCAGCTGGAGAAGGTAGAGGAGCAGGAACCAGAGCGAGACGTCTTCGAGGCAGATGACGAGGGCGATCGTGCCGTAATTCTGGCGGAAGCTGAGCACGCCGGGAATCGTCAGGTACGGCAGGAGCAGCAGGGGGTGCAGGATGTAGAGCGCCATCCAGAAGAGCAGGCGGTGGCTGCGGTCGCGCAACCAGGCGAGGAAGGCAAAGAGGGAAGTCACGCCGGCGAGCAGGGCCACCGCGAGCGGAAACAGGTTGCCGACCAGCCAGCGGAACCAGAGGGCGGAGGCGAGGGAGTCGAGCGCGGCGGGGGTGCCGAGAATCGGCGTGCGGACGAGGCCGCCCTCGTTTTCAGTCGCAAACAAGATGTAGGGGGCCTTCCATACGCGAATCGCGAGAACTCCGGAGCGCGCCGGGCCGAGGGGCATGGCAAAGGGAACGCGCGCGTTGAGCTGGGCCAGGCCAGGCTCAGCCGGGTCGAACCATACTGGATGCGGCGGCAGGCTCCCCCAGCGGCCGATGAGCCGCCCGTTCCAGTAGACTTCGGCTGAATTCTCAACAAACTGCAGATTGACGGCGAGTTGTGGCGCCTGATTCGGTTGGGCTGGGAGGCTGTGCAGCACGATACGGCGGCGGTACCAGGCGAAGCCAGTCAGGTTGCGGAATCCCTGTTCTTCCCAGGTGCGGCCGGTCTCAATCTGGTCCCAGCCAGAATCGTCAAAGTCGGGTGCGGCCCACTTTGAATTGTCGCCCGGATGAAATTGCCATGGCCCGTTCATCGGAAGAGTGGCTTGACCGATGCCGTCGATCGGCAGCGGCGATGCGGCCTGGGCGACAACAGCGGGAGGAGCGAACAGAGACAGCAGAGCTGCGAGCAACAGGGTCGTTCGCATCCTTACCTCGGTTATTCAGGGCCGTGCGGGGGAGGGATTCACAGTATCACGACGAGTCCGTGGGCGGCGGACTGTCGCTTTAAGGACTCCTCGAGTGATTATTGCCGAGTTACAGGAAATTCGAGCTAGCTTTCGGTTTGCGGTGTTGGCTGGGGGCTGGGAGAAGAGGGCGTTCGAGCCAGACGACGTCCCAGTAGCGGCCGAATTTGTAGCCCTGCTCGGTGAAGGTGCCGACCATCCGGAAGCCCATGCGCGCGTGCAGCTTTTCTGAAGCGGGGTTGGGCGGGACGTATCCGGCGACGATGCGGTGGACGTCTTCGTGGGCGAGGGCGTCGAAGAGCGCGGTATAGAGGCGGACGCCGGTTCCGCGGCCGGTGGCTTCGGGTGCACAGTAGATGGTGGTTTCGACGGTGCGGATGTACGCGGGTTTCGCACGGAAGCGCGTGGTACCGGCGTATCCAAGGACGGTACCGTTGTCTTCGGCGACGAGGAGGCGGTGACGGCCGGTCTCCGCGAACTGCGCGAACCAATCGGCGCGCTCGGCGAGGGTCTTGGGCTCCAGATCGAAGGTCGCCGGGGAGTGGACGACATAGTGGTTGTAGATCTCGGTGAGGCGCGGGAGGTCGGCGTGGAGAGCGGGGCGGATGAGGGAATCCACGAAGCGTTCCTCTAACGTTCCGCGATCTACTGCCGGTCGGGGATAACGCGGACGAAGACGCCGTCCGGCAGTTCGCCCTCGATGAGATGGACGACGCCGCCCTTCGTAAACCCTTTATAGGTCTTAGGCGGCTCGGAGCGAGACGGGTGCGGAGAGATACCGTTTTGGGGTTGGCTGTTCTCGGTGCGGTTGCGGCCCATGCCGCGGTCCATGGCGAGATTGGCCAGGCGGTCGGCGCGCTGGTTTTTGCCGCGCAGGACGTGCTCGATGCGGAACATGTCGAGGCGGGCGATGCGGCGCTTCGCTTCTTCGTAGAGCGGGCGCAGGTCGGCGCTGTTCACCTTATACTGGCCCTTGATCTGCTTCACCATCAGCTCGGAGTCGGAGACGATGCGCAGGCGTGAGCGGCCCTCGCGGAGGGCGTAGTCCACGGCCGCAAGCAGCCCGGAATATTCTGCGACATTGTTGGTGGTCTTGCCGAGGTATTCGCTGAGCTCGGCGAGCTTTTCGCCGTCAGGGCCCTCGATGTAGACGCCGTAGCCGGCAGGGCCTGGATTTCCTCGCGATCCGCCATCGCAGAAGGCGGTGATCCACTCGGAATAGGCGGCGGGGCCGGGCGGGACGCCGAAGAGGTTGCCGCTCGACCGCTGAGGGGACATAGGCAGAGTGTAACCGAGCGGTATCGCGCCCGGGACGGCTACTGTGCAGCGTAGACCTGCAGGCTGACGCCGTTGACTACGACGAGGGTGAGGGGTTTGCCGTCGACATCAACCGTGCGGGTGTCGAAGCGGTCTTTTGAGGGGACTGTAACGCCCGGCGGCGCTTCTATCGCCTTCGGCTGAGGCCAAACCTGCGCGATCAGTTCGGCCGCGGACGCGTAGCCATCCTTCTTCGCGAATTCAGCGCACGCTTCCTCGATACGCTGAGTGTCTTTGGGATCGGCAGCGGCCTGGTAGCTGCACTCAAGCTGCGGTTTCATGTCGGGCATGGTCACCTCGAACCAGCTGACGTAAGGGGCGGAAGGCGCATCGTTGCCGCCGCCGGGCACAGAGGAACTGACCAGGAGGTGACCGGACCGATCCATCCCCCCTGCCAGATTGCCGCGGAACCCGAGGCTGCGCATGTGCTGGGTTTCGACGACAGCGAAGTTGTCCAGCCGCACGATCTCGACGATCATGTCCATCGGGTACGGATCACCGGCGGGGACGCGCAAACTGGAGGTGAGTATGGTGACGAGATCCCGACCGTCGGGGGTGACGGCGAGATCCATCTGGCCGGGATTGCTAACCTCATCCCGGGCAGCAAATCCCTCCACCACGATGCCGATTTCGTGCGGCTTGTCTTGCCACCAGTTCTGTACTTCGGAGAGGATCCAGTTGCCGTCTTGACGAGGCAGGATGGTGTAGATCGTGTGATCGGACCCGAGCGTCATGCCGAAGGGCGCACTGCGTTCCCCCTGCTCATGGAGCTTGTATTCACGGATTTTGCGGGCCTGGGATTGGGCCTGAATCGCGCCGAATGCGAGGGCAAGCAGAAGCGCAAAGCAGGCCACAGCCAGGTTCCGCGCCCATCGCCGTGTGTCTTTCATGGCGGGAACAGGATACGCCCGAAAACCAGGTGACAGGGTACGGTACGCAGGGCACGGTACACGGGGCACAAACGGAGGGCCGAACATGACTTCGCATGGCAACATGAGAGGAGCGTGATCGATCTCGTCTCTCTGCTGCGCAACACGTTTGGGTTTCCAGGCTTCCGCGAGAACCAGGAAGCTGTGTGCCGCGCCGTGACTGAGGGCCGCGATGCGCTGCTGGTGATGCCAACCGGCGCGGGCAAGAGTATCTGCTATCAGCTGCCGGCGATCGCGCGGGGCGGCCCGGCCCTGGTGGTCAGCCCGCTGATCGCGCTGATGGACGACCAGGCGGCACGGTTGGCATCACATGGGCTGCGCGTGGCGCGGATCCACTCCGGCGTGCCGCGCGAGCAAGCGCGCCAAGCGTGCCGGGCGTGGCTCGATGGGTCGTTGCAGTTCCTCTATATCGCGCCGGAGCGGCTGCGCGTGACGGGCTTTGCGGAGATGCTGGCGCGGCGCACCCCGTCGCTGGTGGCCGTCGATGAGGCGCACTGCATTTCCGGCTGGGGACACGATTTTCGGCCCGACTACCGCACCCTGGGCGAGTCGCTGCCAATGCTGCGCCCCGCACCGGTCATTGCGCTGACGGCGACCGCGACACCGGTGGTGCAGCGGGACATCGTGGCGCAACTGCGGCTGGCGGATCCGGTGCTGTTTGTGCATGGATTTCGGCGGGCGAATCTGGCGCTGGAGGTGGTGGAGCTCTCGAAGCCGCGGCGCAACGAGTTCATCCGCAATTATCTCGATCCAGCGGAGGGGCGACCGGCCATCGTCTATGCTCCATCCCGCAAGGCGGCCGAGGAACTGGCGATGGAGCTGAACGCCCAGTATCCGGCGGCTGCGTACCACGCGGGGCTCGAGACCGCCGTGCGCGAGAGGGTCCAGCGCGCCTTTCTGGCAGGGGAGCTTTCGGTGGTGGTGGCGACTATCGCGTTCGGCATGGGCATCGACAAGCCCGACATCCGGACTGTGATCCACGCGGCGCTGCCGGGGTCAGTCGAAGCCTACTACCAGGAGGTGGGGCGCGCGGGGCGGGATGGCAAGCCGTCGCGGGCGATCCTGCTGCACAGCTACGCCGACCGGCGGCTGCACGAGAGCTTTTTCGAGCGCGACTATCCTCCGCTGGAGGATCTGGCGCGAGTGGCGCGGCTGCTGAACGAGGAGTTTCAGGCGCCGAAGATGCTGTGGGAAAAGCTGCAGATGATGCCGGAGAATTTTGGCCGGGCCGTGGAGAAGCTGATCGCGCAGGGGGCGGCGCAGGCCGACCTGGAAGGCCGGGTGCGCAGCCTGGCGCGGGCGGTCGATGCGGGGAACTGGCGCTCTGGCTACCAGCAGCAGATGGCCTACCGGCGGGCGCAGCTCGACAGCATGGTGGCTTTTGCGGAGACGGCGCAGTGCCGCATGTCCGCCCTGCTGCGGCACTTTGGCGACCGGTCCGGGCCGCCCTGCGGCAAGTGCGACTTCTGCTCGCCGGAATCGGCGGCGGCGCTGGTGTTTGCCGAGCCGACGGCCCAGCAGGAGCGGCACATGCGCCGGATTCTGCGGGATCTGAGGGATGAGGGGCCGAGGTCCGTCGGGCGGCTCCATGCGGATGCCGGCGCGGACGGCGACCGCCACGCCTTCGATGGGTTGCTGGACGGGTTGGCGCGGGCCGGGCTGGTGACCCTGACGTCGGAGACGTTTATGAATTCCGAAGGGCGGGAAGTGACGTTTCGCAAGGCGGCACTGACGTTTGAGGGGCGCGGTCTGATCGACGCGGAGCCGCTCAGTGTCCTGCTGCCCCAGCCGCCGGAGAGCGATGGCCTGTTCGCCGGGCCTCAAAGGAAGAAGAGAAAGACCGGAGCGCAGGCGGCCACTCGGGGAACTGAGCCGGCAGCCTTCACGCCGGCCCAGGAAGAGCTGGAAAGGCGGCTGCGGCTTTGGCGGAAGGAGGAGGCGGCGAAGGCCGGCAAGCCTGCGTTCTTGGTGCTCACTGACGCTGTTCTGCGGGGCGTTGTGGCCGCAACTCCCACGAATCTTACGCAGTTGTTGCAGATCGATGGCATCGGCCCGGTGAAGGCTGATCGGTATGGCGCGGCGCTGGTTGCGCTATGCCGGACTGAGCAGGGGTGAACACAGAGATCCTGACACGGGTGGCAGGTCGCAGGTCACGAGGGAGACGAGGCTGGCGAGGCCGATCGGGCCGCTAACTAATTGATTGGTGGCTCGTCTATAGATCGCACAGGTGTCGCAATCCCCACGCAACAGGAGCTTTATGCCTGCTGATGTGCTTCGTTTTCTGTCCCAGCCCAGGCCCGCCTCTGCTCAGCCTCGACTACAATCCTCGCGTATGGGCACCCGTACGGCCGGCCCGCTGCGCGAGAACGTTCACGAGACCGATCTGATTCGTGAAGCGCAGGCGGGTTCCCGCACCGCTTTTGACGCGCTGGTCCGTCAATATGATCAGGCGGTATTGCGGCTGGCCATGCACCTCACCGGGTCCGAACAGGACGCGCAGGATATTCAGCAGGAAGCGTTCCTGAAGGCCTACCGGTATCTGGGCAACTTCCGCTTCGAGTGCTCGTTTTATACGTGGATCTATCGGATCGTCACCAACCTGTGTCTCGATCATCTGCGCCGCCGTAAGGCCCGCCGCGAAGATCAGGCGGTGGTGATCGACTCCTCGGGCGAGGAAATGGATCTGATGACCAACGTGTCCGATGAGCGGTCGGGCGCAAACCCGGCACGGGAACTGGACCGCAAATATCTGGGGCAGCGGATCCGGCTGGCATTGGAGGAACTGACTCCGCGCGAACGGATGGTCTTCGAACTGAAGCATTATCAGGGGCTGCGGCTGCGGACCATTGGAGAAATGCTGAACACCACGGAAGAGACCGCCAAGAACACGCTCTTCCGCGCAACGAAAAAGCTGAGGGTCAAGCTGGCAGAGTTACGGTAGGAATGCAGCGGAAAGCAGACAGCAGTGAGCAGTCAGGAAACTGCGGTTAGCAGAAAGTGGTTAGCGAAAAGACCGGTAGCTGAGAAGCAGGTTGGAGCGCAGAAGGATCCGGACGGGCACGAGAAGATCCGGGAAAAAGCAGCAAGACTTTGAGGCGAAGTGAGGCAAGGAAAACATCATGAACTGCGATCTGGCACAGGAAACCATCGTCCTGGCCGTCTACGGTGAATTGCCCGACGACCGGGCCCATCAATTAGAACTGCACCTGGCGCAATGCGAGTGCTGCCGCCAGGAAATGGAAGCTGTGGCCGGCCTGCAGAAGGCGATGGCCGTGCTTCCTGTGATCGAGCCGTCTCCAAGCCTGGTCGCCCGCACCCGGCTCCGCCTCGATGAAGCGCTTGATGTGCTGCCCCACGGGGGATTCCTGCGACGGGAGTGGCAGAGTTTTCGGCGCGGCTTCGCCCGTCTGCAGAGCGCGCCGGTGATGGCCTCAGCGCTGCTGGTTTTAGGGCTCGGGGCGGGAGCCTGGGGCGGGTACCGCGAGGGTCTTCGCACGGCAGCCGGCCAGACGCAGGGTACCCCCGCCGTGACGCAAACGCCGGTTTCCTTTATGCCCGACCTCGATGCCGCACAAGTCGCCGGGGTCAGCGGAATCACCGTTGAGCCCAACACGGAAAACGTGGAAGTCCGCTTCGAACGTATTGTTCCGGAAACCGCCTTCGGCACTCTCGACGATCCGCAGATTCGACAGTTGCTTCTGCTGGGCGCTCACAATCCGGCGAATCCCGCAGTGCACGACGACTCGGTCGACCTGCTGGCCCGCGAGTGCCGCAACGGGCATCAGTGCGACGGCGGTCCCATCCGCAACGCGCTGATGGTCGCCCTGCGCTACGACAAGAACGCGCAGGTGCGCAGCAAGGCTTTGGACGGGCTGGAGCCCTACATCGCCGTGGACACGCGCGTGCGCGATGCCATCCTCGAAGCACTGCTCAAGGATCCCGATCCCGGCATCCGTTCCAAGGCCATTGGCCTGCTCGCGCCGGTCGAGGCCGACTCCAGCGTGCGCGACGTATTGGAAACGGTCGCCTCCCAGGACGACAATCCGCACATCCGCAATGTGTCGCGGCAGTTCCTCGAGCAGGTTTCGCAGATTCAGTAGTGAACGTATGGGCGATCCTTCCGTAACATGAAAGGTGCCCGCTCCCGGTTGACATTGTTTGTTCCTCGTTCGTCAGTTCGTCAGGCGTCACTTGTTGAAACGTTCGGCAGAATCGAGGCGCTACCAGTTATGAAGGGTTTTCCGAGGCCACAGATGAAGTCCTTTGCAGCGACGGTTCTGGCCGGTTGTCTGGCCGCTGCCCCCCATCTCCTGGCGCAGCAGCAAATATTCACAGTTCTTACCGAAGATCCCGCCTATCTGGCGCATGGAACTCCTGGCTACCTTGGCGTCGCCACCAGCGACATCGACAGCGAGCGCGCAGCGCAGCTGAAGCTGAAAGATACCCGCGGCGCCGAAGTGGTGAACGTGGACCACGACGCCCCCGCCTGCAAGGCCGGAATCCGCCTGCACGACGTCATCCTCCAGATGAATAACCAGCTGGTGGAGGGCGAAGCGCAGCTGCGGCGCATGCTCCGCGACACCCCCGTGGGCCGGACGGTGTCCCTGCTCATCAGCCGTGACGGGCAGCAGCAGACCTTTACGGTCCAGCTGGTCGACCGCTCCACGCTCGAAGCGGACGCCTGGTCGCAGCATATACCGGTTGAGCCGGACGACGATCCCATCGCCCTGCCCAGTGCTTCCTCCAGCTTCGGCAACGGCTTTCTTTCCGTGCTGGGCATGAATTCGGCCTATACCGGCCTGGAGCTGGATATGCTCGGGCCGCAGCTCGCCGATTATTTCGGCGTCCACGACGGCCAGGGATTGCTGGTGAAGCGGGTCGACGATAACAGCCCTGGGTCCGTTGCCGGGCTTCGCGCCGGAGACGTAATTACGAAGGTGAACGGGCGCATTGTGGCGACGACCAGCCAGTGGGTTCACACTATGCATGCCAATCGCGGCAAGCAGGTGGAGCTGACCGTCGTCCGCAACCGCAAGGAAGCGATCGTCACGATCGTCGCGGGACGGCCGAAGACGAAGGGTTGACCGAGCCTATGGCTCAGAGCACGGGAGCAGTCAGCTCCGATCAAAGAATCATCCTTAAGTTGCGCAGAATCACCGTTCACCGGCCTGCACGCGCCTCTTAATTTCATCCAGGCGCGGATCGGGCGGCTGCTGTGTTCCAATGAAGGAAGTGATGCCGACGGCCCGCAAAATGACCTTGTCCCGCCGCACAAAGGCGGCCGCTCGCCGGGTGCGTGAGCTTTCCCTCATCGGCCACGCGCTGGTTTCGACGCGCCATGCCGTGATGGCACAGATTGTGCCCATGCGGCGCTGCAATTTGTCCTGCGCTTATTGCAACGAGTACGACGACGTGTCGAAGCCGGTGCCCCTCGACGAAATGCTCGGTCGTATCGATCACCTGGCGCGGCTGGGGACGAGCATCATCACCATCTCCGGCGGCGAGCCGCTGCTTCACCCGGAACTGGACGCCATCATCGCCCGCATCCGCCACCACGGCAAGATGGCGGGGATGATCACGAACGGGTATCTGCTCATGCCGGAGCGCATCCAGCGGCTGAACAAGGCCGGCCTCGATCACATGCAGATTTCAATCGACAACGTGCAGCCAGACGAGGTCTCAAAGAAGAGCCTGAAGGTGCTCGACAAGAAGCTCGAATTCCTGGCCGAGCACGCCGATTTTCACGTGAACATCAATTCCGTCGTGGGCGGGGGAATCAAGAAACCGCAGGATGCGCTGACAATCGGGCGCCGCGCGATCGCCCTGGGATTCACTTCGACCATCGGCATTATTCATGACGGAGGTGGGCAGCTAAAGCCTCTGGGCGAAGAGGAGCGCACAGTCTGGAACGAGATGCGTTCCTGGAAGAAGAAGAACTATTCGCGGTTCAATCACTTCCAGGAGAAGATTGCCAACGGCCAGCCCAACGAGTGGCGGTGTCGCGCTGGCTCGCGCTACCTCTACATCTGCGAGAACGGGCTGGTGCACTACTGCAGCCAGCAGCGCGGCTTTCCCGGCGTGCCGCTGGCCGAGTACACGCGCGAGGATCTCCAGCGGGAATTCCTGACGGAAAAGGGTTGCGCGCCAAACTGCACCGTGAGCTGCGTCCACCAGATCAGCCACATCGACTACTGGCGGGCGCCGCAAAAGCCGCCGGCCTCGGCAGGAACTGCCGAGGGCCTGGTCAACATCCGGCTCTGAGAGCGGGTTCGGAAAGGGAAGAGGGCGTCCGCGAGGGACGCCTTCTTCACATTGCGGCACCTGATTGGGAATACGGGCCGCAGCGTCACACGGCAGAATCTCATGCCTGCGGCGATCCAATTCGCGCCAACCGGCGTCGAAGTGTCTATGGCGCAGGAGGATGCCCCTCTCCCGGTCACGTCCTCCGCAGAGCCTACATGGTCCGCCGAGGCCCACGACTGCTATCGCAGCGTGCTGGAAACACTTACCCGCGAGCGCGTTCCCTGCGCCGTGGGGGGCGCCTTTGCGCTGCACGAGCACACCGGCATCTGGCGGACGACCAAAGACCTGGACCTCCTCATGGAGGCCAAAACCGTGCCTCCCGCGCTGGCGCTGCTGCGGGAAGCGGGCTTCGAGACGTGGATCAAGGATCCGATTTGGCTGGCCAAGGCCATGCGCGGCGACTACTTCGTGGACTTCATCAGCGGCGTCGGCAACGCCACGCTGCCGGTGGAATCGAGCTGGATCGAGCGCGCGCTGCCGGGCCAGGTGCTCGGCGTGCCTTGCCGGATTCTGGCTGTCGAAGAGATGATTGCGTCCAAGGTCTTTGTGACCCGGCGAGAGCGCTTTGACGGCTCCGATGTGGCGCATCTCATCCGCGCGCGCGGCGAGCGCGTGGACTGGGAGCGAGTGCTGCAACTGATAGATCGGCACTGGATGATGCTGTACTGGTCGCTGGTGCTGTATGCGTATATCTATCCAGCGGAGACGGACAAGGTGCCGGAGCGCATCTGGCAGCAACTCTCGCAGCGGTTTGTGGATGAGGTGCGGCTGCCGCGCCGGGACGAGGCGTTCCGCGGCATGCTGGTCGACCCGAAGATGTTTGCCATCGATGTGAGCGAGTGGGGCCTCTACGATCTTTATCGCGAGTACTGTGATCGCCATCCACGCCCCGTTCAGGACCTGGAGCCGCGGGCGGCTCGCGACAAGGAAGAAGCCGCATGAGACTGGCCGCCGTCTCCGATATTCATCTGAAGAGCGAAGATTACGAGAAAAACGTCCGCGAGTTCTCCGCCGTGAACGAACTGGCGGATGCGCTGGTGATCGCCGGCGACTTCACGAACCACGGCACTCCGGACGAGATGCGCACCTGCCTCGCTGTTCTGGAAAAGATCCACGTGCCGATCGTGGCCGTGATGGGCAATCACGATCACGAGAGCGCGAATCAGGATGAGCTGGCGGGCATGCTGCGCCTGGCAGGGGTGCATCTGCTCGACGGGCAGTGCTTCGAGATCGACGGCGTGGGATTTGCGGGCACCAAGGGCTTCGCCGGCGGGTTTGCCCCCTACGAACTGATGCCTTTCGGCGAAGGCGGCATCAAGACGTTCGTCGAGATTGCCGAGCGGGAAGCGATCAAGCTGGACTACGGCCTGGCGCAACTGAAGACGAAGGTGAAGATCGCCATCACGCACTATGCGCCGATCAGGGAGACGGTGGTGGGCGAACCGGAACCGATCTTCCCCTTTCTCGGCAGTTCGCGGCTGGCGCGCGCGCTCGATCGCCACAAACCGGCGCTGGCCCTGCATGGGCATGCGCATCACGGGACGTTTTCTGCCGAGGCGCCCTGCGGCGTCCGCGTCTGCAATGTGGCGCTGCCCATCCTACGCGAGCGCGGTGAGCCGCATCCCTTCGTTCTGTTCAATCTGTGACAAAGTGTTCTTCAATAGGGCTATGGCCATTCATGTGGTGCGCCTGGGAATGCCGCGCAAAGCCGGCGAGGGCTTGCGGCTGGGAACGGTGCGGCGTCCGCCGCGTGGGGTGCCGAAGGCGGAGTTCGCCAAGCGAGATTTCTACGACCTGTGGCTGCCGGATTTGGCGCCCAGTGCCGGCCTGGTCAGCTTTGCGATGCAGTCGGCCGCGAATGCGAAGGAATGGAAGGCGTTCGAGCGGCGGTATCGCTCGGAAATGAAACACCCGCAGACGTCGCGGCTGCTCGATTTGCTGGCAGCCCTGTCGCACCAAACAAATTTTGCGGTCGGCTGCTACTGCGAAGACGAGAATCGCTGCCACCGCTCGATCCTGAGGAAGCTGCTTGCTGAGCGTGGGGCAACAATCGCGGATTCCTAAGCCGTATCGAGATCCAGGTGTGAACACAACGAATTGAAGAAAAAGAGACCCTGTCATCCTTCTATGAAAAGAGCCGCACCTGTCCAGAGGAATTTGCGGTTGCGTTGCGGACAGACTTCTATTCGTGCTCGCAGCACACAAGGAGATTCGAGTCCCGGCCGCTCCATCTGAGGAGGTCCTGGCGATTTTCATCGTCGGACAGAGGATGAGCGAGCTGGCCGGGCTCTTCTCGGCAACGTTCGCAAATACCTTTCCGTACTCGGTTTGAACTCGCCGTCGTCGTGGCGGTGGGAAAGTGGGAAGCGTATTTTGCTTTCCACTTTTCCATCCGCCAGCCGGACAGCCCCTTCCCCGCGGTCATCTGCGGGCAAACACCTGTTCGTCAAAACAGACCCCGTCGCGCAGCATGGCCCAGGCGGCGTACAGCAGCTTGCGGGCCACCGCGATGCGCGCCACCTGTGCGGCCCTGCGCCGGCGCAGTTGCGTATACCAGGCCCGCACCGCCGGCGAATACCGGCAGGCTACCTGGGCCACCTGCAGCATGATCCAGCGCAGCGTGTTCGATCCGTGGTGCATAATCGAGCCCCGCTGCCTCTTCCCGGCCGACTCGCGCACCACCGGCACCAGACCCGCATAGCTGCCCAGCGCCTGCTCGCTCGCGAAGCGCGCCGTATCTCCGATCTCGGCCAGCATCACCATCGCCGAATAAGCCCCAATGCCGGGCACCGTCTGCAGCCACCGCGCCCGTACATCGCCGGCCGCCATCCGCTCCAGCTCCCGGGTCCGCAAAGCTATCTCCGCGTCCAGATGATCCACTTCGCGCAGCCACGTCTGCACTACCTGCCGCCCCGCCGCGCTCAGCTCGATGGACTGCAGCCATGCCCGGCCTCGCCTGCCAAACAGGTCTGTCACCGGCTTGATGAACCCCTCCTGGTGCAGCACGGCCTGCAGCTGATTTTTCGCCCGCGCCCGCTGCCGGCCCAGGTTGATGCGCAGCCGCACCCGCAGCCGCAACTGCTGCGTCGCCTCATCGGCTATCCACGCCTCGGGCAGCAGATCGCAGCGCGACAGGTGCGCCAGAGTCGCCGCATCCACCCGGTCGTTCTTCAGCTTCGCCGAAGCGATCGCCTTCACCCGCTGCGGATGCACCATCACCAACCGCTCGGCCTCGGGTCCCGCGGCGCGATGAAACGCCGGCCAGAATCCGCTCGCTTCCACCACCACCTGCCGGGGCCGCTCCAGACTCCCCAGCCAATCCTGCAGGGCTGCAGCCTGGTTAGCTACCTGCCCCTGCCGCAGCAGCTTCCCACTTGCATCTACCGCCGTCAGGTAACAGAATCTCTGGTGAAGATCTACTCCTACGTGGGTCTTCATGGCGTACCTTCCTCCTGATCACTTCCTGTGCTTCGAGCACGTATCAGGAAGGTACGCCACCTTTTCATCCCATCTGAGCGTAGCGCCGCGCTTATCTCGTGTTCCCCACACCCTGATGCGCGAAGGCGAAGAGCCTGGCCTGAGCGAAGTCGAAGGCACCTGCATTTCCCTCAAACTGAGAGACGTCGACACCGGTAAGCTCGATAAAAATCTCGGTCGCGGCGCTACCCGCCGGCCTTCACCCGCTGCAATCCCCGTTCGATGCCGTCGCGCACGGTTTCGCGGTAGCTGCCCTCGGGCAGGCTGTCGAGGCGCGAGGACGCCAGCTCGTAGTATTTGCGCGCTTCGTCGCGACTGCCGAGGTCTTCATACGCCCAGCCGATATTGAGGTAAAGGGAGGGATAAAACCCGCTCACTCGGCCATCGAGGATGGCGTCGGCGTGTTCCAGCGACTCGAGATTCCAGCGCAGATTGTCCGCGGGGGTGGTCTGGACGCGAGCGACGTAATGCGCGGCGATGCAGCGCTCGTAGTCGCTTGCGGCTTCCCGCCAGGCGCGCTGGAACGTGCGCGCCGCTTCATCCCGGCGGCCCGTGCGCTCCAGTTCCATCCCTTCGGCGCACAGCCGAACCACGGGATTGTTCGCGTCCATGCCCTTCAGCATACCGGGACCGGCGCGACTTGCGCGCTGGGCCCTGGCGCATCCAAGATGGTGGTGAAAAAGGGAGGGCCGCTATGTCCCGCCGGATTGCCTGCTTTCTCACCGTGCTGCTGGCTTGCGGAGTCCTGTCTCGCCTGCAGGCGCAGACCAGGAATGACCCGCTGACCGAGGACGAGGTTCAGCAGATTCGCGACAATGCCATCCACCCGGACGAGCGAATCAGGCTGTACATCAAATTCATGGGCGAACGGCTGGAGGCGATCCGACAGCTTCTCGCCGATCAGGACGTATCGGATCGCAGCGCGCAGATTCAGGCGAAGCTGGAGGAGTTCACCTCGCTGTGCGACGAGATTCAGGACAATCTGGACACGTATGACTCGGCGCACGCTGATATTCGCAAGTCGCTGAAAGAGCTGGTGGCGGCAAGCGCGAAGTGGCCGGACGCGCTGAACGGATTGCCGCCGAATCAGAAATACGAATTCTCGCAGAAGACGGCGCTGGAGGCGGCGCAGAGCGCGATTGACGAGGCGAAACAGATGTCCACCGAGCAGGATGTCTACTTCGAGGTGCACAAAAAGCAGCGGCATTCGAACGGTACTGGGCCGAACTAGCCTGGCGCTCCCGCGCGCCGTCTGGTCCGAAGCGCCCGCACCAGACGCACCGCATAGACAAGCAGGTTGAGTGTGCAGACGCCCACACCGAAGCCAATAATCACCGGCACGGGCACATGCGGATAGACGATGGCATCGAGAGAATGCACGAGGCAGTCCCCTGTGTAGGAGGGCGCCCCGGCCCATGATTCCAGCGTCTGCTCAAGCGTAGTTAGGGGACAGGCCCATGGGCCAACCTCCGCCAGGATGCCCCACACCAGCGCGGCGATGTGGATGCCGGTCCAGAACGGCCGCCCGCGCGTCCAAAGGACCCCGAAAATGACGAACAGGATCCAGGACAGGTGGATGGCGAGCACCAGGCCGGCAAGCCCCTTCATAGCTCTATCGTAGGCTGCGCGCTCGCTTACACTGGACAAGGACTATGCATTTCCAGACCAACGATCTCCGCATTCAGTCGACCCGCGTCGTACTGCCGCCGGTATTTCTCGAGGAGGAGCTGCCGCTCACGGATGCGGCTTCCGCCACGGTGTTCCACGCTCGCCATGAGATTGTCGAGATTCTCCACCAGCGTGATCCTCGGCTGCTGGTCGTCGCCGGGCCCTGCTCGATTCACGACCCCACTGCGGCGCGCGAATATGCCAGGCGGCTGAAGAAGACGATTGCGGAATTCTCTGACGCTCTGCGCATCGTAATGCGCGTCTATTTTGAGAAGCCTCGGACTACGGTCGGCTGGAAGGGCCTGATCAACGATCCTTTCCTCGACGAATCATTCCGCATCAACGACGGATTACGCCTGGCGCGGCGGCTGCTGATCGACCTCGCCGAAATGGGCGTTCCGGCCGGGACGGAATTCCTCGACATGATTTCGCCGCAGTATCTGGCTGAGCTGGTGAGCTGGGGCGCCATCGGTGCACGCACCACCGAAAGCCAGGGGCATCGACAGCTGGCATCCGGGTTATCGTGCCCGGTTGGATTTAAGAACGGCACGTCCGGTAACGTGCAGATCGCCATCGAGGCGGTGCTCTCGGCGAGCCACGCGCACACCTTTCTCGGCCATTCGAAATACGGCCAGTCGGCGATCCTCTTTACGTCGGGCAACGCCGATTGCCACATCATCCTGCGCGGCGGCCGCCAGACCACGAACTACGACGCCGGATCAGTCAACGAAACCTGCCGCCTTCTCGAAAAAGCCGGCCTTCCCGCCCGCGTCATGATCGACTGCAGCCACGCCAACAGCGGCAAGGACCACAAGCGCCAGCCCGCGGTGTGCCGCGACGTTGCCGGGCAAATCGCCGCGGGCGACCGGCGGATTGTCGGCGTCATGCTCGAAAGCAACCTGATCGCCGGAGCGCAGGAACACGTGCCTGGACGCGAGCTGGTCTACGGGCAAAGCATTACGGATGCCTGCATCAGCTGGGACGAGACGCACGCGCTCCTCGGTGAGCTGGCCGAGGCTGTGTGCAAAGGACGCGCGACGACCGCGAAGCGAGCCGGCCGCGAGGCTGTCGCCGACCGGGCGTGAGAGGTCAACCCTTGTCCCCTTTCGGAGACTCACGGTTTGCCGAACCAATGGCGCGGCTCATCGACGAGCTGCGCAAGCTGCCCGGCATCGGCACCAAATCCGCACAGCGGCTCGCGTTCCATATTCTGCGCACGGACGATCAGGATGCGCAGGCGCTTGCCGTGGCGATTCGCGAGGTGAAGGAGCGGCTGCGCCTTTGCTCCATCTGCAACAACATCACCGATATCGATCCCTGCCTGTACTGCGCCAGCCCCACGCGCAACCAGCGCCTGGTGTGCGTGGTGGAGGAGCCGACGAACATTGCGACGATTGAGAAGACGCGTACCTGGAACGGCGTCTTCCACGTCCTGCACGGCACGCTTTCACCGCTGCACGGGGTCGGGCCAGAGCATTTGCGGACCGGCAACCTGATCGCCCGCGCCGAACGCGGCGAACTGGACGAGGTAATCCTCGCCACCTCGCCGACGGTGGAGGGAGAAGCAACCGCGAACTGGCTCGCCGATCTCCTGCGACCGACCAACGTGCGGATTACGCGGATCGCCACCGGCGTTCCCGCCGGTAGCGACATCGAGTATGCCGACGAGGTGACGATGGCGCGGTCGCTCGAGGGGCGCCGGGAAATTTGACGATGGAGGGCACGGCTATGCGCTGGTCGTGCGGCGCTTTCTCTTTTTCGGCGCTTCCGCTTCGAGTTTGCGCAGGGCTACCCGCACCGAGGCGTTCCGCCATGCCGCGTATACGGCTTCTTTGACTGAAGCCTTCCTGGCGGCGGCGAGACGCACGTTCGTGCAGCCTTTTTTGCCCCAGGCGCCTTTCACCGGCACGAACGTCCTGGGCTCCGCAGCGACAAAGGCGGCCTGCTGGTCGGGGAAGAGCTTGACCATGGCCCATTCCTCACTGGGATAGCCCAGGGTTGCGAAAATGCGACCGCCGACGCGGAAATCCGGATGACCCATGTGCTCGTGTTCCAGCGCATCGGTCAGGCTGAGAGCGATTTTGCGAAATTCCCCGGAGGTCATGCGGCGTTCGGCTCCGGTGTGTCTGAGTTCCTTTCTGCGAGCGAAAGGCAGCCAGGCAATTCTAAATCGGATTCTCGAATCGAGAGACAAGGCAGGCTGCTGGGGCAGCGATCAGGGTTCAATTTGGCGGCAAACACCGGGACCTCCGAACAATTGCCAACTATTTTGCAGCCTCGTACATGCTGTCGGTGCAAAAAAAACGCGATCCAGGCGGATCGCGTTCCTTGGCGTTTGCCTCGGGGATAGTCAGTTCTTTGCCGGGGTCAGGCCCATGGGCTGCGTCAGGCTGAAGACCAGGATCGACCCTGCGGGAAGCTGCGTGGCCTGCGGATTTGCCAGCAGAAGGTGAGTGGTGACCATCCCCGCGCCCACCAGCGTGCCGACACCGGCTCCGACAGGACCGCCGACGGCCGCGCCGACCACCGCGCCGGTACCCATGGTGCCGCCGTATTCGACGCCATCGCGCGTGTAATGGTTCGATGCCTGAATGGCGCCTTCATCTGTGGTACGGGTGCCGGGTGCCTGCGATTGCACGACGTCCGCATAAAGGCGGTAGGAGGTTCCATCAGGCAGCAGGATGGAATCCGGGCGCAGGCGGAGCGTGGCGCGCGTTCCGAAATGACTGCCTTGGGAAACAGAGACGACGCGGCCGCGCATCTCCGCGCCGGCAGGAATCACGAGTGTGCCGCCGTTGTAAACATCGTGGGCGACGGTCGCGCGGAAGGGCGTGCCAGGGCGTGTCTCGGTCGTTGAGATGGCCTCAGCCAGCCGCACGCTGATGTTGGTGCCGACGTGGAGGTCGTTGGGGTTGACGGGCACGGAAGTCACGATCCCATCGTCGGTGGCCAGCGTGGGCCGCTCCTGAAGGGGCGCCGGAGCGTTCGCCGAAAAAACGACCGTGACAATGCCGTCGTCGGTGTTGTCTACCTCACCGGCGAACGGAGAGCTGCCGGGCACGACGGCGTCGCTCACAATGGCGGCCGCCAGCGAGGGCGAAACCGGCTTCCGATTCACCGGAAGCGGAGCTGCGGCCGCGTTGGCCGGAATGCCCGCCGACGGTTTGGCTGCGGGCACGGCAGGCGGTGGAGGCGGGTTCATATCCTCGTCGGCCTGGATCGTCGAATCCGGCGGGGGATGCGAGACCCCGCTGGACTGATCCTGATTCGGTTGGCTCTGCGTCGTCTGCGCTGCCGGCTGATTCTGCGGATTGGTCTGGTCATCGGCCGCTGACTGCGCCAAAGCGGCGGGTAGGGTCAGCGCGCCGGCGATCACGGCAAAAACAAGCATGCGGACGGTTGGTTTCATGGTCGTACCACTCCTCGCCCCTGGAGAGACGGATTCCCGGGCTTGTAAACCCGCGCCGGATGAGACAGTCGCGGCGATTTTAGGGAGGGCCCGCTCATTGTTGAGGGTAGTCGTGCCGCGGCAGCTTGGCCAGAGACGCAGCGGCGCAGCGAACCAAGGTGAGTACGGGTACGGCGGTGAAGGGTCCGCCGTTATCCAGTCCGGCGAACCCTCGCTGCCCTTTCCTCTATCCTTGGCCAGCTAGTCCCCGAACTGATTCGTCAGCTGGCCGATCAGAACCGTGTTCAGCACCGTGCGGCAGCCGATAGGAGCGACGGGCACCTGCGCGGCAGGATAGTTCCCTTGGAAAATGCCTACAGCCCCGTTGAACAGATTGCTCATCACCGCCAGTTGCGGCGTCGGGATGACCACGTCGTTGAGCAGGCAGCTCACGCCCAGCTGCGCCTGGTTCAGAATCATATTCGAGCTGACCAGGCACTGCGTCACCTGGGTGATAGCCACCGTGGAGACAAACGCGAACTCGGCCAGGACACCGAGATCCCCGACCGGGATGGTCGATCCCTGTTCGCCGAAACGCGCGATGGCCACAGCAACCTGGTTGAAGTTGGTATTGCTGAGACGGTTGCCGGTCATCATGAGCGAGCCGGTGCGGCCGTTGATCAGGCTGTCGTCTCCCACCAGCAGCAAAGCGGGTGAGGCGAGCGCCTGGATTTCGTTGTCCTCGATGCGGAGCTGCGCGGGCGTCAGGGTCAGCGAAGCGTAGGGCTGCTCGGCGAGCTCTTCCAGCTGAACCCAGAAGCTCACCAGCTCGGCGTTCGCCTGCGTCGTCGCCGAAGCTGTATTGAGGTTCCACTGGGGCACCACGGCGATGGCCGCGACTGCGGGCGCGTCGGTGATGGGCGAGAACACGATCGTGATCACGCCATTGGAGTCGGGTACCACATTCGCGAAGACCTGATCGTCAGCAATCAACTCGCCGCCGGAATCCTGGAAGATATCGAAGTTATTCAGCACGGTTGTGCCGTTGATGCTGACGCTGAAGACGCGCTGGCCGACCGCGGTCCAGGTGAGCTCGGCGAACTTTAGAGTGATCTGGTAATAGCCGGTCGGCAAGCTGTTGAACGTATAGGTGAACGACGTGGAGTTGGAGCCAAAGCGCTCGAATTCGTAGAGGGTAGCGTCAGGGTCCGCGCCACCGTTGTTTTCTTCGCTGATGGTCGTTCCTGCCGGGGCCTGGAAGAGCGTACCACCGGAGACGCTGAACGCCGCGGACGTGGTGGTATCCGGAATCCAGACATTGTTGCTCGAGTCGGTGTAATTCGCAGTGCCGGCATAGATGTAGAGCGGCGCCGGAGCGGCGGCAATCGTGGTGAGCGTGCTGGTATCGCCCTGCGGCAGAGGGTACGACAGCGCGACCAGCATCCCGATATTCTCGAGCCCCAGGATGGAAAGGTAGACCAGCTGGAGCGGGGAAATCACCACCAGCCCGGCATTGCAGGCGGTCACCTGGTTGTCGAGAATCCTGACAAATTCGGACTCGCCAACGACCACCGCCGCCGCCGTCAGAGAGTTGAAAGAGTTGTTCCGGAAGGTGGCATTGCTGAGGACCGCCGCCAGGACGTTGCCGCCGCCCGCGGCCAGACTGGTGGGGCTCGCCGCCGCCGCGCCCACCGCGACCGAGCCAGGGTTCACCTGGAACACGCCCTTGCCGATGTTGATGTCGGTGATGCCCTTGCCGACGTTGATGTCACCCAAGCCCTCGTTGACCGTGGGCGCGCCTGCCGCGACTGTCGGGACTCCCGGTTCTGCGGTGGTGGTCGGCTGCTGCGCGGCGGGCGGTTGTTGCGCGGTCGGGGGGTGCTGCACAACCGGCGTAGTTGCGACGCCCTGCGTCACCGCGCTGCTTTTCAGGATTGCGGATTTGGCGGCGCTGGTGGTTGCCACCGACTGGGCCGCTCGCATCGCCAACGCAGACCGGATGGCCCGCTGAAAGACGGACGTCCCCGCGAAGGTCTCCTCCGCGGTGTCGCGGAGGCCGTAGGTGAAAGACCACGTGGGTGCCGAGGGGGCCGTGGGCGTATTGAACTCGACCGCCGGCACGAGAAGGAAGCCGGCCTGGAGGCTGAGCGTCCCGGCGGAGGGTACTGCTCCATCGGCCAGGGTGGGGGGTGGCGCGCTCTGCGCCGCGGCGATGGGGGCTCCCACGATCTGGTTGTCTTCGACATCGAGGCCGTTGCACTGGCCCGCTGCGAAGATGGCCGCGCCGAATGGGAAAGAATTGCTGGCGAGATTGGTGCCCAGGCTGGTCAGATCGAACGAGCAGTCCTTGATGGTGACGTTCGTGGGATTGATGGGCCGCACGCCGATGGCAATGACGAGGTTCTGCAAACCCGAGGCCACGGTCGGTTCAATCTGGTTGAGCACCGTAGCCGAAAGGCCCGCGAAGTTCGCGCTCGCCGGAAACGTCGTCGAAGGCACGATGAGCTGCAGGCCTTTGAGCGTCACGTTGGTGACGTTGTCCAGAACGACGAGCCCGTCGGAGAACTGGCTCGCCTGACCCGCCGCTGCCTGCACGATGGCGGTGCCGCATTGGCAGGCCTTCAGCGTGATGTTGCTGTGCGCCGAAGTGAAGCGCAGCGGCGCGGGCAGGTTATAAGTGCCGGGCGCAAGGCAAATCTCGGTCGCGGTCTGCAGGTTCTTGTATTGATCGAGAATGATTTGCAGGGAAATACCCGACGTGAAGTCAGAAGGCGACACGTCAACGGTGCAGCCGCAGCCGGTCGACGTGGTGGGCGGCCAGGGCACACGGCAATCGGAGGGATTCCCCGAGAAGTTGACGATGCCCAGCTTGGCATAGTGATGGTGAATACCGCGCGGAGGAGCCGCGTTGAGAGGCTGAATCTTGGCGTCCGCGGTGCGCGCAGCAAAATTCCAAAAATCGCCGGAGTAAAACGGGCCGCCCGTCGGATTCGCGGTGAACGAGACCGTGATGCCGTTTTCCAGCGTGACCGCCGAACCGTCGAGAGGAACCGGAATGTCGCCCGTGGTGGTGGCCGTCTGATCCCAGCGAACGATGCGCGTATGGCGGCTGGCATCGGTTGCATCGAAGCTGCCGGTCAGCTGCGAGGTGAGCGTGATCGTGAGGCCCGGTCCCGTCGATCCGATCTGCACCAGCTCGCCGGGCAGATTATTGAGTTCCAGAAAATCGTCGGTGATCTCGATCCAGTTGCCGTTGCTGAACCCGAGCACGGCGTCGCGGCCCAGGCTGGCCACGCTCAGATGGCTCACGCTCGAGCCGGAGACGACCACCGACCCGATCGCCCCGACCGAGGTCGCCACCGAAGCATTGTCCCGCGACCACTTGAACGTCGGCGTCGCGCCGCCCTGGTGAATCTCCACGCGATAAAGCTGATTCTCAAGGCCGGTAAATCCCGTGTTGGGAGACAGGCAGCACGGGCCCGTCGGGCTGTTGTTCGTGAGTCCGTTCGTGAGGCGCGCCGCCGAAGGCTGCGTGAGCGTGTCGAACGCCGGGATGTCGGTGGAGCAGGCAACGCCGCCGCTGACGCCGCTGATGTCGAGCAGCTTCACTTGCCACACCGTCTGCAGCCGTCCGGTGGTATCCACGCCAACCGCCGAGTCGATGAGCCACGGCTCTTCCAGATACGTTACTTCGCGCTGCCACACGTCGAGATAAGCCAGATACGGGCCGGCGCCGACGGCCGGCGCATTCGGGTAATACGGCTGCTGCGTGTAGTCGATGGTGCTGTCCGGCAGCGGCTGCGCGGGCAGCGTATACGGAGCGCCGGAGAGCTCCGCCATGTAGGGATCCCACGCCTCGCCGCTTTCCGTCCCATGATTCTCGGCCAGCAGCCCGTCGACATAGTAGCGGCCCGTGCCGATGGTGATCGCATTGCCGCCTGAGCCGGACGATGAGCCGATCGCGAACGCGTTCGGCGTGATGTTGATCGGATAGCCGGACGGACCGAAGATATCGAGGGTGCCGGCCTGGATGCGGCGAGCGAATTCGGACTGCCATTCGTTCCAGTCGGAGTCGAGCTGGACTCGGCCCTGCTCCATCACCACGCCGAGGAAATCTCTCCGCGGGTTGAATGTGAAACGGCTGCTGTCGAAGCTCATGGCGTCTTCCTTTCAGTTCTCGTAAAAGATCCCGTACTCCAGGTTCACCGGCATGAATTCCTTGAGGCGCGTGCGCAGATCGGTCTCGCGCTGCGGCGCCAGCACGAAGTGGAACGCGCCCATTTCGCCCCCGTCGTCGGCGCCCTCGCGAATGCTGCTGTCGGTCCAGGGCATGAGCTTGGCGTAGCCGGGATCGCCGTACCGCAGCGAGTAAAAGAGCGGCTGCGGCGCCGCCGGAGCCTGCTCCACGCATTCGAAATTGCGCGGCAGAATCGCGCCGCCCGGCACGAAGCTGAAGCGCACGCAACCCTGCTGCTTGCGGGCGGCCCACAGCGGTGCCATCCAGCGCTCTGACACTTTGGACGAGACCCGCCAGGCGAAAACGTCGCCCCAGCGTGCCGGCGGAATCACCCCTCCGGCGATGGGAGGGTTCGTCCCCGGCGCGGGATCGGTGAGCGAAGCGGCAAAGTCGCTGAAGTCGCCGCTGCGCTCCGCTGCCGATGGCACATAGGCGTTCGCGCTGACGTCGGGCGCGAGTTGCACCGGTCCGCAAATCTGCTGATCGATCCCCTCGGGCAGCGGGATGGAATTCAGCAGATTCTGAATGGGCCCAGCCGCGGAATTCGGCTTGCCGACGATCAGCTTGTCGCCGTTCGCATCGGCCGGCGTCGTGTAGTAGACGCTCTCGAACGGCGGCGGATCGAGCGGCAGAATCACGCAGGGCGTCTGCGGCAGCTCCGACCAGAAGATGCAGTCCGACACCAGCGTGAGCACCGAGGCGTAGACCAGCCCGATCACCGTGCAGCCCGTCAGCGTCAGCGCTCCTCCGGTTGCGGGCTGCTGATTGGCCCCGTTCACGCCGGCGACATACGCGGCCAGCGTCGGATCGGTCGCGTCGATGATGCAGTTCGTCAGGCTGGCCGTCGCTTCCGCGTCGACGAACAACCCGCCGAAGATCGAATTCTGCGCGACGAAGGCGAGGCCCGATTGGTTAACCAGCACGCTGGGCACGCTGCGATATGCGAGTCTCGGCTCCCCGTCGCTCTGGAGTGACCCACCCGGCACGAAGGTGCAGTGAACGATGTTGAGGGATGCGAGCTGGTTCGCGGCTTCGTCGGGAGAGACGAGCAGAGCCTTCGGCCTCGGTCCGCCGGAGGGAGGCACCCAGGCCACGATCAAGCCGTTGATGTCGAAGATGGCCTCGGCCCCGCCCGTGACCGTCATTTCCTTCCCGAGGAAGAGCGTTGGGCGAGCGCCGTCGGCCGCGCGCAACTCAATATGGCCATGCGCGGCCACCGTAATGTTGAGGCCGCCGCTTTCGGTGTAAGTCCCGCTGTCGCTCACCTCCACCACGCCGTCGCCGGGCAGCGCCGCGAGCGCCGCGCTGATGGTTGGCTCATCGCCCGGGACGCGCACAATCACCTGCTCCGGCGATGCGGTAAAGCTGGCTTCGCGCGAGTATTCGCCGCCGCCGACATCCGCGTTGAAGCCGTAGTAGCAGGTGACGATGGGCGGTGTGCCGGGCGTGCCGGGCGGCACCGCGATGCGCCCCAGCACCGGGTCCACCGCGATCAGCCCGCCCGCCGGCGGCATATTGTTCCACGAGCCGTCGGCGCCGGAGAGGTCGCACACCCGAATCTTGCCTGGCTCCTGGAGCGAGGCCGACGATCCATCGACCAGATAGACAGCCACGCTTTTCTGCGCGCCGTAGTAGGCATAGCTGGGGTTCGCCTGCGTCACCTGGCGGATGTCGTCGCACAATTGCTGTCGCAGCAGACGATCCGGCACATTTGCCGGTTGCGCCAGAGCGCTGATGTCCTCGCCCTGCGATACCGGGTTCCGGAACAGCGGCATGTCGCGCCCCAGCGTGCTGAAGCGGAAACTGTCGGCCTGTCCCGCAACTGCGGCGCACGGAGACAGCGTGACCCCGTAAGAATTGAGCGACCACAGAAAGATGCCGATGTTCGGGATGTTGTAGCGCCCCGCTCCGCCGGAGATGAGCCGCGTGTCCACGGTGTGCGCCGTGCAGTCGAAGCCCGTATTCATGAAGGCCCCCGCCTGCCATCGCCGCAGGTCGGGGCAGTAGGTATTCGAAGGCCGCGGGTGGTTCATGTATTGGGTGTCGGCGAGCACCTGGAAAAATTCGACCGCATGCGCGCCCCACCCGGTCACATCGCGCGCCAGTTGTTCCAGCACCAGAACCGTCCCCTTGCGCCGGCGCAGCGAGATGGTGTTCGCGACTTCCGCGCGCGGGCTCGAAACCGCCGCGGCCACTCCGTTGACCAGCTGATACCCGATCAGGTCCCCAATGTAGGGGATGACCCAGTCGGCGCAAGTCTCAATGAACTGGTTGTCGTAGAGCTGATCCAAATCTTCCGCGACGATGGCGAGTTGCTCGTCCACCAGCGTCAGCAGCGCCTGCAGCGGGCCGTAAGAAAGCGCGGTCAGCCTGGCGAGCTGCTGCTGTTGCGCCGTCGTTAGTGGAGGCGGCGTCGCCTGCAGCGCCTGCAGCTGCGCCGCCAAATCTGGCGTGAATCCGTTGAGCGTCTGCGCCAGCGCCGCATCGCGCACGCGGTAGACGGAGGGCAGCAGATCGAACAGCTTCACTCCCGCGCTGCTCATGACATCACCCCCAGAACAATGTTGTTCGGGTTGGGATCGATGACCAGAATCTCGCCCGCCAGCGGCAGAGCTCCGGAACTGGCGATGGGAACGTAGGGGCAGATGCTGGTGGCCGACCCCGAACTCGGGCGCGGCAGCGGCTGCGAAATCTGTCCCTGCACCCACGCCTGCCAGTTGGAAACCGTGAATCCCCCGTTCATATTGGCCAGATCGCCTGCGGTGCTGCTGACCGTCGCCGTAATGCCCGTCACGTTCACCGCAATCACGCCGGCCACGCCCTGGATAACCGCCGCCACTGCAGCCGCGCTCACGCCCTGGCCGAACGTCCGGTTGGCGAAGCTGTACTCCTCGGCCAGCGTGGCAAGGATTTGCGCGGTCACCGCCGCCTGGCTGTACGCCGGGTCGTAAGCAACCTGCGCGCTCAGATCGAACAGCGTCTCGATAAACGTAGCGGCGTAAACCGGAATCAGCGGGTTGCCGTAGTTCGTGAGCGAGGTCTGCAGATTGGTCAGCGTCAGATTCCCAGGCTGCAGGCCCACGCCTCCCACCGATGCCACCGTGACAAAGACGCCGCGCGCGGATCCGCTGGGAATCCACACGGCGTTGGCTTTCGCGATGCCCGCAAACGTTGCGGCGTAGTTTTGATAATCGACGACCGAAACCGCGCGCCCCAGCGTCAGCACCGTCTGCGGAGCGTTCGCTCGGATATCGTCGACCGACTGCGCGTCCTGACCGCCGGTCGCGGGTCCGGGATTGACGACGCTGCCCACTCCAAGCGGCCGCTGCATGAGCGTGGTGATCGCGCCGGCGGCGACGTTGCCGGCTGCGCCCGATCCAATGTGGTAATTCGCCTGAATATTGTTCTGCCCGGTGGGCAGCGTGGCGCCCTCGACGTTGTCGCCGAACAGGACATCCGCCGTCCCGTCGGACTGATTGAGAACGGTATAGACCTGCGCCGTGGGCGCCTGATCGTAAAGCGTGGCGACCTGCTTCCACGTCATCTGATTCGCCTGCACCTCAAGTGTGCTCTGCATCCCGGTGGGCGTGGGCGCCTGCACGTAGGTGAGCGGCTTCTGCTTCAGCGTGAACGTCTGATCCGGCGTGGACGCCGACCCGCTGCCCATGAATTCCGTGACCGATGCTCCTGCCGATGCCGGCGCGACATTGATGTTCACGCTCGTCGTCACCCGGTTGTAGCAGTTGAGCGTTGGATTGGTGAGCTGGATCTGCGTATGGGGGAACGGCTTCAGGACCTCGACCACCGAGGTGACCAGCGCGTATTCGCTGATTTCCGGATCGGTCTTGCTCCACGCCGCCAGCGCAAATTGGTTGAGATAAATCGAAGCGCCGGTCGTGCCCTGCAGCGTGCCGGGGCGTCCGTTGGCATCGAGCGCTTTCAGCGTGACCGCGCTCTCCCAGGTCGACCACCTCGGAATCGCGCCTTTCTTCAGCGGCAGCGGAGCCGGATTGGTCAGCGTGAAGAGGTCGCCAGGATTCGGAGTCGTCGGCGTGGTGCCGTCATCGGGTACGAACTCGAGGTTGGTGATGTCGGCAACCGATATTTTTTGCGCCGTACCCGACAGCGCGACGACCGTCGCCGCCACAATATCAGGACGAAGCACTTCCAGATCGAGCAGCGTGCCGTAGAGCGGGTGATCGAGGGGCTGCTCGGCGGCGGCCAGCAGCTCGCTCTGCGCGGCCACGCTGGTTTGCCGCAGATGAAACTCCCCCAGGTTGGTGTTCAGATCGGGGTAGACCCGCGTGATCTTCGCGCTGAGCCCGTAGTCCGACCGGGCAACCGATGCGACGGCCGACGCCCTATACAGGCTGATGTACCCGGCCGGAGTGCGCGTCGTATTGTCGTCGGGGTAAATCATCGCGAGCCAGCTGCCCTGCACAACCTTGGGATAAGCGGCATCGAGGTCGATGGAGTTAGTCAGATAGAAATAGAGCCACTCGGTTCCGGCGTGGTTGAGCAGGCTGCCGATGTTCGTGTGGTCTGTATCCAGCATGCGGGGATTCGCGGCGTTGTATCCGAACAACGATGCGCGCTGGCGGAAGACATAGAATTTTGGATGACTGCTGGCTGGTTGAATGTTCGCCCCGGCGTCGCCCAGCGGCTCCGACCACGTCACATACGTACGGTTATTTTGTGAATCCGCTGTCACCGAGGTCACCTGGCGAACGTCCCATTGTGAGCTGCCGGTATTGCCGATGCGCTCATCGCCCACGATGACAAACAGGTCGCCCGGATTGAGTTGCGTCGTGGTTCCCGCCAGATAGACGCTGGTGTCGCCCAGCTTAGGTTCCCAGGGCCGCCCGGTCTGCACCGGCAGCGCGTTCCAGTCCGGCTTCGCTGGAATATCGGCGGCGGTTTCGAACGTTTGCGGCGTTTGCCCCTGCGTCGGCATGCTCTGCGCCTGCGTTCCCGTCGGGATAACGATTGGAGGCGTCGAAGGATCGGGCGGCAGCCCCGGCGCTGTCTTGAGCGAAAACGCCAGATAAGTAGCCGCCGCGACTCCCGGAGCGGGCTGATATCCGATCAGCCGCGAAAGCTCGGTCAGCGACCTGAGTCGCGTCGCGGTGCGCAGATAACTCTCGTTGGCCAGCCGCTCCTGATAGAAGGTCAGAATGTCGAGGACAACCGAAGTCGCGTCGAGAAACGCAATCGTAAAGTCATCGTCCTCGCGGGTCTTCAGGAAGGCCAGCGCCGGATAGTCGGCGCTCGACAGCCGCGCGAGCATCGACTCCCTGAACGCAGCCCAGGTGCCGACGCGATAAGAGATCGCCGGCTGGAGAGCCGGATTGCTTTCCATTTGCGGCGTCTGCACGCTGGTGCCCGCGCAGCAGCCGCAGGTGCAACTGGAGGAGCCGCAGCAACTCATGGCTGTTCTCCCTTCGCGATGCGCCGATTCCGAAACGCAGCCTGTCGCATCGTCATTTGCCTCCCTGCATGGTGAAGGTCAGCTGCCCGTGATCCGGCAAACTGGGATCGTTGGCCAGCCGCGCAATCTGCAGCGGGCCCAGAGGTATCTCGCCCGGGTTGAGATACTGCGACGTATCCACGCCCTGCGTCTGGAAAGTTTGCGCCGTTACGCCCATGACTCCCGGAACCGTCAATACAGCGGCATAAATCGGGCTGAGATAGACCGACTGCCCGAACGTGAAGTTACCCGGGAAGAAGAAGCCCTTCCGGCCATTCGGGAGAATCTGGCTGCCCAAAACCTGCATGAGCGCCCGCTGCACGTCGAGCTGGAAGTAACTCGGATCGACGCAAATCTGCAGCGCGATCTCCAGCGAGACATAATCCGGCGAGTCAAGCTGCAGGTCCTGGCCCGCCAGCCGGTTTTGATTCACAGACTGCTGCACGTTCGTTTGCAGCCCCGAAGTAAGCGTCCCGCCGTTCTGCGGTTGCACCGCGATGAAGACGGTGTACCAGCTGCCCGTCCAGCGAGTCGACGCGACCGACTGCTCGACCTGGGAATTCGCATCGGCAAAGAACTGGTAGTCGGCCATAGTAATGGCCCGCTCCTGCGTGAGGAAAGCCTGCGGCGCGCGCCGCGCGATCTGATTGTTCGTCTCCGGATCGATCCCTCCCGCAGCCGGCAGCGGATTCGTGCACTGCGCGCTCGCAACTTGCGCGTCGGTGGACCCGATGTAGACAATGCTGTTCGCCCCCACATTGCCGGCGCTCCCGCTCCCGATGCGATAGTCCGACGAGAAGACGGTGCCTGAATCCGGCCGCATGCCGTTCGTGCTGTCGCCAAAGCGCAGCGTGGCCGCCCCGGTGTATTCCACTTCGACCACGAAGTTCGGATCCGTCGCTCCGCTGTCGAGCAGGTCGGGCAGCGGCGTCCAGTTCGTCGTCGCTACGCCTGATGCGCCGGAGAGCGTGATCGACGGAACAGCATCGCTCGCGTTCACGTTCATCAGGTCCCAGGCCGACAAACTCGGATCGGGCATCTGCGCGAAGCTGTCTACCGTCACCAGGTCCGACTCGTCATCGATCTCCGCGGCGGCATCTTCCTGTGACAAGTTAAGAAACTCCTCCACCTTGACAGGAAGCGGCACGCCCACAGCTCCGGAAGCTGGGTTATAGAAGAAGCCCAGGGTGAAGTAAGAGGATTCCGACGCCGCCTCGGCGCGAACGCCGAAGAGCGCCGGCCAGCTTGTGGGATTCTTCGCCTGCACGGTGAGATAGGTGACCGGAGGGTGGCTCTTGTCCTGCAGGTTGACGGCCCCCGTGGCGGAGAGCATCGTTGGCCCGGGAGGGAAGCCGGAGGGCGTCGACGAGGCGCCTGCCCCTAACTGGATAAGATTCGACTTACCGTTGACGACGGTTAACGCATAGGCGGGATCCGCGGAATTGAGAGACAGGTCCGTGAACGCCTCAACGGAGATTTGCTTGTTCAGGCCCGCCGCTCCGCCCGGAGGGTTATAGACAACGGTAAGATCGATGTTCGCCGCGTTCGAAGTGTTTTTCTTCACCACGACGCCGAAAAGGTTCGGCCAGCTCGCGGCATTAGTCACCAGCAGCGTCAGGCTGGTATAGCCGCCCGCATTGGGCAGAGTGACCATGCCGCTTGTCCCAAGCGATACAACGCCTGTCGTGATCGGGTTGCCGACCCCCGCCAGAGGAACAATAGGAATCGGGACGGCCTGCGTGAGCGGGCTCTCCGGAACTTGCGGCTGGAAGCGTACCGGAACAGGCGTGGCCGGTGTGAGCTGGCAACGATCGGCCGAAGAGTTCGCCGGATAGTAGATGGTTGGTGACGGCACCGTGCCCATCGGCTGATCGGTGAAGGAAAGGCCGTTATCCGCCAGAATGACATTCCCGAGAACGACGCTCACATTATCGACCGACTGCTCGCCCGAGTATTCGTCGATGTAAGTGGATGAAATGCAGACTGCGAAGGGAAGAGCATCGTCCTGCGCCCACTGGATCTCTGTAACTGGCGTAGGCTTCTGCGCCGAGGAGGTGATCGGCTTGCCGGTCTTTTCCTCAAAGGCCGGATCGGCGAGCGGCTTGCCATTGGGCTGCTGCCAGGCCACGTTCGTCAGGCGCACGGCACAGCGGTGCCGGATGTCGGCATCGGCCGCGTTGCCCGTCTGCGGCCCGATAACTTCCTGGAAGATGAGTACGTCGCCAGGCTGAAGGTTGGGGTAAGAGCCGAGCAGCGTAGCTTCGGTTGCGCCCTGCGGCAGGCAGCAGTTCAAGTTACCCCATGTGTAGACATACATCAGGTTATGTTCGGGATACAGAATGGAATCGCAGACCGGCTCGAAGACCTGCACGCCCGCCAGCAGCGCGGCCGCCTCGTTCCCGGAGCCCGGCTGCAGGCTCGTCGGCATTCCCGGCGCATAGGTATAGAAGCGCGTCTGCGTGCGGTCGAGAAAGATCTGCTGGCCGATACTGCCCTGCACATTGAGCTGGATCCAAGCCCGCGCGTTGCATCCGTCGTGCACAAAGTAATCCACCAGGCGCGCATGGCGGCGCAGAGAGATACGGCTCCGCGCCGTCTCGATATAAGCCTCGGTGGCGATCGCGTCCTGCCGGTAACTCATCATGTCGCCGGCATAGGCAATCAATTCCGCCATCATGATGCCCATATCGGCTTCGCTGGTGGCTCCCCAGTTCGGCAGCAGTTGGTTGATGCGGTCGAGCAGAACCTGCCGGAAGCTGCCGTAGTCTTTGGCGAGGTAGTTGATCGGCGGCGGAGTGACCGCCGGCGGTGGGCAGTTCGGCGGCTGCGGGTTGCAGTCGAAGTTCGGCCCGCACTCCACCTTGAACGAGAACTGCACCGATGCGAGTTGCGGATCGAATCCGTCGAGCACTTCCGTCACCGCAAACGCCGAATTCTCCGCATCCTCGATGCTCTTCACCAGACTCAGCGTGTAGGTGGAGAAGTCGCCGGCGACATTCGTGCCGATCGCCAGCACGCTGGCCGCATCGGGCAAAGACGTGAGGTAATTCTGGGCCGCGGAGGAAAGCGTCGGCGGCGGGGGCGTCACCGCGTCCATAGTGGCCGGTGACTTGGCGATCGCCGTCCAGGCAGCGGCGACACCGGTGATGCTTTCCCCGCCCGTGATCAGGATGTTGTCCGGCGTGGGCAGCGAGGCCAGATGCTTCAGGCAATACAGCAGCAAAATCTGCTGCCGTGGCAGGCCGAGCGGCACCGCCTCGCTGTCGAGGACTTCGAGGAAGGCAATCCCGTTGAGCGCGGGATTCCCCAGCACGGCGGCGGCGCGATTGTTGTCACAGCAGCTATAGATCATCTATGAGCTCCCGTAGACATAGGTCTGAACCTGCGTAACATCGGTGCTCAGCAGGAAGTAAGTGACGGTTACGGTCAGAACGGCTTCCTGTACTGTGGCGACGACTGATTTGACCTTGATGTAGCTGCCCAGCCATTTCTGCAGCGCGCCCTGCACGGCGAACTGCGTCGCTGCGGCCATCTCCACGCTGTTCAGCGCAAACGGGAGCTGCAGCAGGCCGCTGCCAAAGTCGGGTAGGTTCACGCGCTCGCCCGGCGATGTGAACAGCACCTGCTCCACCATTTGGCTCACATAGTCCGCGATGGCGGCATCGGACGTGCGCCCGCGTCCGTCGAATTGGTACGGATAACTCACGTTGGTCGTCGACATCGTCCTTATCCCCTCCGCACCGGAGCTACGTGGCCAGTGCGCGTGTTTGCGCGACCACCGGCAGCAGCGGCGTGCCGGTAGGAACGCAGGTGGCCATACCCGTCATAATCGCCACCGGCTGTCCCATGGATGTGACCTGAACCGCCCCTACCACCCACTGCGCGGTCACGCAGGGGCCGTTGCCCGCCGGAGGAATAAAGGCGCAACCGGCGACCGCGTAGGGCGCGGCGATGGTGGTGGCCGGCATACCGGAGACCAGCACGCGCGGGCTCGGCGCCGTCGGCAGCGCCTGTCCGCCGTGCGAGCACAGCACCGTGGCTCCCAGATGCAGTATCGGTGCAGGCATAGTTAGATCACCGTAAGTCCGCCGATGTTCACATCGACTGTGGGACCAATGAGCGTGATCATCGCTCCCTGGCCGTTGCTGATGTAAATGCCCGTATCGTTCACCACGATCATGGCTCCTGTCGTGCTCTTCAGAATGATTCCTCCTGTTACCGGCGACGGCGGCGCGTCACTAATCAGCAGCATGTTCTGGCCCGTAGTTTGCAGCACGATGTTCTGTCCTGGCGGAATCGCCGGAGGCGCGGTCGCAAAGATAGGAGCGTCGGCCACCAGCCCCCAGAAGCCGCCCGTCCAGATGGGATAGTCCGGGTCGCCCTGCTCGAACTCAACCCACACCTGCGATCCGATCGGCGGCACGATGAAACAGCCCGCCTGAATGCCGGCCGCCGGAACGCACGGCATCGCCCAGCTCGACGGCGTTTCCCCCAGCACGTCCGGACACTGCAGCAGCACGCGCCCTATCTGCTGCGGATCGATGTTCTCGATCACCAGCCCCCGATACTTGCCGAAAAAGCGCCTGGCGCTCCCTCCCGGAATGGAAGCCTGCGAGCTCATGGGGTCACCGTGGACACTGTGGATACCAGACCGTTGCGGGTCAGGGTGAAATTCTGCTTGTACTCGCCACGCTTGATTTTGTGCGTGACGCTCTTGACGTAATACAGCCCGTCGAACGCCGGACCTGTGCCGCGCACCCCCACTAACTGGCGCGCCTTCAGAACTCCGCCGTAGCGCGTCACGTCGAGGCTGCCTTCGCAGGTCACGCATTCCGCGTAATCCGCCGCCGCGGCCATGCCGACCATGATGGCCTGCGGAATCGGCATCTTCGACAGGTCGTCGCGAAATGGCTTCAGATCGGGTGGCAGCAGATTCGTCGGCAGCGGCGGAATCGCTCCCAGCGGAGGATTCAGTGGCGTAATCGGCGGTATGGGAATCGGTATGCTGACGCCGGTCTCCTGAATGTAGAGATAGACCAGGGGAATCCGATTCTTCTCCTGATCGAAGGTGAAATGCAGGCTCTCCACGTTGGTGTAAGCATCCATATCCGAGCTAAGCGCGGGCTGCACCGGGCCTACTTTGATCTGCGGTCCCCAGTAAGCCTTGCTCACCCCCGGCGTCGGGCCGGGATCGATATAGAAGACATAGCCGACCTGCGCGGCAAGATAGCGGACGTACTGCAGATCGGTGCCCTGCTGACTGGGAATCTGATCGATAGGCAGCGGGATATTGATCATCACGCTGGGAATGACGAGCGGAATCACGCCGAACAGCGCGTACTTCGCGCAGATCAGCGCAACCCGCGCCTCGGCCGGGCAGCAGGGAAAGGGGAAGCCGCTCCAGTCCGTTTGATCCATCAGCGCGGTCAGGTCTTTGCCGGTAATGGTCAGCGTGGAGTTAGAGCCTTTGTCTCCCGGAGATATCTGGTTATTGGTGATCACTCCGTCGATCAGCACGCTGGGTATGCCGTTCACCGTCACCACCACGACCACCCGCATAAACAGCAGCGGCATGCCGCCCGTCAGCAGAAACAGGATCTGCAGCGGCGACTGCTTGTCGATGCTGAAGGTGAGCTGGAACCCGCTGGTGCCCACATCTTCGGTCTTCACCTCCACTTCGGCCAGCGATTCGAGCACGGTGCTCGAAACCGGGACCGGGAAGATGGGACCGATCATCAGCGTCATTTGAACGCTGTCAAGCACTCATCCCTCCTGGGACGCCCTGCGGCATGGTGATGTTGATTGCGCTTCCCGGCGTCTCCACCAGGCTGCCGGGGCTGATCGCTCCGTTGGCGTCGCAGAGCAGCCAATACATGAGCGGATCGCCCAGATACTTCGCAGCGATCAGGTCGAGGCGGTCGCCCTGCACCACAGTATGTGTGGCCACTCTTGCATAGTTAGGCGCGCCCGGCTGCGGAACAAACCTTCGCGCCAGATACGTAATCGCCTGGCCCGTGGGCGACGTGTACGACAAGACGCCCGAGTTGTAGTAGCGGCTGTCCGTCGGAAAAGCAACCGGCGGAATGATGCCCAGTTGAATAAATGCGCGTACCGGAGAGCTCATGGCAAACCTCCCAGTCCCAGAACCGTAATCGCCGCATTGCCGGCCATTGCGGCTAAGTTCTCTTTATTACTCAGATAGGTCATGAAGATATGCCCTCCAGGATGATCGAATCCGAGGTCGTCGACATTCAGCACCCGCATGCCGAGGCTCACCTTCGCGTGGATCGGGTTCAGGTTCACGTCGAACATTTCTTCGGTGATGGAAAAATCGGTGAGCCGGACCGGCACCACCCGGTTCGAGCTCCAGACAAAAAGCGTAAGCGGCTGCTCCAGCGGAATGATCTCCAGCGCGCCGCTGCTGGCCATCGCGTTGTCCACGTTCAGCGTCTCGACCGTCGGATTCACCAGCATTTCCAGTTGCGCGAGTCGGGGATGAAGGCCGTATTGGACCGTGTTCGGATTCTGGCTGGGAAATTCCAGCTGATCGGTGGCGTCCAGCTCCGCATCGATCTTGATGGTCTCGATCGCCGGACCGCGCAGGCGCAGCGCGTCGACCCGCACCCCGTCCTGTCCGCCCTGCACGGCCTGAATCTGCAGCGTGCGCGACAGCGAATCGGGGTTGTATTGCAGCGCGATCACGCCCAGCAGCGCAGACGTATCCGGATCCAGCGTGACGATGCCGCCTTTGACCAGGCGCGGCGAAATGGGGGAACCGGTGGACATGAGCAATCCTCGAAAGTTACTGCGGCTTGATGTTGGGATACGGCAGTTTTATGACGGTATCGGGCTTGAGCCCGAGTTCGATAAACATCTCCTGCTGCAAACGCCATGACAGGGTGCCCTTGGTTTGCGGCGAAAGCCCCGGGATCCGCTCGATGGCTTCGAGCATCACGTCGAATAACTCGCCTGCCGTGCAGGTCGTGTTTCCCGCTCGCCTCATCGCCTGCGCCCAGTCCTTCCAGTAGCTGTCGAACGCGGCGTGCGTTTTCGGATCGAGCAAAGTTGTTTCTGCTCCGCTGCGGCTATAGCCAGGAACGTCGCGAAGTCCCGAAGTCGGCCCGACGTGAGCGGATTGCGCATCGCTGCCGGTTACACCCAGCTCGTCCCGGACGGTGGGCGCGCTTCCGTGCGGCTGAACCGCAAGATCGACTTTCTTTGGCTCGCCTTTTGGTCCGACGAATCCAGCTTTGCGGGCGTCCGCGGCTCCCTGGCGCGCGTTTTGCGGTTGATTCGCGCGAGGGCGCTGAAGCCCCAGTTCGTCTGTGATCTCCTGAAAGACTTCTTCTCCTTTGGGCGGTACAGCACCTGCAGGACGCTGTGGCGCCTCCGGGCTCTCCGGCCGCGAGGCATCTCTGCCCGGCCCACCGCCCGCGGGCCCGCTGCCTCGGCCCGAGCCGCCTCCCGAGCGCGCTCCCCCCCCGCCTCCTGAGGCTGTCGACGACTGAGCGAGATTGCCTGCGCCCGGTCCGGCGATCACGACCGTGCCGTCGCCCAGCACCTTGATTCCGTTAGCTGCGATCGCGCCCCCTCCCGTCCCGCCGCCCCCCGTAACTCCGGCTGGCCCTTCAATCGGGGGCCCTCCCGCCGTTGCCGGTGCGAGGCCACCGCCGCCGCCTTCGGGCGGCACTCCCGGCGTGGGCAGCGCTTTGGACGCGAAGATGGTCGCCAGCATGACCAGCACGCGTAGCCCGACACCGCCGATCGACTTCCCGAAGTTCTCGCCCGCGCTCTCCAGCTCGTTGAAGCTCCTCGCCGCTTCCGATTCATCTTCGAGCCGCATCCAGGCTACGGCCACATTGCGGATTTCACTGATGCTGAACACGCTGAGCAGCGCGATCGTGACACCGGCCGCGAATGCTTTGCTGAACAGCGGCTCGGGAGCCAGCCATGCGGCGATATACAGAGCAATCGACAGAAGGGTGCCCCCGATGAAGATCGGGTCGTTAAACAAAGCGTGGGCCGCTTCGCGCGCGCCCTCCTTCATGAAGTTCGGCGAGATGTGCAGCGCAATGCGAAACTTCATTTCCGGCGTCAGATGGAGGTCGGTCTGGGAGCTCTCCATCGACGGCTCCCCGTATTTCGCCGTGTACTGCTTCCAGATGTCCTTTTCCCACGGTTGCAGCGTGTTCCAGCTTGCTCGCTTTTCCGGATTGAACTTCTCGACGCGCTCTTCCGCAGTTCGCGCTGTGCCTGGCTGTGACGCATCTTTCACGCCCACGAACTGGTGGTATTTCGCGAGGATCGCCTTCATCTCATCCAGCGACATCCCGTTGTCGCCGGTGGCTTGCTGGCCCGAGAATTTATCCCGGTTTTCCTTAATGAACCGGGCGATATCCACCCAGCTGTCTTTCTTGCGGGTATCGTTGTCCGTGGACGGCTTTTGTTCACCGGCGCCGTGCACGACCATGGTTTGACTCAATGCATCGAACAGCGCGATCAGTTCGTCGAACGTCAGAGGCTGATGCTGATCTGCCCTCTTCTTGATGTCATCGGCCGTCTGCCCGTCGAGAAGGCCGCGCCGCTTCAGCTCATCAATCTGCGCAGGATTGGTAATCTGCACGACCACCGACCCGCTGCCCTGGGCCGGCACCGGCGATGTCCCCGCGGTTCCTCCGCCGCCTCGCTGACCCGGATCTTTTTTCCCTCCCGCTCCGGTGCCGCCGGCCTGCCCTCCCGATTTTCCGGCTGCGCCTCCGCTTTGCTGCTGCGCGGTACCCCCGCCCTTCGCGCCTTCGCCCGTACCCTGTGCCCCCCCCCCGCGCCCTGAGCTTCCCCCGCCTGCGGCGCCCGCGCCCTGCACCGTCATCGTGACCGGCGCATCGGTGAGGCTCTCCAGATAGCTCTGCCATTTGTTTTGCGCGGCGGCAATCTGTTGCTTGGTCCCCTTCACGGTGCCGGAGATCTGCAGAAATCTGCCGCCGGGCACGTCGGGAACGACCAGCTCTCCCGATTTCGCGTCATAGGTTACGTTGTACGAGCCCGGCGCCAGATCCTGCTTCAGCGCGACCGTTGCAGACATCGGTCCTTCCGTGCCGTAGAGAACGATTGTGTGCGGAAGTGTGAGCTCAATCCCTGTGCAACGGGCTCCCGCTGACTGCATCAGGAGCCGCGGCGTGAATGAGCTGCCTCGAGACCCCGTGCGGCCGACGGCGTTCGCGCCTTGCTCTGCGCGGCTTGCCTGCTCCTCAAGGGCCTGCTCGGGATGGTTCATCCACCCGCGGCTCGCTTGCACCACGTGGGTCAGCTCGTGCGCCAGCAGCCGCCGACCCTCGTCGGAATGCGGCGCATACTGGCCGGTGCCGAAGACCACGTCGCTCCCCACGGTGTAGGCCAGGGCGTTCACGCTGCGAGCCGATGCCGCCGCCCGCGCGCCCGTATGCACCCGCACCTGGCTGAAGTCGAAGCCGAAGCGCGATTCCATATCGCTTCGCGTTGCCCCGTCGAGCGAATGACTCGGCGAATGCACTCCCTCGCCGGCACTTGCCGCATCGGCCGCGGCCGGCGAGCTGCCCGCCGCTTTGGGATGTACATGCGTGGTCCCGCTGCTGCCGGCGGGTTTGCGGCTTTTCACCAGCGCGCGGAACTGCGCCGGCGTCAGCGTCTTCCCGTCGGCGGTGACGACCTCAATGTGCACGGCCTGCACGCCGCTCTGATCGCCCGTGCCCTGCTGCAGCCGGGCGTAGATGTGGTCGTTGTGGCTGTTGATGAAATTGTGAACGTTGGCGCCGGTATCGGGGTCTGGATCGGCCTGAATGGTGTTGTCGCCGAAGAAATCCTTCATCAGCTCCACTTCCGCGTCGATCCCGGCCTCGTGCGCGGCCAGGAATTGCGACCGCTTCAGCGGCGTGGATTGATCGAGCGACGGCGAGCCGAGGCGTCCCGCATAATCGGTCGTCGCCGTGCGCTCGGCGAGAACATGCACCAATGCCTCCTGCAGGCCGAGATCGTCGCTGGCCAGCAGGTCGTCGATGTCCACATAGCCCGACGCGTAGTTATCGATGGTGATTTGCGTGTGGAATCCATGCTCCGCATCGCCCAGCCGTCCGTGCTGGTTCGTCAGCTTCATCGGGATCGCCGGGCCCTGATCGATGAACCCCTTCATCTGCGTCTCGAAATTCGACATCTTTGCAGTTGAGCGCTGCGTATAGGTCAGCTCGTCTCCCTGCATGGAAAACGTCAGCGTCTGCGAAATGCCGTTGAGCCGGTCGAGCAGCTCCTGCAGGCGCGCGAATCCCGAATACTTGGGGTTGGGATCGTGCAGCATCTTCACTTTGCGCTGCACGCGGCGCGACGCGCGGCGGGCAACGGGAGGCGCCACGACTTCCGCGCCATTCGCGCGCTCCGTAGCC
>JBARMS010000001.1:0-9240 GCA_049802575.1 Acidobacteriaceae bacterium | reverse complement strand
CCCATCGGCGCCGGCATCGGCATGGCCATCGCTTCCGGCCTTTGCGGTCTCGGCCAGGGCCGCGCCGCCGGCTCAGCCGCCGAAGCCGTTGCCCGCAATCCTGGAGCCCGCGCCGCTATCCAGCTCTTCCTGGTTCTCGGCCTCGCCTTTATGGAATCCCTCGCCCTCTTCACCTTCGTCATCATCCTCATGAAGGTGAGTTAGTTCGGCGCCCACACGAAAAACTCCCTGCCGCGTGCACCCCGGCAGGGAGTTTTTGTTGCCCGAAACTTCCCCAAACTTATTGCTGGAGAGACTTCAGATAGTTGGTCAGATTCGCGATCCTCTGCTGCTCCTGCATATCGGTGATCGGACCGCCCGAGCCCAGAGAACGAAACGCTGGACCCCAAACCGGCATATCCTGCGATCCATGCGCCGGCGTCTCCGTCCCAAACTTCAGTACGGCATAGACGTGGTTGCTGGGGAATTTCCCGCCATTCTCCTTCGCCAGCTGAACCAGGTCCGTGGGCGGCGCTTTCATCGCAGTGGCCGCCGGTCCATTCCCGCGGCCATCTGCTCCATGGCAGACTGCGCAGTAGGTGGCGTACATCTGTTTCCCGGAAGCGGGCGACGTTTGCTTTACAGGTACTTGCTTGATTTGCGTTGTAGTCTGGGCTACTCCGAATGCGGCGGTGGCCAACAGCCCCGCCACGAATGCGACGTGGATTCGATTCGGCATAATAACCCTCCTTTCCGGTACTTAACTCTCTGCCGCGGAGCGCACGATTGTATGTGACGGCGGGCACAGGGGGATTCCCCAGGTAATCCCCCAAAGGTGCTGTAAATCAGGCGATTTGTCGCAATTTCAGGCAGACGTGTGCGAGCTTTTTTGCCGAGGCGTCAGATCCGCCTGGTCCGCCAGCGCCCGCGCCGGAACAGCGCGATGCTCAGCGCGGCAATCGCGCTTTCCGCGATCACCACGGCCAGAAACGCTCCCTCTTCCCGCATCCCGAAGCCGCGCGCCAAAGTCCACGCCAGCGGCAGCTCGAGCACCCAGAAGCCGAGGAAGTAGACAATCGTTGGCGTCACCGTATCGCCCGCTCCATTGAAAGCCTGCAGCGTCGTCATCACCCAGGCATAGGCGATGTTGCCGCAGGCAAACGTGCGCAGCGCCCGCGATCCAATGCGAATGACCTCGGGATCGCTGACAAACAAGCGCACCACCGGCTCGGCGTAGATCACAAACACCACGCCCAGCGCCGCCAGAAACAGCATGGTGTAGAGGCCCGTCCGCCACACTGCCTTCTCCGCGCGGTCCGGCCGCGACGCTCCCAGGTTCTGCCCCACCAGCGTCGCCGCCGCATTGCTCAACCCCCACGCCGGCAGCAGGAAGAACATCACCACGCGCATCGCCACCGTGTAGCCCGCCACCGCCGCCGCGCCGAACATGGCCACGATGCGCACCAGCCAGATCCAGCTCGCGTTCGCAATCACGAATTGCAGAATGCCGGTCAGCGAAACGCGCAGCAGCCGCCCAAACACCGGCACGTTCAGCCGCAGATGCCGCGCCAGCACATGGATCCGCTCCGTCCCGTGCAGCAGCCGCCACCACTGGTAGAGCACGCCGATGCTGCGCCCCGTGAAGGTCGCCAGCGCTGCACCCGTGACGCCCAGATGCGGAAACGGCCCCAGCCCAAAGATGAAGCAGGGATCGAGGATCAGGTTGATGATGTTCGAGACCCACAGCAGCCGCATCGCGATCGCCGCATCGCCCGCTCCGCGAAAGATGGCATTGTTCAGAAAGAGCATGACGATCGCGCCGCACCCACCCAGCGCGATCCGCGCATACCCCGATCCCACCGCGACCATCGCCGGCGTCCCGCCCATCAGCGTCAGCAGCCGCGGCGCATAAATTCCTGCCGGAATGCCCAGCGCCAGGGAAACAAACAGCCCCAGCGCGATGGCCTGCACCGCCGCTATGGCCGCGTGCTCGGGATCCTTCTCGCCGATGCGCCGCGCCACCATCGCCGTGGTCGAGAGCGACAGGCCCATGCCGATGGAGAACACCAGCCCCAGCAGCACCTCGGTCACACCCACGGTCGCGACCGCGTTCGCGCCCAGCCGCCCCACCCAAAACATGTCCACCACGGCGAACAGCGACTCCAGCGCCATCTCCAGCACCATGGGAATAGCCAGCAGCAGGATCGAGCGGTTCAGGTCACCGCGGGTGTAGTCCTGGTGCGAGCCGCGCAGCGCCTCGCGGATCGACGCCCAAAAGCCAGGCAGCGACTCCGCCTCGGCCTCGGATTGGACCGGCAGGTTCACGTGGGTCAGATGAGTCTACAGGAGGGGTGCGAAGGGCCGGGATGGGCCGGTGATCGGGAGCGGGGACCGCATTGCCCGGGCGTAGGGAAATGTCCCGGTCACATTACCAACGCGGAACCGGTTTGCTGAAAGCAAAGACGTTATCCAATGGGATTGACTGACTTGCCATGGTTAACCGCCATGGGCCCGCGGTCCGCTGAATCCAACGACACCAACCAACACGATTTTCGTGTACACTATTTTCGTATGAAAAACCTGACTTTCAGCGCCGATGAGGACCTCATTGAGCGGGCGCGTTCCATAGCGCGCGCGCAGAAACGCACCCTGAACGCGGCTTTCCGGGAGTGGCTTGAGGAGTTTACAGCGAGGGAGGGCGACGCCCGGAGTTTCGACGCGCTCATGACAAGCCTGGACGCTATCGATGCAGGTAAGCATTTCAGTCGGGACGAACTGAATGAGCGATAGGGTCTTCCTCGACACGAACGTCTTCGTCTATTCCTTCGACCACAGCGCGCCCCACAAGGCGAAGCGGGCCCGGGCGCTCATCCGCGAGGCCCTCGAGTCCCACAAGGGGGTTGTCAGCTATCAGGTGGTGCAGGAGTTCTTCAACGTGGCGCTTCGGCGTTTAGCGCGACCCATGCAGCCGACCGAAGCCGAACAGTATCTGACAACCGTCTTCCGCCCGCTCCTCGCGGTCCATTCTTCTGCCGGACTCTATGCAGAAGCGCTGCGTCTGCAGGGGCAGGGCGGCCTGTGGTGGTACGACGCGCTCATTGTCGCGGGAGCGCAGCAATCCGGCTGCGCAGTTTTGTTCAGCGAGGATCTGCAGGACGGCCGCAGATTCGGCAATCTGCGCATCGAGAATCCATTTGATTGACCCACGAGCCGGCGCTCAGGGCGGGTCCATTCGTCGATGCCGGAGAAACTCGCTGCCGCTGACTCGCCGGCTGGCTGACTGGCTGGCTGGCCGACTCGCTGACTTGCCGGCCGCCCCAACCCTCCGCCATTTCTTGCCTGGCGGCAGTTCTCTGCCCTACGCCTTGCCCGCGGCGCTGGCCAGCTTCGCTTCCGCCTCGGCGATCACCTCGTTGGCGTGCTTGTACTTCTCGGGGTCTTCGCCGGCCTCATTCCAGAGCTGATGGCCATGCTGGAGCTGCTCCTGCGCGGCGCCGGTATCGATCTCTTCCGGCTTCTCGGCGGTTTCCGCGAGGATGGTCACCCGGTCGGGGAGCACCTCGACAAAGCCGCGCGCCACGCTGTAGCGCTGGGCGGATTCCGAACCTCCGCCGGCTTCGCCGCCATGCAGCCGCACTTCGCCCGCTCCAATGGCGGAGAGCAGCGGCGCGTGCCCGTAGAGCACCTCGATGTACCCGCTCTTGCCGGGCACTTCGACCGCATCCGCCGTCTGATCGACGAGGATGCGATCGGGCGTGACCAAACGTACTTTGAGCTGACCGTCGGCCATGGTTACTTGTTCACCGCCTTCAGCTTCTCGGCTTCTTCCAGCACTTCTTCGATGGTGCCGCGCATGTAGAACGCCTGCTCCGGCACGTCGTCGTGCTTGCCTTCGATCACTTCCTTGAAGCTGCGCACCGTGTCGGCGACTTTGCAGTAGCGGCCCGGGATGCCGGTGAACTGCTCGGCTACGTGGAACGGCTGGGAGAGGAACTTCTGCACCTTGCGGGCGCGCGACACGGTGATCTTGTCTTCTTCCGACAGCTCGTCGATGCCGAGAATGGCGATGATGTCCTGCAGATCCTTGTAGCGCTGCAGGATTTTCTTCACGCCCTGCGCCACGTCGTAGTGCTCCTGCCCGACCACGCGCGGCGTAAGGATGCGCGAGGTGGACGCCAGCGGATCGACGGCGGGGTAGATGCCGAGTTCCGAAAGAGGACGCGACAGCACCGTGGTGGCGTCAAGGTGAGCGAACGTCGTCGCCGGCGCAGGATCGGTGAGGTCGTCGGCAGGCACGTAGACGGCCTGCACCGATGTGACGGAGCCGCGCTTCGTCGAGGTGATCCGCTCCTGCAGTTCGCCCATCTCCGTCGCCAGGTTGGGCTGGTATCCGACGGCCGACGGCATGCGGCCGAGCAGGGTCGAAACTTCAGAACCGGCCTGCGTGAAGCGGAAGATGTTGTCGATGAAGAGCAGCGTATCGGCGCCTTCCTCATCGCGGAAGTATTCAGCGACAGTGAGGCCGGTGAGTGCCACACGCAGGCGCGCTCCAGGCGGCTCCGTCATCTGGCCGTAGATGAGCGCGGCCTTCGACTTCGACGGATCCTTGAGATTGATGACGCCCGACTCCTGCATTTCGAGCCACAGGTCGTTGCCCTCGCGGGTGCGCTCGCCCACGCCGGCAAACACGCTGAAGCCGCCATGCTTGGTCGCGACGTTGTTGATCAGCTCCATGATGACGACGGTCTTGCCCACGCCGGCGCCGCCGAAGAGGCCGGTCTTGCCGCCCTTCAGAAACGGCTGGATCAGGTCGATGACCTTGATGCCGGTCTCAAACATCTCCTCCCGCGTCGACTGTTCGTCGAACGCCGGCGCCGGATGGTGGATGGGATTGCGCTGCTTTGCGTTCACCGGGCCCAGCTCGTCCACCGGCTCGCCGATCACGTTGAGCACGCGGCCCAGCGTGGCACGGCCCACGGGCACGGAAATCGGCCCACCCTGGTCGATGGCCTTCATGCCGCGGACCATGCCCTCGGTCGCTTCCATCGCGACGCAGCGCACGCGGCCCTCGCCGAGATGCTGTTCCACTTCGAGAATCACGTTGATGGGAAACGGGACGGTAAAGCCCTCGTCGACCACGCGCAACGCCTGGTAAATGGGGGGCATCGTCGCTTCTTCAAACTGCACGTCGACCGCCGGACCCGAAATCTGAACCACTCTGCCGATGTTTTCTGCCATAGATCTTCTGTTCGCCTTAAATAGCGGCTGCGCCGCTCACAATTTCGATAATCTCTTTCGTAATCGCTGCCTGACGGACGCGGTTCATGGTCAGCGTCAGCGAATCGATCATGTCGGAAGCGTTGTTGGTCGCCGAATCCATGGCCGTCATGCGCGCCGCATGCTCGGCGGCAATCGACTCCAGCGTCGCGTGATAGAGCTGCGAAGTGACGTAGCGCGGCAGCACCTCGGCGAAAATCTCATGCGGCGGCTGCTCGTAGATGTAGTCCACTTCCGCGGTGCCGAAGTTCTTCGCCTCGTCTTCCAGCTGCTTCTGCGCGGCTTCGGCTTCATGCGGATAGAGGCTGACGCCTGCCGACAACGCCGCTTCGGCCGCGCGCTCGCGCTCTTCCAGCGTCGGCTCCTGCGCCCGCTCCACCTCGTGCATGCTGAGCGAGAGGATGGGCAGCACCCGCTCCACCACCACGCGCTGCTGGATCACCGATTTGAATTCGTTGTAGACCAGGTACGCCGCGTCGATCTCCTCGTGCGTGTACCAGGCAATGATCTCTTCCGCCAGCTCGCGAATCGCATCGTAGTTCAGCTTGTCGAGCGCGGTCGCCTGCCCCTGAATCACTTCAATGGCGCTGCCGCCTCGTTGCCGTTCCGGGCGCTGGCCTTCCTCTGCACTCTCGGCAAACTGCGCCGCCGGATAACGCCGGCGGAAGAGATCGCGACCCTTGCGCCCAATCGCCTCGATGTCGATCTGCTTGTCGTCGTTCTCGACGATGAAGTTTGCCGCAGCCTTGAAGATGTTCGTGTTGAACGCACCCGCAAATCCCTTGTCGCCGGAGACGACCACGAGCAGGATGCGCTTTTCCGGCCGCGTAAGCAGCAGCGGATGCCGCACCTCGCCCGTCACCGGATCGAAGATTTCCGCGCGGCGCTTGAGCGACTCGAGCACGCTGGCCAGCATCGACGCGTAGGGCCGCGCCGACACCGCGCGCTCCTGGGCGCGGCGCAGCTTGGCCGCCGAGACCATCTTCATGGCCTTGGTGATCTGCCGCGTGTTGCGCACGCTGCGGATGCGCCGCCGTAAATCGAGAACGTTCGCCATGGGTTAGTGCGCCGCCACGGCCTGCTGCGGCTGTTGTTCCTGGGCCTTTTTCTGTTCCTGCGGACTCACCGGTTTCACCGAGCTTTCCTTCAGCTTCGCTTCTTCATGCTCAGCCACAAAATTTTCCTTGTATTCCTTCAGCGCCGCGTGAATGCGTTTGCGCAGATCGTCATCGAGGGCCTTCTTCGTCGCAATGTCGCTCAGCAACTGCGTCTGCCCCGCGTCGAGGTACTTGTAAAGCCCATCCTCGAAGGCACGAATCTGCTGCACCTTCAGGTCGTCCAGGTAGCCCTGCGTTCCCGCAAACAGAATGATCACCTGCTTTTCCGCCGGCAGCGGCTCAAACTGCGGCTGCTTCAGCAGCTCAGACAAGCGCTGACCGCGGTTGAGCTGATTCTGCGTCACCTTGTCCAGATCGCTGCCGAACTGCGAAAAGGCCGCCAGTTCACGGTATTGCGCCAGGTCCAGCTTCAGGGTCGAGCCCACCTGCTTGATGGCCTTAATGGCAGCAGAAAATCCCACGCGCGAGACGGACAGCCCGACATTGACCGCGGGCCGCTGGCCGGAGTTAAACAGATCGGTCTCGAGGAAGATCTGCCCGTCGGTGATGGAGATAACGTTCGTCGGAATGTACGCCGAAACGTCGCCGGCCTGCGTTTCGATGATCGGCAGCGCCGTCAGCGATCCGCCGCCCAGCTTGTCGCTCAGCTTCGATGCCCGTTCCAGCAGTCTCGAATGCAGGTAAAAGACGTCGCCCGGATACGCTTCGCGGCCTGGAGGACGCCGCAACAGCAGAGAAATTTCGCGATACGCGATGGCGTGTTTGGAGAGATCGTCGTAGATCAGCAGCGCGTGTTTGCCCTTGTCGCGGAAATACTCGCCGATGGCGCACGCAGCATAAGGAGCCAGATAGAGCATGGGGGCCGGCTCCGATGCCGAAGCCGCCACCACGATGGTGTGCCCCATGGCGCCGTATTCATCCAGCGTCTGCACCACCTGGGCAATCGACGAACGCTTCTGCCCGATCGCGCAGTAAATGCAGATCAGGTCGTTCTTCTCGTTGTTGATGATGGTGTCCAGCGCTACCGCAGTCTTGCCCGTCTGGCGGTCGCCGATGATCAGCTCGCGCTGGCCGCGGCCGATGGGGATCATCGAGTCGATGGCCTTGAGGCCGGTCATCATGGGCTCGCGCACCGGCTGGCGATCGATTACGCCCGGGGCGAGCCTCTCGACGGGCAGCATGTCCGAGGTCTGGATCGGTCCCTTGTCGTCAATGGGCACGCCCAGTGAATTGACAACCCGGCCGATCATCGCGTCGCCCACCGGCACGCTGAGAATCTTCCCCGTGCGCTTCACCTGGTCGCCTTCGCGCACCTCGGTGTAGTCGCCGAGCAGCACGCTGCCCACCTGATCCTCTTCAAGGCTCATGGCCAGGCCGGCGATGCCGTGCGGAAATTCGAGCAGTTCCCCGGCCATCACTTTGTCGAGGCCGTGCAGGCGCGCGATGCCGTCGCCCAGGGTGATCACGGTGCCCACTTCGTCCACGCGCATCTTCGCGTCGTAGTTGGCAATCTGCTCCTTCAGGAGCGCTGTAATTTCGTCTGCTTTAATCTGCGCCATGCGTCTCTTTTCCCGAATCTCTTCCGGTTCTCTTTGCCTTTCGCCCCGCTGCCATCGGCTGCGTCAGCTCTCCACCAGCTCCGCGCGCAGGCCGTCGAGCCGTCCGCGCACCGATCCGTCATAGACCGTGCTGCCCACCTGCACGATCGCTCCGCCCAGCAGCGAGCTGTCTTCTTCGAAATGCGCTTCCACCTGGCCGCCGGTCAGGCCGGCGATTTGCTTCTCCAGTTCGCGCCGCTCCGCATCGTCGAGCTTGCGCGCGGAAATCACCTTCGCCTCAGAAATGCCCAGACGTCGATTGATCTCGCGCCGCAGTTCCGCCGCCACATCGTCGAATCCCGCGATGCGGTCGTTGCGGATGAGCACCGCGACGAAATTCCGCGTTTGCGCCGCCATGCCCAGCTTCGCATTCAGCTTGTCCAGCAGCGCAACCTTCTCTTCCGTCGGAAACGATGGATCGAGGAAGAACTCGCGGAGAGGCCGGCTCTCATGCCACGCCGCAGCGAAGTCGGCGAGTTGGTGCTGCACGTCCTTCGCGTTCAGGTGGGTCTCAAAAATCACGTCGGCGAAAGCCTGCGCGTAGCGGGATGCGTAGCTTGCCATCTAGGCCTTCCCTCCCGACTTCTCCGACAGGCCGGCGCCGAATTCCTTCACCAGCGCGCGATCCGTGTCCATGGAAAGCTGAATCCGGCGCGCCGCATTGTCGATGGCCAGATCCGCGGCAAATTTCTTCAGCTCGCGCTGCGCCGCCGCCTGCGTGGCCGTAATCTCCTGCTCCGCCGACGCGATAATCCGCTCGCGCTCGCTCTCGAGCGTAGCGTGGATCCGCTTTTCGTCTTCCGCGGAATCGCGCTCCGCCTGCTGGCGAATCGCCTCAATCTCACCGTCCAGCCGCGACAGGCGCGCTTCCACCGCGGCCAGCCGGCGATTCGCATCCTCGGTCGCCGCCTGCGCCGTGGTCAGGTCCTTCTGCAGCGTCTCTGACCGGCGTCGAAACACCCCGGGGATGAACTTCAGCAGAAAGTAGGCAATCACGAACAGCAGAACGCCGGAGTTGATGTCCTCGAAGATGTCCGCCGCTGTTTCCGTCTTGATGTGCAGACGGCGCGCAATCGCCTGCACCGTCTTGGAGTGCCGGTACTGCTCCACCTGGGAGTTCGTCTCCGGCTCATCCATGTGCTCGCGGGTCGGCGCTCCGGTCTGCGGAGCGGCCGCCGGTTGCTGCGCGTGCAGGGCCACGGGCGAGCTAACCGCCAGGGCGGCCAGCAGGGCCATCGCCGGCAAAAATCGAAGGATCGCCTTCACTG